>PLZO01000048.1 GCA_003152165.1 Chloroflexota bacterium
AACTCGATCAGCTGACCCTCGCCCCGGGGTTCTGGGACGACGGGCGCACGGCCAAGAAGGTCCTCCGTCAGGCGGATGGACTGCGGACCGAGATCGATACCTGGCGCCAGCTCGAGGCCCGGGCCACCTCGCTCCACGAGCTGACCGACTTGCTCCGCGATTCGCCCGACCCGGAGATGGAATCGGAGCTGGCGAAGGACGCCGTGACGGTCGAGATCGACTTCAACCGCGAGCGCACCGCCCTCCTCTTCAGCGGTGAGTACGACGAGCGCGCAGCGCTCCTCATGATCAGCGCCGGGGCCGGTGGGACCGAGGCGACCGACTGGGCGGAGATGCTCCTCCGGATGTACCTCCGCTGGTCGGAGCGCCATCGCTACCACACCGAGATCGTCGACCAGACCGAGGGCGAGACGGCCGGCCTCAAGAGCGTCACAGTGGCTGTCGAGGCCCCCCGCGCCTACGGTTGGCTGCGCGCCGAGCGGGGCGTCCACCGCCTCGTCCGAATCAGCCCTTTCGACTCCCAGAACCGTCGCCAGACGACCTTCGCGCTGGTCGAGGTCCTGCCCGAGGTTGAGGAAGACGACCCCGATATCGAGTTGAACTGGGACGAGATCCGGGTCGACACGTATCGCTCGCAGGGCGCCGGTGGACAGCATGTCAACAAGACGGACTCGGCCGTCCGGCTCACCCACCTGCCGACGAACATCGTGGCCCAGAGCCAGAACGAGCGATCCCAGACCCAGAACAAGGAGATGGCGATCAAGGTCCTCAAGGCGCGCCTCCTCGAACGACGCCTGGAGGAGAAGGAAGCGGAGATTCGCGAGCTGAAGGGCGAGCACATCACAGCCGGCTGGGGCAATCAGATCCGGAGCTACGTTCTCCATCCCTACCAGATGGTCAAGGACTTGCGGACCGGCGTCGAGACGAGCAACACCGGGGCCGTCCTCGACGGCGATCTGGACACGTTCATGCAGGCGGAACTCGAGCGCCTCGCCACCGGAGGCGGTTCTGGGGCGGGACCCGAGCCCGCCGGGTGACCTCGATTGACGTCCGGCCCGCCGCTGCTGCGGAGATCCCGACCTGCGCCAAGATCTGGCGGGAGAGCATCAACGACTACACGAGCCGGCTCAACCAGCCGCCGATTCCTGACGACCTTGGCCGGATCATCCGCCTGCATCAGCACCTGTTCGCCACCGATCCCGAGCGGTTCGTGGTGGCCGTGGGACCCGAGCGGATCGTGGGCTTCGCTGCGGCGGTGATGCGCGAGCGGCTGTGGTTCCTGTCGATGTGCTTCATCCGTCCGGCCGAGCAGGGCCACGGCCTGGGGCGCCGGCTGGTCGAGGCGATCCTTCCGCCGCCCAACGTCGGGGCGATCCTGGCCACCGCCACGGACAGCGCCCAGCCGATCTCGAACGCGATGTATAGCCGTTATGGGATCGTGCCGCGCCTGCCGCTCCTCTCGGTCGCGGGCTACGTGACCCACCCGGAGACGCTGCCGGACCTGCCACCCGGGATGGTCGCCGTACCCTTCGAGACGATCGCAGCGGGACCTCCCGACGGCGCGGGCCACCGCGAGCTGAGCGCCGCCGTCGGAGCGCTCGACCGCGAGCTGCTCGGTGTGGAGCATCCCCAGGACCATCGCTTTCTGCGCCTCGAGGGTCGCCATGGCTTTCTGTACCGGGATGCGATTGGGGTGAGCCAGGGCTACGGCTACGCCTGGGAGACCGGTCGAGTGGGACCGGTGGCAGTCCGCCACGAAGCGCTCATGGGTCCGGCCCTGGGTCACCTGCTGCGAGCGGTCCCGGCCCGTGGGGCGCAAGCCGTGTGGGTGCCCGGTGACGCAGCATCGGCGGTTGGGACCCTGCTCCGGGCTGGGCTCCGATTCGAGGATTTCCCGATCCTGCTGGGCTGGGACCGGCCATTTGCCGACTTCGGGCGCTACCTGCCGATCTCGCCGGGGCTGCTCTAGAACGTTCGTTGGGCGGACAGGTCGGGTCGAGGGTGGTAGCCTCCGGGCGTGGCTTCCCCGAACGCGGCCCCTCCCCGAGCCGCCGCGCGCTCCCTCCGCGACCAGCCGGCAGCCCATCTGATCGCCGAGACGCCGGATGAGCAGGCGATCCTGGTGCTGCACGACGTCACCAAGACCTATCCCAACGGCAAGACGGCCCTGCGCGACGTCGACCTGGTCATCCCCGAGGGCGACTTCGTTTTCCTGGTTGGCGCCTCCGGGGCCGGCAAGTCGACCTTGATCAAGCTGATCATCCGGGACGAGATCGCGACTCGGGGCGCGGTGATGCTCGACGGCCAGGACGTTGCCCGGCTGAACCGGCGCGACGTGCCCCGGATCCGGCGCAAGATCGGGATCATCTTCCAGGACTTCAAGTTGCTGCCGACCAAGACCGTTCAAGAGAACGTCGGCTTCGCGCTCGAGGTTACCGGCACACCCCACCGCCAGATCGCACCGGCGGTCGCGCGGGTCCTTTCCCTCGTCGGGTTGAGCGCCCAGGCCAGCCAACTGCCATCACAGCTGTCCGGCGGTGAGCAGCAGCGCACGGCAATCGCCCGGGCGCTCGTCCATGATCCCCGCCTGATCATCGCCGACGAGCCGACCGGCAACCTGGATCCGCTCATTAGCTGGGAGATCATCCAGCTCCTGTCCCGGATCAACGAGCTCGGCGTGACCGTGCTGATGGCGACTCACAACGCCGAGATCGTGACTGCCCTGCGCCGGCGGGTCGTGGCGCTCGAGGATGGCCGGATCACCCGCGACGAGCTCGGCGCCGCCTACCACCGCGAGGACTGAGCTGGTGCTCTCATTCATCGCGTTCAGCCTGAGGCGTGCCTGGCACGGGTTCTGGCGGAACGCCGTGATGAGCATTGCCGCCACGGCCACGATGGTCCTGATGCTCGTGCTCCTGAGCACGTTCTTTGTCGTCCTGTCTGGTCTGAATGCCGGCCTCCAGTTCGTCGAGCAGAAGGTGGAAGTGGTGGCCGAGCTGCGTGACGACGCGCCCGACCTCAAGGTCGTCCAGCTCCAGCAGGACATCGCCGCGCTGCCGGAGGTGGCCTCGGTCGAATACATCGACAAGCCAACGGCGCTCGCCCAGTTCAAGCAGCGGATGGCTCAGCAGGGCCGCGAGGACCTCACCCAGTTCCTCGACTCGAACCCGCTGCCGGCCACCCTGAACATCAAGCTCAAGGATCCCCACCAGTTCGGGACCGTCGTCCAGACGCTGCGTGCCCGGACCGATGTCGTGGCCACGGTGGAAGAGGTCCAGAACCTCGTGGACCGGGTCCTGACGATTACCAACCTGCTCCGGACGGGCGGCCTGATCCTGCTCGGACTGGTCGGGCTGACCGTGTTGTTCATCATCGTCAACACGATCCGGCTGGCCGTGGTCGCTCGCGCCGAAGAGATCGAGATCATGCGTTTGGTCGGCGCGTCCGACGCGTTCATCCGCTGGCCGTTCATCTTCGAGGGCGCCCTCGTGGGCCTGCTCGGCGCGCTGATTACGCTCGTCCTGCTGGCCCTCGGGGCAGCGCCGCTGAGCAACCTGATGACCCGCTTCTTCGAGATCCTGCCGCTCGAGCTCGGCTCCCTCTCGCGCAACCTCGCGGTCCTCGTCCTGGCTACCGGCATCGGCCTAGGCACGATCGGTTCGTGGGTCTCGGTCCGGAGCTACCTCCTGAAGTAGTCGGCGCGGGCGACCTGTACGTGCGCCTCGACGTCCCGTGGCGGCGTGCCGGCACGACCCGCGGTAGGCTGCCGGTGCCCAAGCTCCGCCGATACGGAGCCCAACGCGACCCGAACGCAGGACGATCCGATGCTCCCCAGCGATCTCCCCGCCGCAGACGCCGGCGTAGACGCCCCCGCCCCGGATGCGACCGCCGCCTACGCCCCTGGCGCGGAGGCCCCTCGCGCGCAGGTGAACACCCCCGCCTCGACGGCTGAGCCGAAAGCACGCCGCCGGCGCCACCTGCCCTGGTTCATCGCGGTTGTCGCGATCCTCGCGGGGTCCGGCTTGTTCCTGTCCGGGTTCGCCCTTGGCGCGCTGCGCGCATCGACCCCCGGCACGCCGCTCGCTGATCGCCAGGCGTTCGAGCCCTTCTGGGACACCTACAACTCGATCCAGAGCGATTACGCACTCGATCCGGTGGATCGAAAGACGCTGATCGAGGGGGCGATCCGGGGGATGATCAACGCCCTCGGCGACCCATTCAGCCAGTACCTTAGCCCGACCGACTTCCAGACAACGCTCGAGAGCCTGGCCGGCACGTTCAGCGGGATCGGAGCGACGATCCCTGCCACCACCATCTCGACGAACGCGTCCTGCACCACCCTCGGCTCGGACTGCACCCTCGTTGTCTCGAGCGTGATCCAGGGCGCGCCGGCGGACAGGGCCGGGGTCCTGCCAGGCGATCGGATCGTGTCGATCGATGGCATAAGCCTCGTCGGCAGCGTGGCTGATGCGGTCGCGAAGATCCGCGGCCCGAAGGGCACGACCGTTGTCCTGGGCATCGAGCGGGGCGGGTCGTCCAGCCCGATCTCGATCTCGATCGTCCGCGACATCGTCGTCCAGAAAGAAGTCCAGACCCGCTCGCTCGCCGGCGGCACCGTCGGCTACGTTCAGTTGCTGGGCTTCAGCGACAGCTCGGCCCGTGACTTCGCGACAGCCGTCAAGGCCGATGTGGCCGCCGGCCAGACTCATTTGATCGTGGACCTGCGAGGCAATCTGGGCGGCTACATCACGGCGGCCCAGGCGGTCGCAAGCCAGTTCCTCGACAGCGGCGTGGTCTTCTACGAGCAGGGGGCGGACGGAGCGCAGGTGGCCACGGACGCAACGCCCGGCGGGGCCGCCACGGACCCCCGGATCAAGGTGGTGGTCCTGATCGACGGCAACACCGCTTCGGCGAGCGAGATCGTGGCTGGGGCGCTGCAGGCCCATGGCCGAGCCCTGCTGATTGGCAGCCAGTCGTACGGCAAGGGCACGATCCAGGCCTTCCAGCAACTCTCGGACGATAGCGGTGGCTTCCGCCTGACGATCGCCAAGTGGCTGACCCCGAACAAGGTCTGGATCCACCACGTCGGGCTCACCCCCGACATCCCCGTCGCCGTCCCGGCCAACACGCCGGCAGGAATGGATCCGGTCCTCGACCGGGCCCTCCAGGTGCTGGCGGCCACGACCGGTGCAACCGGGTTGCTCGAGCGGGCCGCCTGAGTTTCGGTCGGTCGGGCCGGCCTGCGGCGCGAGGCGCGTTCGGTGGTCGCGGACAGCCCGGTACGTTCGGGTCTTGCGCGTACGGCGGCCTTCGGGTACGGTTTCCTCGAACGAAAGGAGGTGATGTGCAGTGTCTGAACGTCGTCGCTGCACCACCTCGCAGGAGATGACCGTCTAAGCGGACACCCTGCGGGTGGTGAAGCGTTAACGAACGCCGGTCCGCGAGGGCCGGCGTTCGTGCGCCCTGAGCTGGGCCGCACCGGGGTACCATCCGCCGACCGTCATCACCGAAGGAGTCGACCATGGGCGAGGAGACCATCGCCCTAAACCGCCGAGCACGCCACCAGTTCACGATCGACGACACGTTCGAGGCCGGGATCGCCCTGACCGGAACCGAGATCAAGTCGGTTCGCGGCCACAAGGTGAACCTGTCCGACGCGTACGCCCGGATCGACCGCGGCGAGATGTGGCTGTTCGCTGCACACATCGCCCCGTACGAGGGCGGCAACCGGCTCAACCACGAGGCCAAGCGGACCCGCAAGCTGCTCGTCCATCGGGCCGAGCTGACCCAGCTGCTCTCCAAGACGAAGCAGAAGGGCCAGACCATGGTCCCGCTCCGCCTGTACATCAACGAGCGCGGACGAGCCAAGGTCGAGATTGGCCTGGCCCGCGGCAAGCAGCTCTACGACCGCCGGCGCGACATCGCCGAGCGCGACTCCCGGCGCGACGTTGCCCGCCAATTGGCCGACGTCACCCGCGGCCGCTGAAGCTCGGGCTGCCTGGCGGGCACGCTCGCGGTTCGCGTCCGCGGTTCTCGTCCGCGGTTCTGGCCCCAGTGCATGCCAAATCGCTCGATGAGCGAGGCTTTATGGTCGTTCGGTGACCTCAGACCAACTCTCAAACAGCCTCGGACGTGCCGAGCTGAGCTCGAATCTGGCGGACAAGGAGCCGATCGGGCGACCGATCGACAGGGTTTCGACGGTTAAGCGGCGTGCAATCGACGACTTGGCACGACTGGTGTTGCCGAGCCCGTGGAGGGGCGGCCGCTGATGGGGCGCTTGGCAGCAGGGCGGCCGTGTGGCATGATCCGCGTCCGTTGAGCGCAGGTTCGACGGCCGTGGGGATGCGTGGATTCGACAGGGTCCAGCTACCAGGGAACGCGAGCCGAGGATGTCGCTCTGGCCTCGTTAAAAGGCGACAAAACGAAGTAACTGGCAACCGCCAGCCTGCTCTCGCCCTCGCTGCTTAGGCAGTAAGGTGAGCGTGGAAGCAGCCTCCTCCTCGCGGGCTGTGGAAGCGTCATTTAGCGAGGATGCGAACGGTGCAAGCGCCACGTAGCGTCGTTCAAAGCCCGATCTAGGGACACGTGACTGGACCGACCGGGAGCCTGCCGATGGGCGCTTGGACGGTTGACGACAAATCATCGGACACGCTCGTAGTGGTCCCTGGCGAAGGGTTCTGGACGGGGAGTTCGACTCTCCCCCATCTCCACCAATGAATTTACGTGCGCGTCGCGCCCGGCGACGCCACCGTCGATCGCCGTCCTGTCAAGATACAAGGCCTGATGACGCCGCCGGACGAGGATTCGCCTTCGTGGCCGACCCCGAGGCTCACGCCGCGGCCCTGTCACCGCCGTATGCGCGCTCCCTCGAATATTCGGCTACTGAGCAGCGCGACGAGGTCCATTGGGTCCCCGAATACTCGCGGCGTGCCCGGGGATTCAGCCTTTACGCTGCCCTGCGCAGCCTTGGTCGCGAAGGAATCCGGGCCATGGTCGAGCGCTGCTGTGAGATGGCCAGGGAGATAGCCGCGGACCGGCCGCGGCGCCCGACGTCGAGGTGCTCAACGACGTCGTGCTGAATCAGGTGTGAGTCCGCTTCACAGTCCCCGGCGGCAACCCAGAAGCAGGCGACCGACTCACCCGCGCGGTCATCCTCGAAGTCCAGGCGGAAGGCACCATCTGGCGGTCCGGCACGGTCTGGCATGACGTCGCCGCGATGCGGATCTCGGTCTCAATCGCGGCCACCGGGCGGGCGCAAGCCGAAGTGCTATGCGGGCGATCCTGCGAGCCGCCGACGGGGCTCAGCTGGCTCCGGAGGGCTAGGCCTCGCCCTTCAGGACGATCCCGATCATCCGCGCATAGTGCGAGTAGAACGTGTCCACGTGGAGGATCTTGCCGTTCTGGTCGGTGACAGTCCGGGTCACCCAGGTGTCCAGGCCGTTGGCCTCGTATTCAAGCTGGGTCCACTGGCCAAGCTTGAGCGACTTCGTATACTCGACCGTCGTAAAGCCCTGAATGAAGTTCTTGACGATCGGCTTCGACAGGGTCACGGTTCGGCCCGTCGGGACGCTATACATCGTGAACCGGACGATTCCGGGCTGGGCAAATGTCCGGATCAGGATCGGGTAAGGCGTGTCGTTGGTAAAGGTCATGTTCGTGACGCTGCTGCCATTCTGGTAGACGGTCGCATCGAGGCCGAGCGGATAGCGGGTGATGTAGTAGTAGTGGTTCGTCCGGGCGCCCATCTGGAGGCCGGCCCGAAGGGCGGCATTAAACAGGGTGGTTGAGGTCGAGCAGATCCCGCCGCCGATCGTCGTTCCCTCGACGGAATGGCCGTTGATGATCGCCCCGCCGAGCTTGTAGCCCTTGGCCAGGCTGACATCGCCGACTGTCTTCCAGAAGTCGAACTCGGCGCCGGGGGCGACGATTGTTCCGTCAATCGCCATCGCCGGGATCGTGATGTTGGCGCTGTCGCCGTTATGGGCGCCCACCGCGTAGTAGGTCGTCCAACTTGAGATCTCCCGCATCTGGGGTGCAGCGCTCGTGGCGGCGGCGGTCGACAGGTTGGGCGTGATCGTGGCGATGGCCGGGGTGAGCGGCGTGGAGCTGGCCACGCCGGCGGCGCGCTGGCTAAGTAGGCCCTGGATCAGAGCAACCGAGCCGGCCACGTCGAGTACGCGGCCGTCCTTGCCGGCAACGACGCCCACGACCTTGTTCTGCTTGCTGACGAGGAACGACGCGTTCACGGCCGTCTGGTTGATCTTCTTGGCCAGCCCGTTCAGCGTCGCAGTGACCTTGGCTCGATTCGCCTGAACACCGTAGGTGCCGTCAGACCTGGTGCCAACGACCAGCCACGAGGCAACCGTGCCGGCCGGAATCGTCCACGAGTCGGTCGCGTGGGTCAGGACGATCAGGGCGACTTCGGCATTGCCGGCCGTGGCGGCCTGGCTTGCCTGGATCGAGCTGAGCGCAGGCGCAACCGGGCTCAAGTCGGCGGAGATGTCGATCGTCTGCCCGGCCGGCGCATCTGCCGAGCCAAGGGCCACCATGACCTGACGGAGGAGCACATCCGTCGATAGGATGCGGCCATTGCTCGAGGTCGTGGCGACGAAGCCGGCCGCGCTGGTCCTGATTGACGCATTCACCGGGTTGGTCGCGACCGACGCCGCCAGCCGGGCAACACTGGCCTTGATCGTGGCCTGATCGAAGATAACGACGGGCACAATGGTCGTCCCGTGAAGGGCCGCCCGGATCTCGTCCGCGACCCGGATGAGCGGATTGCCCGAGCGGCCGACCGCAAATGCAGCATCGAGCATGGCGTCGACATCGAGGCGCCGACCAAGGTCCGCGAAGGTGACCTTGATCGTGCCCTCCGGCAGGCTCAGCGACACGCTGCCCAGGCCGAGTGAGGCATAGGCTGCAGTAAGGCGCGTCGCGGCCTGCGCTCGGGTCAGGCCCGATAGGTCGACCGCGCCGGCGTGGACACCCGCCCCGATCTTGCCGGCATGTGCTTGCTCATAGGCAAACACCCCGCCGGCCGCGAGTGCGAGGGCCAACCCGAGGCCAACCAGGAAGGCGACGACGACGCGCGGCCACTGCCGCGGGCGTGCCGACTCGAGCGCCGCGGGAAGCTCAGTTTCGGTCGTCGTGGTCACGTGCGTTGGTCATCCTACCAGCCGTCTCCGTACCCGCCATTCCAGCAGAGGTCCTACCGACTGGGTACGTGTCGACGAACGAGATCGTTCGCCTGTGACGGTCAGGCGCGGGGCAGGACGATCACCCTTCGGTTCGGCTCTTCGCCAATCGACTGGGTCGCGACGTCGGGGTTGTCGCGCAGGGCAATGTGGATCCAGCGTCGCTCGAGGGCCGACATCGGCTCGAGCTGGAGCATCTTGCCCGTTTCGCCAACGCGCTCGGCCGCCCGCCGGGCGATCTCGACGAGCTGGCGCTCTCGACGGCCGCGATAGTCCTCGACATCGACCAGGACGCGGGTCCAGTCGCCCATCCGGCGCGAAAGCATCAGGTTGACAAGGTGCTGGAGCGCGGAGAGGCGCTCGCCCTTCCGGCCGATCAGCGCGCCGAGGGCCTCCTTCTCGTCGCCTTCGCCAATCACATTCAGCCGGCTGGTCTCTCCGGCGCGGATCTCGACGGCGACGTCGAACTCCATCAGGCGCATCAGGTTCTCGAGGATCTCCTTGCCTGCGGCAAGTGCTTCGGGCGAGGCGTCTGCAGCCTCGAGGTCGGCCCGCTCGGCGGCAACCGAGCCTCGGGCGGCGGCAACCTCGGCGGCCTCCCGCTCAGTGAGGTCGGAGGCCGGCGCTCGACGAACCGGGCGATCGTCAGCTGGGCGGACGCGATCGCCATCACGGCGCGGTGGGCGGTCGTTCCGGGCAGGGCGCTCGCCCCCGCCCGAGCGGTCGTCTCGAGCCGGCCGATCCGAGCGCGGAGCGTCGGCCGGGCGGGCCACGTCGGCCGGGCGATCGGAGCGCGGAGCGTCGGCCGGGCGGGCCACGTCGGCCCGAGTAGTCTGCGCTGTGTCGCCTCGCGGCTCAACGCTTCGCGGCGCATCGTGCCGATCGCGGGGCCGGTCGTCGCGGGGCCGGTCGTCGCGAGTCGGCGCAGCCGGACTTGGCGTGGACGCGGCTGCCTCGCGCTTCGGGGCACTGCCACCCAGAGCCTGGCGCGGCGCGGCCACGATCCGGGCTGCTTCAGCGCCCATGCCCAGGACGCCTCTGCTGCCGGGCGTGAGAATCTCGAAGTCGAGGTCGTTGAGCTCGACCCCGAAGGTCTCCCGAGCCGCCTTCAACGCCTCTTCGACGGACTTGCCGGTAAATTCCTGATACGCACTCATGGTCAGCGTCGTCTCCCTCGTCGGCCCTGGCGGCCGCCCCGTTCACGGGGACGGATCGTCGTCGCGGCTTTTGCCGCACGTTCGTCGGTTTGGGTGAGGACCGAGTTCGCCGCTCGTTTAGCGGGGTCCACGGTTGGGATGGCCACCGGGAAACGCGGCTTGTGGGCCCTGGCGAACGGGGGGTCCCAGCCCAGGAGCGGGAACATCCCACCCCAACCGATGATCAGGTATTGCTGCCCTAGTGAGAACAGGGTGGACACGATCCAGTAGATGAACAGGCCGGCCGGCAGGAAGCCGCCATAGAAGATCGAGATGAACGGCAGGAAGAGCATCGACTGGCGCTGGATCTTGGTGTTCTGGTCGTCCACAGTATTGGGATCCCGGCGCGGCAGAGTCATCCGCGACTGGAACAGCTGGAGCAGCGACGAGGCGAGCGCCAGAATGCTGATCCCGATCCCGATCGTGAAGAGGACCCACGGCTGGCTCAGGTCGAGTACGCCGAAGACCGTCGAGTTGATGCACGGAGTGACGTGGCCGGCCACGATCTGCGGGGCGCTGGGGCACGTCAGGTTGATCAGCTGGATTCCAAAGACGCGGAGCATCCCGTTCGGGTTGTAGTTCTGGAGGCCCGAGCTGAATACCGAGTACATCGGGATCAGGAGCATGAACTGCAGGATCAGGGGCAGGCAGCCCTGGGCCGGGTTGACCCCGCGCTCTTTGTAGAACGCCTGGGTAGCCTCCTGGACCTTGCCCCGGTCGCCCTTGAAGCGGCGCTGGATCTCTTTGAGCTCGGGCGCCAGGAGCTGCATCCGCTTCTGGCTGACGATCTGCTTGCGGTATAGCGGGATGAGCAGGATCCGGACCAGCAGGGTCACGACGATGATTGCGATGACCATGCTGCCGGTCACCTGCTGGACCGCAACGAGGCTGATGAACAGCGCCTGGAAGATCGGGGTGAACACGAAGGCGAACAGCGAGAACGGGTCGGCGGGAATCGCCGGATGGAGGGCAATCCCGGCCGGCGGGAGGGTCGCTAGGGGCGTTGGCGTCGCCGTCTGGCCGGGGGCAAGGGTAGCTGCCGGGCCGCCGATCGGCGAGCACGCCGCCAGGATCACGGCCACGAATACCAGGAGCAGGGCGATTCCGATCCACGGCCGGCACCGGCCGAGCTGGAATTGCACGGTCTGGCTCATCCTGCTAGCGGACCGGGTCGTAGCCGCCGGGGTGCCAGGGATGGCACCGGGCGATCCGGCGGAGGCCCATCACGCTCCCGCGAAGCAGACCGTAGCGCTGGATAGCCTGCTCGGCATAGTGCGAGCAGGTGGGCTCGAAACGACAGCTCGACGGCATCCACGCAAACACGACTCGGTAGACCTTGATCAGTCCGATTCCGATCCGTTTCACGCGGTAGTCGGTCCTTCCAGGACGCCTCCCCGACGGAGGAGCCGTGCAACCGCCTCGGTCAGGTCCTCGTGTGTTGCATTCACGAGCGCCGGGCGGGCGATGATCAGAACGTCCCAGCCGGGCTGGAACGAGGGCGCCAGTGCCCTGAGTGCCTCGCGGAGGCGGCGGCGAAGCCGGTTGCGAATGACCGCCCCGCCGAGCTTTCGGCCGGTCGCCAGTCCGAACCGGGTCTCCAGGTCCGTCCGCAGAATTCGTACGACGAGGAGAGGGTGGGACCGCACGGCCCCGGTCCCCTGGAGCGTCGCGAAGTCCCGTGGACGGGAGAGCATCACGAGACGCGGCGGGTGAGTGCCTCGCTCGATCAGGCCGTCAGCCGCTTCCGGCCGCGAGCGCGGCGGGCGGCCAGGATCCGCCGACCACCGGTCGACCTCATCCGGGCACGAAAGCCGTGTTCCTTGGCGCGGTGGCGCTTCTTGGGCTGATAGGTCTGTTTCATCGAGACTGCGCGCGATCCTCTCCATCAGGCCCCGTGGCCCGCCTTCGGCATTCGGATGCTTCCGACTCATGAAGGCACGAGGACGCGCCGTGCGCACGAAAGCGCCTGGCGCGTCGACGTCCGGGAGAGTATATGGACCCCTTCGAGCGAGTGTCAAACAACGGGCACACGGTGACGAGCTGCGAAGCGGCCAGATGGTGCGGGTCAGTCCCGGATCGCCACACAAGGATACTCCCCGGCAGTATCCAGATTCCAGAGCGCCGGTGCCTTGCGAGCCCACCTTAGCCGGTGCTATCCTTCCCGAGCCCCCGACGCCGGGACGCTCGCGGGCACCTTCGGATCCCTCCGGAGGAGCAGGTGGAGCGGTCAATCCGGCCCCGCGCAGCGGCGTCCATGGCCCTGACACCTGCTTCGCCGTCGCTCGTTCATCCCTGGGCCGCAGTGTCGGCGATTCATTCCTCTGAGCTGCAGGGTCACGTCGAGCATATGGACGCGAAGCACGTATGGCGAGCCGCTCTCGGTGAGCTCCAGGTCTCACTTTCCCCGGCGAACTTCGAGACGTGGCTGCGCGACACGAACCTCATCGAGGTGGACGACAACCTGTTCCGGATCGCGGTCCCGAACGGGTTCGCCAAGGACTGGCTCGAGACCCGCTACCGCTCGCTGATCTCCCAGACGCTCGCCCGGATCGTGGGCTACAGCGTCCAGGTCGAGTTCATCGTCCGGGCCCCGACCGAGTCCTCGACGGTCGATGCCTCAAGCGGATCGTCGAGCGCGAGCCAGCAGGTCCGGCTCG
The DNA here is from genome assembly GCA_003152165.1 of Chloroflexota bacterium. Classification (GTDB taxonomy): domain Bacteria; phylum Chloroflexota; class Limnocylindria; order Limnocylindrales; family CSP1-4; genus Palsa-1033. The sequence goes on from PLZO01000048.1 coordinate 13,048, forward strand.
AGCCGGGCAGGGTCGGCGGCGAGGGCGGCTCGTCCAACCTCAACCCGCGCTACACCTTTGCCAATTTCATCGTCGGCTCGGCCAATCGGTTGGCCCATGCCGCCAGCCTGTCGGTCGCCGAGCGTCCCGGCCATGCCTACAACCCGCTCTTCCTGTACGGCGGCGTGGGCCTGGGCAAGACGCACCTGATGCACGCCATCGGCAACTCCGTCATCGCGCGATTCCCGCGCAAGCGGGTGATGTACGTGACCAGCGAGCGCTTCACGAACGAGTTCATCACCTGCGTGCAGCAGGGGCGCTTCGACGATTTCCGGGCCAGATACCGCCGGATCGACGTCCTTCTGATCGACGATATCCAGTTCATCGCGGACAAGGAACGAACCCAGGAGGAGTTCTTCCACACGTTCAACGCGATCCACGACGACGG
>PLZO01000030.1 GCA_003152165.1 Chloroflexota bacterium
GCCGCTGCGATCGGGCCCACTCGCCAGCATCACTGACAGCACCAGCGTGACCTATCACTGAACCGGGCTCGGGCACCCGCGGGAGGGCCGCGGCGGATCATTTGGGCGCGAGCCTGGGCAGTGCCCTGCTCGCGCCCAACGGAGGTTGGCTGCGCCCTGACCACATGGAAGTCCCGTCTGATCGAGGCGCTAGCCACGCCCCCCGGCCCGGTGACCTGGATGGGCACTACTCGGTACGATGATCGGGTAGGAGGCCCTGAATGTTCGTACCACTCTCGGTGCTCGAATTCCGCGACCGGGCAGCGGCGTTCTTCGGCGACAAGATCGGGGTCGTCGACGGCGACCGCCAATTCACATACCGCGAGTTTGCCGAGCGAACGCACCGCCTCGCCCATGCCTTGCAGGTGCTCGGGGTGAAGGCCAGCGAGCGGGTCTCGTTCATCACCTATAACACTCATCACCTGCTCGAGGCGTACTACGGCGTCCTCGAGGCGGGCGCGGTGCTCAACCCGATCAACATCCGGTTGGCGCCTCACGAGATCGCCTACATCCTCGATCACGCCGGCTCGAAGGTGGTCGCCTTCCATCGCGACTTCCTGCCCCTCGTCGCGGAGATCGGTCCGCGCCTCGCGCGCCGGCCGACCTTTGTCGTCCTCGCTGGCGATGCGGGCGGGATCGCTGATCACGGATACGAAGGGCTCCTGGCCTCGGCGTCCAACGAGCCGCTCCAGCCTGAGATCGACGAGAACGCCATGGCCGAGCTCTTCTACACCAGCGGCACGACGGGCCTGCCCAAGGGCGTCGCGATGACCCACCGTGAGCTGTACCTGCACAGCTTCGCGGCCGAGCTTGGCCTGGGCTTCACCGAGGACGACGTGGTCCTCCACGTCGTGCCCCTGTTCCACGTCAATGGCTGGGGCACGCCGCATTTCCTGACGATGGTCGGTGGCCGCCACGTCATGCTCCGCCGGTTCGACCCGGCTGCTCTCATGGAGCTCGTCCAGCGCCACTCGGTGACCCGCCTGCTGGCCGTGCCCTCGATCTTCACCGCGTTGCTCAACCACCGGGAGCGGTCGAAGTTCGACCTGTCCAGCCTGCGCCAGGTGATCATCGGCGGCTCGCCCGCCTCGCCGGCGCTCGTGCGGTCCCTCGAAGATGAGCTTGGCGTACAGGCGATTGTGGGCTACGGCCTGACCGAGACCTCGCCGATCATCACCCTCGCCCAACCGCGCCGGGTGCTGACCGATGCCGAGCCGCCCGAGCAGCGCCAGCAGCGTCAGGCGATGACCGGTTGGGCAATCCCTGGCGTCAGGATCCGGGTGGTCGACGCCGATGGGCACGATGTGCGGCTCGATGGCGAGCAGATCGGGGAGATCGTCGTCCGGGGCAACACCGTGATGGACGGCTACTACCGCGACCCGGAGGCCACCGCGGCGGCGATTCGCGACGGTTGGCTGCACACCGGGGACATGGCCACCACCGACGCGGCGGGCTATCTCCTGATCAAGGACCGCTCGAAGGACATCATCATCTGCGCGGGCGAGAACATCTCGTCAGTCGAGATCGAGATCGCGATCGGCGCCCACCCGGCCGTGCTCGAGTGCGCCGTGATCGCGGCTCCTGACGACAAGCGGGGCGAGGTGCCGGTCGGGCTGGTCGTGCTGAAGCCCGAGGCCAGCGTCACGGAGAAGGAGCTTAAGGCGTTCTGCCGGGACCGCCTCGCGAGCTTCAAGGTTCCCCGCGAGATCCAGTTCCGCGAGGCCCTCCCGAAGGGGGGCACTGGCAAGATCCTGAAGGCCGAGCTGCGCGAGCCGTTCTGGGCAGGCTTGGAGAGCCGGGTCCACTGACTTGGGCGCCTGCGCGGCGTAGGAACGAAACCGCCCTTATGCTGGCACTCGCACAACGCTGGACCATCCCCGGGAGGCAGGTTGCGCTTCATCGAATGGGGCTATGGCCGCTCCGTACTCGGTTCTTTGTCGGGTGGGCGCTGTTGGTCAGCTGCGGGATGATCGTGTCAGCTACGTAGACGCCGCTCCACGGCCAGCTCAACCCCGCGGCGATCGGCGGACGTGCGACCTCTCCCGGATGGGGCTCGCGCCGCTACGAGCCCTACTGCACATCGACGACACCAGCCTGAACATCTTCCTGTTCATCCGGATCGGGGCCACCATCGCCTCGTCGGGGGATCGCGACGAAAGGCGCTCTTGACTGTCGCCGCGATAGCTCTCCCGTTCGCCATCGAGACGACCCAGATGGTCGTGCCGGTTATCGAGCGAGGTTGTCAGAGCGCTGACGTCTTCGACAACCTGACCGGCCTCGCGGTTGGACTGGCCATTGGGACGATCGGCCGCTGGTTGACCGCGACGTCGACAGTCAACGGTTTACAATCCGGGACTGGACCCGACTGAGCCAACGTGTCTTTAGGACGTCAGGTAGTTGACGGCCTGACTGAGGTCCGTCACCTCAGCATCTGGCCGCTGATCGTCATTTGTTGGCTGCAGAGCATAGGTGACTTGTTGAGGCATCCGGAGACGTACGGTCCGCCAGCCAAGCCTTCGGGGTCCGACGAAGTCCTTGCTTGGATTGTCGGCAACATAGGCCAGCTCGGCGGGCAGAAGGCTCCATTTCGCCGCGATCCATTCAAAACCAGCAGTCGCCGGCTTCTTGAACCCGTCGCGCGATGCGGTAAGAAGGATCGGATCGAACCAGGCGTCGAGCCTCAGTTCGTCTGCCTTGGCGCGCTGGCTCACGAGTGGACCGTCGGACAGCACCCCCACCCGGAGACCATTCTGACGGAGCAGAGCGAGGAGTTCGGGCGCGCCCGGGCTGAGCGTAATGTTCGGACTGTGAGCCCGGTACGCATCGACCATGTCAGCTGCCGTAGTGCGCGCCGCCAGATTACTGTTTGCCGCCAGGAGGCGGTCGAAGGTATCTCCTCGAACCCCGGCCTCGAAGGCCGACCACAACCAGTCGGCTGTGCCCCGAGCTTCGAGCTCGGAGGTGGCGAGCATGCGCGCCACGTGATCAAAACCGCTTCGTACGTAGTCCCGCTCGAGGTAGAGGGTGTCATCCATGTCAAAGACGATGCCTCGAATCACCATCTCGGAGAACGGGTGAAGTACTCGCTGTAATACCTCGTCATGTAGAGACCGGACTCGTAGTTTCCGAGGCGACTCGGCACCGGTATCCCCTCAATCAAATCGAGGAGCCAGGTTGTATACAGCCCGCCTGCGGCCCGGCCAAGCGGGAAGCCACCTCCGAAACGAGCGTTGACCTCACTGAGGACGGGCCCCCGTTCCGTGAGGAAGGCTTGCAGGCAGAGTGGCCCTGCCGCGCCGAGCGAACCACAGATCTCCAACAGGTTCTCGATCCAGCGTTCCACGTCCCGGTCATGTTCCAGCGTGACCCCCTGGATTGACTCGCCGGCCAACGTGCGGAGGCGATACCGGGGCACGTAGTGGATGGGCCGCCCGTCGAGGTCCAGCAGGGCATCGATCGTGATCTCGGGCCCGGACAGAACCTCCTGGATGATCGGATCGTCGGTATGTGACAACGTCGTGGTGAGGTCTCGACGCGTGGCGACGCCAGCTCCTTGACTCGCACTCCCTCGGCGTGGCTTGACGAAGACCAGATCGGGTAGGGCGGTCCGTTGGTGATCAGGCGCCCATGACTTCGGCACGGCGATACCCTGGGTGCCAAACGTCGACTCGGTCGCGAGCTTGTCGCTGACGATCTCGATGAACGATTCGTCTGAAACGGCCGTCACGCAACCGATCGATTTCAAGGCTGCCCTTGATCGCGCAAGGACGGGGAGGTCAGGGTCGATGGTCGGCACAAGAAGCCCGATCTCGTAGCGTTTGACCGTCTCCATCAGCCCGGTGACGTAGTCAGGGTCCGTCGTGGCGCGCAGTTGGATGGCCTCGTTTGCCAGAAACAGAGCCGGTGCCAGCGGATCGACGTCGCCCGCGAACATTCGTCCGCCCCGACGCCGGACTTCGTCGGCGAACGCGATCACCAGGCTTGTCCGCCTTCCCGCGGCCGTCACCAGCACGTTTCGGAAGGTGGGCTCGCTATCTGGTTGCCGACTAGTCTTGACTTTGACGGTCGGTTTCGTGAGCGGTTCGCCCGGGGCCTGGATCGGAGCGACCCGGCTGCGATAGAGCGGGAAGTGATCGGTAGATGGGAACTCCAGGCCGTGGTTGCTGTTCCACACCGCCTTCCGAGCGCTGATGCGAGCGTAAGCTTGAGGATTAGGAACCCACCGCCACGTTGCGTACTGATGGCGACGATCCGAGAAGCCCGCCTTGAAATGGAACAGTGAGTCTTCCTGCGCCCCAACACCCCCACCCAGGTGGAGCACCCTCATCCCTGTTTCGGTCGCCCACTGGCGGACCGTGTCGATGATCAGCTTCATCGGGCCGAGTTCTACGTACGCGGTGCGCGTCGCTCCAAGGTGGTATTGGACGATGTCCCCACACACCAGAAACAGGCCAGCGGCGATCGCCTCGTCACCGAGGGTGCACCTGAACAGCTTCACCTGCGATCCAAGCAGGTCCTGGAGTAGCGCGAAGTACTCATGATCGAAGAAGTACTGCGAGGCGGCCCCAACCCGCGACATCGTCTCGTGATAGATGTCGACGAACTCGCCGAGGTCTCGCGTGTCGTCGATGTCACAGGCCGCTCCCAGGGCCCGCAGCCTCCGAATTCCGCGACGGTGGTTCAACCGGTACTGCGCCAGCTGCTCTTCCGGCGAAAGCGTCAGATCGATCGACACCGTGGTTCCGTTCGCCGCGATCTCGCCGAGGCCTGCGATGAGATGTGTCTGCGGAATGAGAGGGTTGAGGCTCGAGAAAAGCGCAACGACGCCTAAGGAATCGAGCAACGTGCGCACCGTTGATTGGAAATCTGCGATGTCGGTCGCGGACGGGGGCGGGCTCGTAGACAGGGGACCGGCATACCCGTAGACCGAGCCTGCGTCCCACGAAGTTTCGCCTTCGAGCCCTTCGATGGCAGCGCATGATCGGAACATCAAAGGGAGGGCAATGGTGCCGCCCTGGTGCTGGTAGACAAGCAGGCGACCCCGTCCTCCGCCGGTTCGCTCGGCGAGTTCGTGGTACTGAGGAAGGTCGTAGAAGTCGAATCGCTCGACACTGGACAGGACCGCCAACCAGCGATCCTTGTCGGCGGTCGTCAGGACTTCAAGCTCGGGCACAGCTCAACCTTCGCGGGTGATCGGTGAGTGGGTCGGGGCAAGACGGCCTCGTCCGAGGCAATCACTCTTGTTGGTCAAGCTCAGAGGGTAGCCCACCCGCCGTCGTGCGATTGTCAACCGTCCTGCTCTTTGGGCCGATCCTCGTCGCGGCCTGGAAGCGGGAAGCCGAGCGACGGATCGCTCGTTATCGATGCGTTCTGCCGGCGAAGGACCTGGAGAATGGTCCGGGCGATGATCTGTGCGTCGAGCCAGAGGCTCCAGTGTTCCACATACCAGATGTCGAACACGAGCCGGTCCTTGAACAACAGCGAATTGCGGCCGTTCACCACGGCCCAGCCCGTAACCCCGGGCCGCATCCCATGGCGGCGTCTCTCTTCCGCCGTGTAGGTCTCCAGATATTCGGGGAGAAGTGGGCGCGGCCCGACGAGGCTCATGTCACCGCGAAGGACGTTCCAGAGCTCCGGCAGCTCGTCGAGACTGCTCGTGCGCAGGAAGCGGCCGAGACGGGTCAGGCGTTTGTCGTCGTTCAGGTACCAGACCTCACCTGGTCTGGAGGGTCGCATCGTCCGAAACTTGCATATCGTGAACAACTTGCCATGGAGCCCTGGCCGGACCTGGCGAAACAGGATCGGTCGGCCCTGTGTCAGGAGCGCACCGACTGCCGTCCAAGCCAGGATTGGTGACAGGATGACCAGTTCGAGCGCCGCTCCCACCACGTCGACGCCGCGCTTGACGCCGGTGCCGAGGGCTCGCCTGTTCATCGAAGCAGGACTCCCACTGCGCCGCGACTGCGTCCTCGTCCACGAGATCGAACTCGCCCATGGCCAACTGCGTCGACGCTTCTTCGGACGCGATGTGCCGAACGCCGCCGCGGGGTGCACCCTTCGCCCTCAGCCACCCAGGCGTCCCGGCCGATCAATTGCGTCGATCAGGACCTCCGCCACGTGACCGACGTCGTCGTCGCTCAGGCGGCTTGAGAATGGCAGGGCCAGCGTGCTGGCCGCGACGCGTTCCGTTACCGGAAAGTCCCCCGGCTTGAAGCCGAACATCGAGCGGTAGAACGGCTGAAGATGGATCGGAGCGAAGTACGGTCGTGACGGCACGCCCAGAGCTGCGAGCCGGACGACGAGCGTGTCACGATCGATCTGAGGATGAAGCCTGACGACGTAGACGAACCAGTCGACGTCCTCGCCTGCTCCGGCTCTCGGCAGGCCTAGCCAGTTTCGACCTCCGAGTGCCTGCTCGTACGCCGCGGCAACCCGAGTCCTGCCGCGGCGCAGCTCCTCGAGCCGTTCGACCTGGGCGACCCCGAGGGCGGCGGACATCTCGTCAAGCCGGTAGTTGTAGCCGAGCCGAACGTGGCGCAGCCACGTCCCGTCCGTGTCCCGTCCCTGGTTGCGGAGGCTGCGCATCGTGTCGGCCAGCCCGGGATCGTCAGTGACAACCATCCCGCCTTCCCCGGTCGTGATCTGCTTGTTGGGGTAGAACGCGAAGACGGCGACGTCACCAAAGCTGCCCAGGGGCCGGCCGTGGACGGACGAGCCGAGTCCCTCGCAGGCGTCCTCGATCACGCTCCAGCCGCGCTGCCTCGCAAACGAGTTGATGGCCTCGATCTTGCAGGGCCGTCCGAATACGTGAACCGGAAGGACCGCCCGCGTCCTGGCGCCGGTGGCGGCGGCCAGGAGGTCCGGATCCATCCCGAGGCTGTCCTCCTCGATGTCGACGAAGCGGGGCACTGCCCGTTCGTAAAGGAGGCAGTTGGCCGAAGCCACGAAGCTGAACGGCGTCGTGAGGACTTCGTCGCCTTCGACGATCCCGAGGGCGCGGACCCCGAGGTGCAGGCCGGCCGTACCGCTCGAGCATGCCACCCCCTCCCGCCGGCCGGCGAGCTCAGCGATGCCGGCCTCGAAGCGTTCGGTGAAGCTCCCCATCGCGAGCACGTCACTTCGCAAAACCTGGGTGACGAGCTCGAGCTCGCGCTCGCCGATATCCGGCCTCGCAAGCGGGATCGTGCGCCCGACGGACTCTCGAGGTGCGGCCATTGTGCCTCCGGGTGCGAACATCGCGGGGACCCCCCGCTGAAATCCTACCCTTGCCGGCCGCTGATCGGTGCCCGTGACAGCCCCTGGCTCGAAGGTATTCAGGCGTTGTCAGGATGCCACATCCATCTGCGCCGAGAGCGGGATTCGGGGTGTTGTCGAGTATTATTTCCGTTGCTGCTCGACAGTATCATCGCAAGGCGCGCCCGCGATCACGGGCCACAAGGGATTGAGCAATCTTGGACCTCCGCCACGAACTGGCCATTCTCCGGGCCAGGCTGCCACTGATCCTCGCCGTCATCGTCATTGTGACGGGCGCCAGCTTCGGCTATAGCAGCCTCCAACCCAAGGTGTACCAGGCCGAGGCAACGCTGGTAGTCGGACAGTCCCTGTCCTCGGTCAACCCGGATTACACAGCCCTTCTCGCCTCCCAGAGCCTGTCGACGACGTACGCGACCGTGGCCACCACTCGTCCGCTCCTCCAGAACGTGATCGAGTCACTCGGTCTGCCTGGGACGACAGACGATCTCGCGCGTCGCGTCTCGGCATCGGCCGCGATCGGCAGCACCATCCTCAGTATCACGGCCCAGGACGGCGACCCGGCACAGGCAGCGGCCATTGCGAACGCTCTCGCCAATCAGCTGATTGCGGCGTCGCCGGCAGTCCAGGGGCGCCAGACGGGTGTCCAGAAGTTCGTGGACGCGGACCTGCAGGCCACCCAGGCTCAGATCGAGGCGGCCCAAGCCGAGGCGAACACGCTGGGTGACCTGACCACTCGGACGGCCGCCCAGGCAGCGACGTTGGCGACGCTGCAGGCTGAGCTCACGAGTCTCCAAAGTAGCTATGCAACTCTGCTTGGGTTCTCGTCGTCGGGCTCCGCGAACCTGCTTTCGATCATCCAACCCGCGGCAGCGCCCGCCGCCCCGATCTCGCCACGACCGCTGCTCAATGCTCTGCTTGCGAGCGTGCTCGGCCTCCTGCTCGTGGCCGCCGTGGTCTTCCTCCTCGCGTATCTCGACGACACCGTTCGGACGCCCGAGGCGGTCGAGGAGCTCATCGGGCTGCCCACGCTCGGCACGGTGCTCCGTATGAAGGGTGACGCCGAGCGGAGCGAGATCTACCGCCTGGTGACGCTCGTCTATCCACGTTCGGCCGCAGCTGAGGCGTATCGGACGCTCCGGACGAACGTCGACTTCACAGCCGTAGACGAGCCGGTCCGAACCCTGCTCGTCACCAGCGCAGTCCCGTCGGAGGGCAAGACCGTCACGGCAGCCAACCTGGCGATCGCCTTCGCGTTGGCCGGCCGCAGCGTCCTCCTCGTGGACGCAGACCTGCGTCGGCCGAGTATTCACACCATCTTCAACCTCCCCAACGCTCAGGGACTCACGACCCTCCTGTACAGCGATCAGGCCGACGTCGACCTGATCGCGCACTCCAACCTGCACGTACGCCTTCGGGTCCTCACGAGCGGGCCGCTGTCGCCGAATCCTGCCGAGCTCGCCGGTTCCGAGCGGATGCGCAGGGTCTTCGAGCGCATGAAGGCGACCGCCGACATCGTCATCGTCGACAGTTCGCCGTTGCAGGCTGTGACCGACTCGGCCATCCTGAGTTCGTACCTGGACGGTACGTTGCTCGTCATCGATTCGAATCGCACCCGCCGGGCGACGATTCGTCAGGCCCGGGAGGCACTCGCGAAAGCGAACGCAAGGGTAATTGGGGTCGTTCTCAACCGATTAGCCAACCGGCAATACGCCGAGGATCATCCGTACTCCAGCTATTACGACGAGAACGCCACAGCCGCGGATGTCTCGCCAACGATGCCCACGACGGCTCGCCGGGCAGGGATCGTCAAGACCGTGTCTCGCTTCCTCAGGCTGGCCGACGCCAGACCCCGGAAGTAACTCACGGCACCGAGATCCGGGCTAGGACCCAGGTCCAAGGAACAACCTGGTCCGCGGCGGTTTTGGCTCGCCCCTAGGAGTGGCGATGAGGGCGGGTTAGCAAGGTTGCCGCGTCGAACCTGCTCGGACCTGACGTTCCGGTCTCCAGTGTGCTCAGGTGCAACGGATCAGCGCCAAGGTGACCCAGAGGTACTAGCCCGACGACGCCGGATGGACTATCGTCAAATGGTCCTGAAGGGCCACACCGCTTTCATCGTGGCCCCTCCGGCAGTCGCGGTCTCCAGGTTCCCCGGGTGGCGCGTCCCCGGGGATCTTGGGAAGCCGTGTGGAGCCCGGGAGCTTTATCTGCGCGCCGTTGTCGCCCCGTCGTATGGCGGGCGATCTTCCGTTCCTGGGGTCTCTATTGACTGCTCGTCGATCCGTCCACTTACCCCCCCGTCTGGCCGACGCATTTGGCCGTCCGCCGCCATTCGCCCGTGGTCGGTCGGCCTCGCGCGTCGACGGCGCCGTGATCGCCCGGATCGCCCGCCGCTTGCGTGCGCGCCATCTTCTGGTCTTCGACCTGCTGGGAATCGTCGTGGCGGCCTACCTCGCCCTCGTCCTCCGCTTCGACACGCTCCCCGGCCTCCGGCTGGTCGGTCCGTTTCTCCCGATCCTGGGCCTGCTCCTGGCCGTTCGAACGGCGGTGAATGTCCGGTTTGGCCTATATAGCCGTGCCTGGCGCTTCGCCAGCATTCCCGATGTCGTCCGAATCGTCGGTGCCGTTGTCGTCGGATCGGCCGTCAGCTTCTCCCTGTTCTATGGCTTGGCCGCCCTCGGACCCGACGTGCCGGTGGGCTTTCCGCGATCCTTCTGGCCGGCGGAGATGCTCCTGAGCATTGCGATCCTGGGCGGCGGACGGTTCGCCATTCGGGCTGCCTACGATTGGGCGCCTCAGTCCGGGGCGAGTCTCATCGCCGCGCAGCGACTCACCCTGCTGTACGGGGCTGGTCGGACGGGCGTGCTGATGGCTCGGTCCGCCGAGCGCAATCCCGCCGCCGGTGTCGTACCGGTCGGCTTCCTCGACGACGATCCCTCACTCGCCGGCAACATCGTGGCCGGCCTGCGGGTGTTCGGCGGCCGCGACCAGCTCGCCCGGGTGGTTGACCTGACCGGCGCACGGATGCTCTTGATCACGATGCCCAGCGCCCCTGGGGCCGCAGTCCGCCCCGTCGTGGACGCGGCGCTCGGGCTCGGCCTCGAAGTCCGGACGGTTCCGCCCCTGACCGACCTCCTCGATGGGAGCGTCGATGCCTACCGGATGCGTCGTGTGCGGGTCGAAGACCTGCTCCGGCGACCGATCGTCACCGAACACCTTGCTGGGGTCGCCGAAATCGTGCGAGATCAGGTGGTGCTCATCACCGGCGCCGCCGGCTCGATCGGCTCTGAGCTCGCTCGCCAGGTCTTCACCCTCGGGCCCCGCCGACTCATCCTGGTCGACCGCGCCGAGAGCCCGCTCTACCTGCTCCAGCGCGAGCTTGAGGCCCGCGCGGGCCACGGCAAGGGGAGTGGCGAGCTCCACGTGCAGCTGGCCAATATCACCAATCGCGAGGCGATGGACCAGCTGATTGCTGCCGAGGTTCCCTCGGTGATCTTCCACGCCGCGGCGTACAAGCACGTACCCCTGATGGAGGCACACCCATCGGACGCGATGTACGTCAACGTCAGGGGGACCCTCGCCGTGCTCGACGCGGCCGCCCGGGCGGGCGTCGAGCGGTTTGTGCTCGTGTCGACCGACAAGGCGGTGCGTCCCTCGAGCGTCATGGGCGCCAGCAAGCGGATCGCCGAAATGCTGGTCGCCGACACGGCTCGGCAGACGGGCCGCCCGTACGTCTCGGTCCGCTTCGGCAACGTCCTCGGCTCGAACGGCAGCGTCGTTCCGATCTTCCAGGACCAGCTCGAGAAGGGTGAGCCGCTGACGATCACGGACCCGGCGATGACCCGCTTCTTCATGACGATCCCGGAGGCGGCCTGGCTCATCCTTGACGCAGCGGCCCTGGGCACGACGGGTGACCTGTTCGTACTCGATATGGGTGAGCCGGTCCGGATCATGGATCTGGCCCATGACCTCGTTCGCCTGGCCGGCCGCGATCCCGAGAGCCAGCCGATCGAGATCGTGGGGCTGCGCCCCGGCGAGAAGCTCCACGAGGAGCTGTTCTATGCCTCCGAACACGTTCAGCCGACAGAGAACCCCAAGGTCCTGCGGGCGGCGGCGGATCTCCCGCCTGGGACGGTCCGCGACGACGTGGAGCGGATGATGGGCCTGGCGACCGGCCACACCGAGGAACTGCTCCGCCGCGCGCTGCTCGACTACGCTCGCGGCGAGCACCACGATGCAGACTCGCGGGAGCTAAGTCGGCCGTCGGCCATGGATCCAGCGACCCCCCAGATGGCTCTGGTCACCCTGGCCTCAATCGGAGCGACTGCGGCAACCGTCGCCATGCACTGA
>PLZO01000173.1 GCA_003152165.1 Chloroflexota bacterium
CCATGTACAGCCGGTAATCGACCCCAACCTGGCTGCGCAGCGTCGCCCAGTTCGCTGCCACGTAGAGAGCGTCGAGGAGCACAAAGGCCAGGGTCAACGCGACTCCGCCCCAGACGAGGATCGCCGAGCGAGTCACCCTCGCGGGGTCAACTCTTGGTCCGCGACCGGGCAGATTCCGCGCCGGAATCCGGATCGCGTAGTGCGGCCAGCAGGGTCATCAGCATGTACTCCAGGAGTCGTGGCGTCGCGAGGATGGAAAAGGCGACGGCCGCGGGCCAGCCCGCCCGCGTCCGAGCCAGCCGAAGGGTCAGGATGAGTCCGGCGACAGTGAAGATCAGCCACAGGACTGGTGAGACCGCGTACGGCGACATGTTGTTCACCTGGCCGACCTGGTTCAGGTTGGTATTGCCGATGAACGCAATCGTGCCGGCCGGTTCGAAGATGAGCTGGGCCACGCTGAGAACGACGGACCACAGGATGAAGCGGCCCAGGCTCCGCCAGTCTCGGCGGCCGAGCCAGTAGAGGGCAACCAGCGCGGGCAGAAGCTTCAGCTGGGTCGCGACGGCCACCCCGGCTGGACTCCCGGTCGCGAGCAGCAGCGTCACGAGGACCTGGGCCTGACCGATGGTGACGGACCAGGCGATCGGACCGGCGAGGATCCCGACGGCGATCCAGGTCCGACGGCTGCGTAGACCAAGGTGCCATAGGGTCACGACCAGCGCCGCGATGATGCCCACCTCCCAGATGATCGCGGCGGCTTCGAACGGAAGCAGGGCGAGTGGTCGAAAGAGGATCGCGAGGAGCGGCGGATACCGGTAGTAATCGGGATCGTCCACCCCTCCGTGCCCTGCGTACAAGGGCAGACCGGCGTTCAGCCGTCCGGCGGCGTTGTAGTAGGCGTGGACGTCGACGAGGGGATCGGTAACCAGGTGGAACACGAGGACGAACACGCCGACCAACCCGAGGATCACGGCGGCGCCGGCGACTGTCAGGCCAAGCAGCCGCCGGCCTCCCGGGCTGAATCGAAAGCGGAGCTGCGAGTTCGCCGTTGAGCCCTGCGACGGTTGCGTCATTCGGGCGAGTCTATTGCCTGCGGCGGACGGTCGCGGTGGGTTCGGCGGACGGTCGCGGTGGGTTCGGCGACCACCACCGGTCGCTCTACAAGCTCGACGCAGGCTCGCGTCGGATCATTCCCGTCGGTGCTCGATCGGGCAGTCCACGACGGGCTGGTAATGGGCGGGCGCCAATCGCACAGACCATCGTGCCAGCCATCGACAGGTAGGGGATGGGAATCGATAGTCCGACCGCGATCGGCAGGACCCAGGGCCGGTTGCTTCGGGCGCCCCAGATGGTCAGAGCCGCTGCAACTGCCAACCTGATTGGCAGGGGCACTGGCAGGACGCCGTCGTATAGGGGTGGAGTGGCGGACCACAGGAACTGGATCCAGGCGAACCAATCGCCGGGCTTCCAGAGGAAGGTTGCGGCGGCGATGGCCGCCGTCACACCGATCGCGATGGCGAGCGACCGCCGCTCCCTCCTGACGGCGAACCAGACAAGGCCGACGCCCGGCGTCACTTTCGTCAGCAGGACAAACGACCACGCCGCGGGGCCAGCGAAACCCGACCACCACGGCCGCTCCGATGAGGAGGTTGACATTACCCACCGAGAGCTCCATCGCCACGGGATACAGCGCCGCCAAAGCGAGCGCCCAGCGGCCCGACACATAGAACAGCGCGGCGAGACAGAGGATCGTCCACCCGGTAATGAACACCGGCCATGGCAGGGCATGGGCGGGCAACATAACCAGGATGAACGGAGGGGCATAGCGGATCGAGTCCATGGCGTTCAGGTTCCCTACCGCGCTGGCGTAGGGGTTGGCTGGATCAATCGACCAGTAGGCGATGGTATCGAGTCCGTGAGCGCCAGGGTTCGCCAAGAGTAGGACGACCACGGCGCCGCTGACGAGCGATGACCGTGGGCGCGCGCCTCGTCGCCAGTCCCATTTTGCCGGCTTCGTTGAGGGCTGGAATGATCACGGCCACGAGCGGCGTGGGCGTCGACGGATTGGCTCTGGCATCAATCCCGAACGATGCGGTCACCGGTGCGTCCGTGCAACCCGCCGATCGTACGGCCGCCGGTTGGACGCTTCGAGGAGTGCCGGATCCGCCGTCGCACTCGTCGCACGAGGCTGGCGATACAACGGGATCGAGGCCAGGATCTACGCAGCGGCGATCTCGGTGGCTGCCCTGGCGGTGTGCGAGCGCCCGAGCCAGGCCACGACGGGAAAGGCCAACATCGGGATCTCAAGGCTTGAATAGGCGATGCCGCCGCCCTGCGCGTTCAGGATCGAACGAACCCAGTCGATCCATAGAGAGCCGAAGGGCAGGCTGATTGCCAGCAAGGCGGCGAGGCCAACCCACCATCGTCGTGTCCGCGCCCCGAACAGGGCAAACGGGAAGAGACTCGGCTTGATCAGGACGAGAACGCTCGGCCACGCGTACAGGACGCCGAGGGCCATTGCCGCCACCGCCCAGACAACCGGGTTACCGGTAAGGATCTTGAGCGGAGCTGTTGGCCAGGCGGCGCAGACCGCGAGCCACTGCCAGCCCGTCCGTGTTGGCCGAAGCCGGTACAGGCACCACCCGACCGCAGCAGCTGGAATCAGCCACCACAGGATCGCCGGCAGGAACGTGAATGGGACGAACAGGAGTAATGAGACCGGCGGGTACAGGATGTCGCCGGCACTGATCTGGTACGGCCCAGCAAGCTGGTCTGGCTGAAAATAGGGGCCACCGTGAAGCCAGCGGGTCGCCGTGTCCATATACAGGCGGTAGTCGACGCCAACCTCCCGGTTCAATGTGGCGTAGTTCGCGACCACGTCCAACAGGTCAAGGAGCACAAACGCCAGGGTTAGTCCGACTGCGACCCACTGGAGAGCTGCCGAACGAGTCATCCCCGCAGCGTCAGCTCTGAAGGCCCAGTCGGACGCTCGTGAGGTGGCCTCATTCCAGGCGGAGTCTACGGGCTCGCCGGGATTACCACCGACTAGTATCCGCGGGATGAGCTCCATCGGCGTCGCCCGGCTCAGCAGTTCCGTACGCCAATTCGTCGCTCGGATTCCAGGAGCGGGACCTGGTTGGCGCCGGCGTTCGGTCGATCGGCCGTTCTGGCGGGTGTTGACAGGCCCATTGCCGGTTCTGGTCGTCGGGGCCGTGATGGCCGTGGCCCAGGCGTCCGGTCGCGCCTGGGATCCGATTGACGCCGACCAATACTGGCTGGCATCGAGTCATCTCGACCACCTATACGCCTACAACTGGACGTCAGCTACCGACTATGCGAGTCCACCGACGATTGCCCAGCTTTGGGCGCCATTTCATGTGCTGCCCTTCGAAGTCGTCCTCGTGGCCTGGATCACCTTTCTGTTTGGGTGTCTCTGGTATGCAGCGCGCGCCTGGGCCTTGCCGATCGTCGTGCTGGGGCTCGTCGGGATCGGCACCGGGATCTCCGACATTTCTGCGCCGCTCGCAATCATCCTCCTCGGCAATGTCTCGATGCTCATGACGGCGGGGGTCGTGGCGACCGTACGGCATCCGGCGGCCGTCGCGATTCCTGCACTGACGAAGATCGGGCCGGGCACGGCTCTCGGGTGGCATGTGTTCCGGCGGGAATGGCGCGCGGCCGCTATCGGCGTCGCGTCGTGTCTGGTGGTGTTTGGGATCTCGTTTGTCTTGAGCCCGTCTGCCTGGATAGACTGGGTCGGCTGGATCGCCCGAAACTACGGATCGTCGCCGATCCCGCTGCTCCCGATCCCGTTCCTGATCCGATTTCCCGTCGGGGTGGCGATCGTGGCCATCGCCGCTCGGACGGATCGCCGGTGGCTCGTTCCGATTGGCGCTGGATTGTGCATACCGGCCGACTACGGCGCGGGCTTCCTGACCGTGTGGGTCGGCTCGCTTGGCTTGCTGGGGCAGTGACGCGACCCAGAGGCTTCGGCTATCGCTGCTTGAACCTTGCGGCGCGGCAGGCATCGCCGGTGTCATCATCTGCCTGCCCCGGCGGCCCGTCGCGGCTTCGATCGTGACTCTAGCCGCGCGACCGTAATCCGGGCAGGACCGCATCAAGGAGCATCTGGGTGAGCCGTCGCTGGCCAATTCTCGCGATCTTCATCCTGTCGGGAGCGGCCGGCCTCGTCTACGAGGTCGTCTGGGCCCGCCAGCTCGTCCTCGTCTTCGGTAACACCACGCAGGCCGTGTCGGCGATCCTGACCGGCTTCTTCGGCGGGATCGCGATCGGCAGCGTGATCGGCGGGCGGATCGCCGATCGGGCCCGCCGACCGCTCCGGATGTACGGCCTGCTCG
>PLZO01000159.1 GCA_003152165.1 Chloroflexota bacterium
GCCAGGCCCGGCGATCGTGCCAGGCGCGACCGCGCTCGTTGTTGCCGAAATATCGATCCCCACGCTACTCGGCAACAATTCAGCCCCGCCAGGTGCCTCAGGCCCCTCCGGGCAGGCGTGTTCGTGCGAGAAACGCCGCTCGATCTCGCTGATCTCTGCAGCCTTTGGCCCTGATCCTTGCATACCAGCATGGGGACCGATATTCCGCAAGAAGTGCACGGTCGGCCCGGCGGCCGCAGAGCGAGCCGCTACTCGGCGCCGGTGACGTCGGCCTCGAGAGTGATCGCCCGGCGCTCGGCAATCCGGCCGTCGCGATCGAAGAGGCCAAGGAAGAGTTGCACGAGCGGCCCGATGGCGAGGGCGAAGACGAGCGTCCCGATCCCGATCGTGCCGCCCAGCAGGAAGCCCGCGCCGAGCACGCTCAGCTCGATAAGCGTGCGCGAGCGGCGGATCGACCAGCCGAATCGATGGTGGATGCCGGTCATCAGCCCGTCGCGTGGGCCGGCGCCCCGGTCCGCTCCCAGGTACAGGCCGGAGCCGATCCCGATGAGCACAACCCCGGCCAGCATCATCAGGACCTGGGCGGGTAGGCCGGCCGCCGCGGGCAGGACCGCGATGCCGAGGTTGGTCGACGTGCCGATCAGCAGGACGTTGAGGAGTGTCCCAATTCCGGGCCGCTCATCGAGGGGCCACCACAGCGCCAGGATTGGCAGTCCCAGGACCACGCTGACGGTACCGAGCTCGAGTCCCGTCAACCGGGCGAGGCCCTGGTGGAACGCCTCCCATGGCCCGAGGCCAAGTCCGGCCTGGGCCATCAGGGCGATTCCCAGGCCGAACGCAACCAGCCCTACGAGCAGGCCAGGCAGACGGGGCAGGATCGAACGGGACAGCCAGCGCTCACGCACTGGGGGATCGTAGCGTCGGTGAGCCGAGGCGTGGCGAGGCCTGGCGGCTGATGCGCCATCGACGACCGGGGCTCCGCCGGGCGCCAGGCTGAACGCCGGCCCAACGCGCCACCCCCAGCGGTGGCAGACTCCGCGAATGCACCTCCAGTTTCTCGGCGCGGCCACTACGGTGACCGGCTCGCAATACCTGCTGACCACCGAACGAGCCCGCATCCTCATCGATTGCGGGATGTTCCAGGGCAGCCCGAATGAGTCCATCCGGAACCGGATTCCGCTCGCCTACGATGCAGCCGGGATCGACGCGATCCTGCTGACCCATGCCCACCTCGACCACTGCGGGCTGATCCCTCACGTCGTGAAGGCGGGTTTCAAGGGGCCTGTCTGGGCAACGAAGGGGACGGTCGAGCTGGCAAGCCTGGTCCTCCTCGACTCGGGCAAGCTCCAGGACGAGTTCGCCAAGCGCCAGGTCCGCCGCGAGAAACACGATCCGGCCAGGGCGGCCACCTTCGAGAAGCGTGATCGCGACGCACTGGCGGCGGCCGAGGAGCTGGCCGCCGACGGTCTGGACGGTACGCCCGATCCTGCCAATGCAGCGGCGGCCAGGGCGGCGACGGAGGGTGAATCGAACGACGACGGCGGCCGATCACCGGTTGCCGTGCCCGTTGGAGAGCGGCGCAGCTTCGACGATTCGCGCCAGGACGCCGCCCATTTCGGCAACCGCCGCTTCGATGCGGCGCTCATGGTTCCCGGGCCACCCCAGGAGGCGGGTGGTGCCGCGGTTCCAGTGAGCATCCCGAACCCGGCGAGCGCCGCGAGCTCGGCGAGCGCGTCGAGTGCCGCACAAGCTGCTCCGCCGACCGCGAAGCTCGTGCCATCGCCGGCGACTGTCGCCCGCGACCCCGAGCAGGCCCTCGTCATGCAGCCGGCCGTGCTCGACACGGATCTCGACCAGTCGCTCTACGATGCCCAGGACGCCCAGGCGGCGTTGGCCTCGTTTCGCGGGATCGACTACGACAGCGAGATCGAGGTGGCCCCCGGGATCCATGCGACCTACGTGGACGCCGGCCACATCCTCGGCTCGGCGATCATCCGTCTGCGGGTGGCCGACAAGGACGGCGGGCCCGAGCTGCATCTCGTCTTCTCGGGTGACCTGGGCCGGACCGGCACGCCGATCCTGCGCGATCCGACGGTCGTGACGGATGCCGACTACGTCCTGATCGAGTCGACCTACGGCAGCCGCGAGCACGAGCCAGAGGCCGAATCGAACCAGCTGCTGGCCGATGCCGTCAAGCTCGTCGCCGACCACGATGGCGTCCTGCTCGTTCCGTCGTTCGCGATCGGCCGGACCCAGGAAGTCGTGTGGGAGCTCCACCGCCTGATCGAGCAGGGTCGGATCCCGCTCCTGCAGCTCTACCTCGACTCGCCTATGGCCTCGAAGGCGAGCGACGTCTACCGCCATCACCCCGACTACTACGACGCCGAGACCACCGCCCTGCTGGCCGCCCACGACGCCCCGCTCGACTATCCCAAGCAGACGATCACGAACGACATGAAGCAGTCCGAGGCGATCGCCCGGGCCCCACGGCCGTACATGATCGTGGCGTCCAACGGGATGCTGACCGGCGGCCGGGTCGTTGGCCACTTGCGCAACCTCGTCGACGACCCGACGGCGGTGATCCTGTTCGTGGGCTACCAGGGCGAGGGCACCCTCGGAGCCCATCTCCAGGCGGGGGCGACCACGATCAAGCTCGACGGCCAAATCCGGCGGGTTCGCTGCCAGGTCCGCTCGATCAGCGGTTTCAGCGCCCACGCTGACGAATCCGAGCTGCTCGCCTGGGTCGGCAACTTCGCCAAGGGCAAGGCACCCGGCGGATCTGGCTGGCCGAAGACGGTGTTCATCGTCCACGGCGACCCCGATGCTCAGGCCGCCCTGCAGCCCAAGATCCGGGCCCTCGGCCTAAACACCCATGTTCCCCTCTGGCACGAGGTTGTGGAGCTGAGCTAGTTCAGTCAGCCAACCGGGCTGTGGTGACACCTGATGGCCCGGCGGTTGTGCTCAGCCTTCGCGGATCTCCCGGACGGCGGCATCGGCCGCGGCCACGATGAAGGCATAGTCGGCACTCACGGTGATCCAGCGGAAGCCCTGCTCGCGGCGCCGGAGGGCGACGGCCGTCGACTGGGTCCAGGCTCCGGCAGGAATTCCGTGGGCCTTCGTCCGTTCGACAATGTGGGCGATCGCGTCCTCGATCTCTGGATCGGTGATCCGGCCGGTGTGGCCGAGCGAAGCCGACAGGTCGTTAGGGCCGACGAGGATCGTGTCGACGCCGGGGACGTCGAGCAGCCTGTCGATGGATTCGAGAGCCTCGCGCGTCTCGATCTGGATGCAGCAGGTCACGGAGTCGTTGGCTCGCTCCATGTACATTGCGATGTCGCGGCCGTACCCGGAAGCCCGCCGGGGCGCGATGCCGCGCAGCCCGACCGGCGGGTAGCGGCACCAGGCCACCGCTCGCTCGACGTCGGCGACGGTGCGGACTTGGGGAATTACCACGCCGCTGGCTCCGGCGTCGAGCGCATGCATGATCCGGACCGGCTCGTTGGCGCCGACACGGTGGAGGATCGGAATGCCCGCTGCCCGAGTGGCGATGAGCATCTGCACAAGGTCCGAAGTGGCCGCGGGGCCATGCTCGCCGTCGGCCACGAACAGGTCGAAGCCGCTCCCGGCGAGGAGCTCGGGGACCACCGGGTCCAGCAGAGTCAGCCAGGTCCCGATCAGGAAGTCGCTCGATTTCAGCCGAGTCCCGAAATTGGGCACTATCGGCCAGCCGGTCGGGTTCGTCATTGATGGAGTTTACCGACGTCCGATGGGTAGCGCGCTCGCCTTAGTCGAGCTGCCCGCTGGAGCGTGCACCCAGTCGCGGTCGCTGCGCGCCTGCCCTTGCGTGTGCGCGCCTCCGCTGAAGCGTGCACCCAAAACATCAAACGGGCCATTCCGGGCCCGAAATGGCGACTTCGGGCCGGTGCGACCCTTAAAGGCGGCGCCTTCCTGCGCAGTTTTATCCCGTCCCACGCTCGCGGCGGGATGAAACGCGCCCACGGGATGAGGCCGGGAACCCTGCAGCCCGTCTGGACGGGCGATTTGAGGTCGCGTCCCGGATCTGCTGTAA
>PLZO01000151.1:0-2414 GCA_003152165.1 Chloroflexota bacterium
TTGGCGCCCTCGTCGACCACGATCAGGGTCCGCTCGAACTGGCCGGTGTTCTCGCCGTTGATCCGGAAGTAAGCCTGCAGCGGCAGCGGGACCTCGACTCCCCTGGGCACGTACACGAACGAGCCGCCCGACCAGACCGCGCTGTTGAGCGCCGCGAACTTGTTGTCCTCGGGTGGGACGACGGTCGCGAAGTACTTGCGGAAGATCTCGGGGTATTCCTTGAGCGCCTGGTCGGTGCCCATGAAGACGACGCCGATCTTGCTCAACTCCTCACGGACCGAGTGGTACACGACTTCGCTGTCGTACTGGGCTCCTACCCCGGCCAGGAACTTCCGCTCGGCCTCCGGGATGCCCAGCTTCTCGAACGTCGCCTTGATCTTCTCCGGGACGTCGTCCCAGGACTTCTCCTCACCGGCCGACGGCTTGCGGTAGTAGACGATCTTGTCGAGGTCGATATCGAGCAGGTTGCCGCCCCACTGCGGCATGGGCCGCTTGAGAAAATGCTCGTAGGCGCGCAGCCGGAACTGGAGCATCCAGTCGGGCTCTTCCTTGATCCGGCTGATCTCCTCGACGGTGTCGCGGGTCAGACCCCGTTTCGTCTGGGCGAGGTAGTCGATATCGTCGTGGAAGGCATACTCATCGCGGCGGTCGCTGACGATTTCGCGTGTCGTCGTCATCGTGTCTCCCAGGCAGATCCTGCCGGTGCGGTTCGGGTCAAGGGTTAATCCCGACCTCTATTATCGGAATTCCGAGCCCGAGCGTCAATGTGACGTTGGGAAGAGAGATAAGGGCATCGGATCTGACGCGAACCCGGACGCGTCGACGGACGAGTCGGCCGCTACTTGCTCGGCCTGGAGGAGGCTGTGGCGACGCCCCATTGGTCGACGTGCACAACGCCCACCAGTGCACGGTTTGGGTCCTTCGGCGCCTTCGTAATGCGGACCTCCCCGCCGAGGTCATCAGAAAATCGCCAGCGGCGTGTCCCGATTGGGTCAACAGCTCGAGATTGACCAAATCCGCGGCACGGAGGTGAGCCGGTATCTCGGGCACTCATCAACCGACGTCACCCGCCGCTATGCCCGCCAGACCCCCGATGCACTCGGGCGTCGCGCAGCCGAAGCGCTCGAGCGGGCCGGGCTCATGGCGATCGGGTGATACCGGCCAAGCGAGGGTCCGCGCAGGAGCTTCTGGCTCCGCCATCAGAGCCCAGCCCCGTGGCAGGCACCAGAGTGAGGAGGACCATGACCAGCGACAAGCCACCCTATGGGGCTCAGCCTCTCTCTTCTGCGGAGCCTCCCGCCGCTATCAGACCGATGCATCGCCGGCCCAACCGAGTCGTCCTGCACGCGGATGTCGCCGCAGACGGCCGCCGCAACCTGAGCGTCGAGCGGGAGGGCGACGACGTGGCGCGCCCGCCGAATCCGGCGGAATCCGACGCTCACGCGCGTTGGCGACACTGCGAACACAAGGAAATGCAAGACTCCCTCGCCCTGGCCGTGAACCCGATCGTCGGATTGGGCGAGGTGTCGCCCTCCCATGGGTCCACGGGCGCGATTGCGGCGGAGCCCTGATGGGCGGGCGCGGATCGGGTCGGACGCCTCCCGCTTACCTGGAGGATGGCCGGGTCGTCACCCTGCGGAACGCCCTCGCGACCGGCAACACCCGGACCGCGGCCGCAGCCTATGCCGGCATCCACCGCGACACGTTGTACGCCTGGCTGGCGCGTCGCCCGATGTCCGCCCAGGCAGTCGAGAAGGCCGAGGCCGACGCCGAAGTCCGCGCCGTCGCGACGGTCCTCAAGGCCGCCCAGTAGGGCACCTGGCAGGCGGCTCCTTGGTGGCTCGAGCGACGTCGGCCGGCCGACTACGGCCTGCGTGGGCGCCTCGACGTCCACGTGGAGCTCGAGGCCGAGGTTCGAGCGATCGCGCTCGCGGCGGGCGTCGACTACGAGTCCGCGCTGGCCGAGGCGGAATGGATCCTGCGCAACGCTCAGCAGAATGACCGCGAGCCAGGACCCTCGTACTGAGCCCGATCCGCCAGACCGCGATGATCGGCCTTGTCCGCTGCTTGGTGGCTCGCGCGACGTCGGCCGGCCGACTACGGCCTGCGGGCACGCCTCGACGTCCACATGGAGCTCGAGGCAGAGGGTCGAGCGCTCACGGACCCTGCGGCTCGCGGCTTGAACCGGAGCAAATACGCGACGGGCACCGTCACCAGCTGAGCGGACTGACATCGCGAGTGGCCCACGATGGCTCCCGGCCGTGGGAGAACGACCAGGAGCCATCGACATCGTAGACCCACGCTTGGCGGCGCCCGAAATCATCGGCGCGGCCGTCGCTCTCAGGGTCGCAGCCCCACGCTGGCGAGCTCCGCCCGGGCGAGCCGGTCGTGGCGGCCGCTGGCCCAGTCGCCGA
>PLZO01000151.1:2438-3164 GCA_003152165.1 Chloroflexota bacterium
ACCACGAAGATGAACTGCTCCAGCTCCGTGCCGAAGTCAGACAGCGGCTGGCCGGCGCCGGCGAAGGCATTACGGGCAGCGTCGCGGACCTGCGACCCGACGAGCGGCAGGCCGGCCAGCGAGTCACCCAGGTCGCGTCCGCTCTGGACCATGGTCTGGCCGCCGGCGCGGATGGTCCGGCCGGCCCCGGCGAAGCCGGCCAGGAACTGGAACAGCTGCCAGACGATGTTCCCCCAGAACACCACCCACACGAGTGTCGCGATATCCGCGGCCTGTTCCTTCAGCCGCGCGACCCGCAGCTCGCTCCAGATCTTGATCATCGTGGGCCCTCCCGCCTCCGCTTCCTCGGCCACCGGTCGGCCGTCTGTGCCGCCGTCCGGCAGGCCACCGGCCGCCGCGAACGCGGCCGCCGGCCTGCTTCCGCAGGACCGCTGTATCGCATTTACCACTGGGGCGTCCCTCGAGGGATCAGGAGGTGGGCCTCAGATCGGCCGCGACGCTTCCGCGCGTGGGCGCTCGCATCTGCTTGGCAACCTACACCCGGATCGATCCGGCCCACCTGGCGGCGTTCTCGTCGACCGTGATCAATGGCCTGCTGCGGGGCAAGCTGGGCTTTCGCGGGGTCGTCGTGTCCGACTCGCTGACCGCTACGGCGGTCTCGTCGATGTCTCCCGGTCAGCGGGCGATCGACTTCCTTCTGGCAGGCGGCGACCTGATCGTCGCCCG
>PLZO01000139.1 GCA_003152165.1 Chloroflexota bacterium
AGGTCCGCCAGCGGGTGGCCAGGCGCTCGACGATCTTGAACACGAGGTAGAGCGCGTTCTCGCGCACCCGCGCTCGCTTGGCGACGTTGGTCCGTAGCCGGACACTGGCGAAGACCGACTCGATCGGGTTGCTCGTGCGCAGGTGGAGCCAGTGCTCGGCCGGGAAGTCGTAGAACGTGGTGAAGTCGTCCCAGTCGCGGTCGAGGGTCTCGGCCGCCGGGTCCTGGCCGTGCTCGTGGAGCCAGATGGCGAGCTCGTCGCGACGGTGCTCACAGCTGGCTCGGGTCGGTGCCTCCCAGACCTGTCGCAGGCGCTGGCGGGCGTCAGGCCACAGGCGCTTGAGCAGCTTGTCCAGGACGTTGCGAGCCCGGTGATTCCAGCAGCGCTGGTGGCGGGTCTCGGGGAAGACCTCCGGGAGGGCTGCCCACAGCCCGAGGCCGCCGTCGCCGACCGCGAGCAGCGGTGCCACCAGGCCGCGCTGGGCATGATCACCTGAACTGGCCCCACGTTCGGGCCTTGTGGGGAGGCGGATTCTGCCGATCGTCGCAACACGGGGTCTAGGCGGTTGACAAGAGGAGTCTATCGAGACGCCGGGACGGGGTCTCCCAGCCGAGGGCCTTGCGCGGCCGCGCATTGAGAGCGGCAGCGACGACGGCCAGGCGGTTCGCCGTGTGGACCCTGAGATCCGTGCCCTTGGGGAAGTACTGCCGCAGCAGGCCATTCGTGTTCTCGTTCGTGCCGCGCTGCCAGGGGCTCGCGCGATCGCAGAAGTAGACCGGGACGTTCGTGGCCCGGGTGAACTCGTCGTGGCGGCCCATCTCGATGCCCTGGTCCCAGGTCAGCGAGCGTCGGACGCCGGCTGGGACCGCTGACAGCGCAGCGACGAGGGCAGCGCGGACCGGCGCGGTACCGTGGCCGTTCGGCAGGTGGAGCAGGACGAGGTAGCGGGTCGTGCGCTCGAGGAGCGTCCCGATCGCCGAGCGGTTCGACGTGCCCATGATCAGGTCGCCCTCCCAGTGGCCGGCGACGAGGCGGTCGGCAACCTCGGCCGGCCGCTGGTCGATCATCACCATCGGCGCGATGAAGCGGCCACGGCGCTCGCCCGATCGGCGGCGCCGCTTGCGGTGGACCCGTCCGCTCCGGAGCACCCCGACCAGCTCTCGACCCAGCCGGCCACGCCCCTGGGCGTAGAGCGCCTGGTAGATCGTCTCGTGGACGACGCGCATCTCCGGCCGGTCCGGGAACCGCCCCGGCAGCGCCGTGCTGATCTGCTCCGGGCTCCAGCGCTGCTCAAGGTGGGCCTGGACGAACGCCCGGAGTTCGGCGTTGCCGGCCAGCTTCCGCACTTTCGGCCGGACCCTGCGACCAGCAGCGCGGCGCTGCGCCCGGAAGGGGTGGTACGCCTCGGTCGCGGCGTCGCGGTTGCGGCGGATCTCCCGGCTCACCGTGGACGGGGCGCGACCGAGCTCGCCAGCGAGGGCCCGGATGCTCCGGCCATGGATCAAGCCGTCCGCGATCGTGATCCGCTCGGCCTCGGACAGGAAGCGCGCCGACACCGCGCGTGCCGGACGGGTGATCGACGGGTAGGTCAGGATCTCGCCGACTCGGTTCGTGATCGAGCGGCCGTAGCGCCAGCGGTGACCCGTCTTGCGGTTGACGCCGACGATGCGACACGCCGCCGCGTTGCTCATGCCCTGTGCCATGAGCCGACTGTAGAGATCACGCTGGCTCGTCAGGGGTGGCGCCCCGCGGGTTCTCCAGCGCTGGTAGTGCCGCTGACGAGCAAGCGCGAGCAGTACCTTGCCCTGATGAGACAGGGTATGAGCAACGCGGGGGCGTCCCGCGCCGCGGGCGTGAACCGCAAGACCGGCCACCGCTGGCTGTACGGCCGCGTCGTCACGACCCGCACGGGGGAGAGCCGGACATACGCTGCGATCACCGGTCCGGCGCATCCGGTGTCGGCACGGTACCTGTCCGAAGCCGAGCGGATCTCCATCGCGGATGGACTGATCCGTGGCTCGAGCATCCGGGCGATCGCCGGCGAACTCGGTCGCGCACCGTCCACGATCAGCCGGGAGATCCGGCGGAACCGTGACGCGGGGTCCGTGGCGTATCACCCATACCGGGGCGGGCATCGCGCTGCCCGACGCCGGGTCCGCCGACGACCCCGGAAGCTCGCCCACAACCCCGAGCTCCGGACGGCCGTGACTGACCGCCTCGAGGGCCGCTGGAGCCCCGAGCAGGTCAGCAGGATGCTGCCGGGGCTCTTCCCCGGCCGGCCGGAGATGCAGGTGGCCCCCGAGACGATCTACCAGGCGCTCTACGCAACCGGACCTGAGCGTCTGGTCCGGGAGGGCGTGCGCCGGCTCCGCAGCGGCCGGGTCCATCGCAAGCGGCGGCGCCGGTCGGGCGAGCGCGCGGGGCGGTTCGTCGCGCCGATGGTGATGATCGATCAGCGTCCCGCGGACGTCGCCGGCCGCCTCGTCGCAGGGCACTGGGAAGGCGACCTGATCACGGGCAGCGCCAACCGGTCGGCCATCGAGACGCTCGTCGAGCGCACCACCCGGTATGTACTGCTGCGCCACCTGCCGGACGGTCATGGCGCGGAGCGGGTCCGGGATGCCCTCGTCGACCCGTGACGCCGCTGCCGACCCGCCTGCGACGCTCGGTCACCTGGGACCAGGGCGTCGAGATGAGCCGCCACGACGAGTTCACCCTGGCCGCCGGCGTGTCGGTCTACTTCTGCGAGCGAGCCAGCCCATGGCAGCGGGGAACGAACGAGAACACCAACGGCCTACTACGCCAGTACTTCCCCAAGGGCACGGACCTGCGCGTTCACACGGCCGCCGAACTGACCAGAACGGCCGCCGAACTCAACAGCCGACCCCGCAAGATCCTCGGCTGGGAGACTCCTTCCCAGCAGCTCGATAGACTCCTCGCGTCAGGTCCATAACCGTTCGTGTTGCGACGATCGCCAGAATCCGCCTGATCACGGTGGGGCCAAATGGGGTTGTCATTCCCACTGTGGCCATGCTGCGCCCGATGTGCCAAGCCAAGGGGCACGTGCGCTTCGTGCACCCAAAGTTCTTCTCGGGCTGGGACTCGGGCTCGCCCAGTTCGGAAGGATGCGGTCGCCGGTTCCCGCGCGATCTTGGCCCCACATCGTGGGGCGCAACGTTATTAGCCGTTGGTCGAGCCGCCTGGGTTCACTTGACATCACCCAACATGTGATGCACCATCATGCCCGAAACTGGAACCGTATTCCAAAGCGGGAGGGAGCTGCCGCCATGTCTAGTCGCAAGCCGGAGGGCGTGATGGACTTACCGGCGATTCTGACCTTAGCGACGACGGGGAATGCGGGCGGGGGTGAGTCCCATAGGTGCGAAACCAGAGGTACCTGTCCACGTGGTCAGCCGGCATGAGGCGCCCTAGTCCGATTGATGTCGCCGTGGAGGTTATCGCCGACACGTCGCCGGTAGTCCTGCCCATCTGGATTAGAGGGGTGACCGGCGCGGTCTGCGGTGACCTCGGCTACCGCTACAAGGTCATGACGAGCGGTGCCGGGCACGACGCCCAGATCGTCAACAGCATCGCGTCGGCGGGCATGATCTTAGTGCCCAGCCGGGACGGCTTGAGTCACGTGCCCGAAGAGTGGACCAGCACCTCCGATGTTGCGCGCGGCGTCGACGTGCTACGAACGTCGGTGGTGCGTCTTGACGCGCTCCTTGGGTCGCTCGAGGCGATCCCCGCCGCGGCTGCCGACTAACGGATGGCGGTCGTGGACGGCGGATCAGCAAGTACGGTCAATCCCGTGAAACCTCGATCCGGTCCATATGTCGGCGCCGCGCTCCCTGCGTCTCCGGTGCTGCTCGAGGCGCGCGTGATGGATCACGGCCCTGTCACCTCAGAGTATCTACGTCTTGGGCTACATGCGCCCGCCATCGCCGACCTAGCCCAGCCGGGTCAGTTCGTCATGCTGACAGTGGCGCGAGATGCCGACACCGCGCCCGTGCTGCCGCGCCCCATGGCCATCTTCAGATGGGAGCGGAGGACCGGCCGGATCGAGATTGTCTATCGCGTGGTGGGCGAGGGCACTCATCGGCTCTCGCAGTGGTCCGTGGGCCAGGTGATTGTGACCGTAGGGCCTTTGGGCCGAGGCTTTGTGATTCCGTCGGGAACGCGACGAATTGTGCTGCTTGGTCGCGGCATCGGGACGTGCTCGCTCACCGCGTTGGCTGCCGTCGCTGCCGCCCAGGGCGTCGATGTTCGCGCTCTTCTAAGTGCTCGTCACGCCGATGCGCTCGTCGGGGGGGATGCCTGCCGTGCATCTGGCGCTCGGGAGGTGCGCGAGGTTGTGGACAATGACGGCTCGAGCGACATTGGACTGGTGGGGGCGTGGCTAAAGGAACGACGCGCGCTCGGCGTCGATCAGATTTACGTTTGTGGATCGGGGCGGCTACTGGACCTTGCCACGGCGACCGGGGTCAGCGTGCAGGTTTCTCTCGAGGCCCACATGGCCTGCGGCATAGGCTACTGCCACGGCTGTGCGAGTGGCCACCCAGGCTTGGGCGAGGAATCGCCGTTGGTGTGTCGGGACGGTCCCGTGTTTCAGCTGCCTGCGGTGTGATGATCGCAGCTCCAGACTTGCGTGTGGACTTGGGCGACTTGCCGCTGCGAAACCCGGTCATGCCTGCTTCAGGCTGCTTTGGGCCAGAGTTGGGGGACCTGATCGACATCAATCGCCTCGGCGCGATGGTTACGAAGACG
Organism: Chloroflexota bacterium; assembly: GCA_003152165.1. Lineage (GTDB taxonomy): Bacteria > Chloroflexota > Limnocylindria > Limnocylindrales > CSP1-4 > Palsa-1033. Next base: position 4,768 of record PLZO01000139.1, read on the forward strand.
GTCTTTGCCGAGCCTCGCTCAGGCAACCGTGCTCATCGGCTCGCCGAGACCTATGCTGGGATGCTCAACTCGGTGGGTATCCCCAGCCGCGGCGCCAGGGCGTTTATTGCCGAGCTGCTACCGCGGTATCGCAATTGGTCGCCGCCGCTGATCGTAAGCATCGGTGGGCTCACCGTTGGGGCCTATTTGGAAATAGCGGAGCGCCTGACTCGAGTCGCCGGCATCGCCGCGTTCGAGGTTAATGTTTCGTGCCCTAACCTGGAGGCCGGCGGACTCGAGATCGGTGCCGAGCCGCAGGTAGTGGAGGCGGTGGTGCGCGGCGTCAAGGAGCGAGTCGAAGTGCCCGTCTTCGTCAAGCTCACGCCGAATGTGACCTCAATCGCTGCTATAGCGCGGGCCGCCGAGACCGGCGGAGCGAGTGCAATAACCGCCGTGAATGCACTGATGGGGATGGCCGTCGACTGGCGCACGCGTCGCCCTCGGACCGGCACGGCGATGGCCGGGTTCACGGGACCGGCGATTAAGCCAGTCGCCCTGCGGTGCGTCTGGCAGGCCGCGCAGGCCGTGGCGATTCCCGTAATAGGCGTCGGCGGTATCGCGACCGTCGACGACGTCCTTGAGTTCATACTCGCGGGTGCAACCGCGGTGCAAATCGGATCGGCAACGTTCACACGGCCCGACACGATGGTGCGGATTATCGCGGCGCTCGAGGCCCGTCTGTCAGACGAAGGCGTAGTCTCAGTTCGGGAACTGATTGGTGCGCTCCGGACCGACTCGCCAAGCGCCACCGTGCCGATGCAGGCCGGCTAACGCGTCCCGCGCTACCTCTTGGGGCATGTGCTTCTGCGGAATCCTGACAACCACGCTTGGCGCATCTCTGCTCTTCCCGAGCCGGCGGGCGGAGCGAGCACCCCCCGTGGGCCGGGCAGGAGGTACACGTGGAGGTGGAGTCAGCCCCGCGGCATAGCGGGCTTACTTACGACGTCCATTGGGATGACGGGCGTTCCGATTGCGCGACGGCCAGCCTTCAGCTGTCATCTGTCCGGTTCAGCAGGGGCACAGCGGCCCGCGGCCTGCAAGACTGTGCCGAGTCATGGAGCGATGAGCTGCTCTCCAAGCGCGGCCGAAATCGATCGACTGCTGTCGACTAGGGCCTGGAGAGCTGTTCGCCGGCGTGCACCTGCCAGCCGTTGCGACGGTGCGACAACGCTGAGGCTGGCTCGGACGACACTTGACGAATCCCGGATAGGGACGGCGATGGTCGTCACGCCAAAGTCGATCTCATCCTGACTAACCGCGTACCCACTAACTCGAACCTGGTCCACCCGACGCAGCGCCTCCTCCTCCAGATGGCTCGTGGCCCCTACGGTTTGAGCAGCCACTTCCCTCCGAATCAGCTGTAGGACCCGTTCCTCCCCTTGGAAGGCCAGGATAGCGCGCGCGGATGCTGCATGGAGGTATGGCATTCGTTGGCCCAGGCCCATGTAGAACCGGATCATGCCTTGGCTTTCCGACGTGGCCACCACGTAGGCATCGTCCCCGTGAAGCTCTGTAACGAACACGGATTCATGGACCCGTGATCTGAGCGTTTCCAGGAACGGCGCTGCGGACTGCGCAATGGCATCGTGACGCAGGAAAGCCCTGGCCCACCGCAGTACCACTGGCCCCAACTTGTAATAGCGTGTGTCCTGATCCTGCTGCACAACGTCGTGGTCGACAAGCACACGAAGTAGCCGATGCAGTGACGGTGGAGGGGTTGAGAGCTCGGCGCTGATGCGAACTAACCCCCGCCCATTAGGGTATCGGCTGAGCAGGTCAATAACCCTTAGCGAGCGGTCAAGGGCGTTCATATCGATGGATCGTACCCCGTTCCAATCGCTCACGCTGCAGCGTTATCGCACTGCCCGCGGCCCGGGGTTCAGCGCCTCGCCCGAACCGCGCTCACATCGGGCCGCGTTGAGTTTGTCGAAGCCCGTCCTGGACCGCCGCGTATCGGGGGCGCGAGTGACGCGGTACAGCCATGCCCCCCCTCGACCGTCGCCAAGAGGCGAGTTGGAGGGCAGCACCGGCGCACGTGACGATGTCGTCGGCGAGGGTGGCGTCCTGACCCCGCTGTA
>PLZO01000057.1 GCA_003152165.1 Chloroflexota bacterium
TCGCGTTCGCTGTCTCGACGAACTACACGAATCACGGCCCGGTGCTCAGCTTCATCAGCAGCGAGTTCGCCCTGAACGCGGCGAGCGCCGGAGCGATCGCGACGGCGTTCTTCCTCGGAGCGGCGGCGCTCATGCTCTTCGGGGGCGACTTCGCCGATCGATACGGTGCTCGCGGGGCCGTCAGCGCTGGCTTCGCGGTCACGTGCGTCGGCACCATCGGCTGCGGCCTGCTGGCTCCGACCTACCCTGCTCTCCTGGGCTGGCGCTTTCTGGGTGGCCTGGGCGGCGGCTTCGCCTTCGCGGCCGGTGCCAGCTACACGCGGGGCATCTTCGCCGCGCGCGGGCAGCACCTGGCCCAAGGCCTCTACGGGGCCTCGTTCCTTGCCGGGTCGGCGAGCACGCTGATCTACATGCCGATCCTGGCCGGGGCGGACGGCGACTGGCGGCGCGCGTATGCCGTCTCGGGACTGGCGGTGCTCGCCATCCTGCTGGCCTGGTGGAAGCTCGCCCCCGCCGGTCCTCGGCCGGCCGGGGCCCCGATCGGGATCGGACTCGCGCCGGTGCTGCGGGCGCGCAACAGCTGGCTGCTCGCGCTCTGTCACATGTGCGGCTTCGGCCTCGCTATGGTCCTCGGCACCTGGGTGGTGACCTACGTCATGCATGGCTTCGGCCTACCCCTCGTGAACGCCGGCCTGCTCGGCTCGCTGGTGCTCGTGCTCGGGATCGTGGGCCGTTCGGGCGGTGGCCTCATGCTCGAACGTGGCCTGCCGCCGATCCACCTGATCCGCCTCGGACTGGCCCTGGCCGCAGGAGGCCTGGCCACGATGGCGCTGGCGGGCTCGCTGCAGCTGGCGGTCGGCGGGCTGCTCGCGACCGGCCTCGGGGTCGGCCTTCCCTACGCCGCGGTCTTCAATGGCGCCGCGGCGAGCGTGCCCGGGAGCCCCGCGTCGGCCCAGGCGTTCGTCGGCTTCGGCGGCACCATGACCGCCGTGGTGGGGCCGCCGCTCGTGGGCCAGCTGCTCGATGTATCTGGAGGGTTCGCCAGCGGGTTCCTCGTCATCGCGGCATTCGCCGCCCTCGTGCTGCTTGCGACCTTTATGCTCCACCCGTTCTCGTTCCCCACCACGGATCCCGTCGCGTTCGAGGCGTAGCAGGCACCAACGGGCACGTCATGGGGCGCTGATACGACACTACGCTTCCATCGTGTTGCAGCCCCCCTCGGCGGCACCGCACACGAGGGCGGGGCTACGCGGTGGTGCCAATCGTCATGGGTTATGCCGGAGCCCACTGCTCCGAGAGGACCTCGGCCTGTTCGAGGACTGTCTGCGTCGCTTTCTCCTGCTTGTCGGGTGGGTAGCCGTGCTTGCGCAGGATGCGTTTGACCAGGACCCGCAGCTGTGCCCGCACGTTGTCACGGACGGTCCAGTCGATCGTGACGTTCTTCCGCAGGGATGCGGCCAGCTCGCGCGCGATCGCCAGCAGCTCGGGCTCCCCGAGCACCTTGACCGCGCTGTCGTTCGTCTCCAAGGCGTCGTAGAAGGCGAGCTCGTCGTCGGACAGGCCCAGCTCGACGCCGCGGGCGTTCGCTGCCCGCATGTCTTGCGCTAGGGCGATCAGCTCCTCGATGACCTGGGCGGTTTCGATCGTGCGGTTCTGGTAGCGCCGTAGCGACTGCTCGAGTAGCTCCGCGAACGATCGCGCCTGGACGACGTTCCGGCGCGAGCGCGAGCGGATCTCGCCCGCCAGCAGCTTGCGCAGCAACTCGACGGCGAGGTTCCGTTGCGGCATCCCCCGCACCTCGGCCAGGAACTCGTCCGAGAGGATCGAGATGTCCGGTTTCCGCAGGCCGGCTGCGGCGAAGATGTCAACCACCTCGTCCGAGGCCACCGCCCGGGCCACGATCTGCCGAATCGCGTGGTCGAGCTCCTCGTCCGTCCGCCGCTCGCCGGGCGTGCCTTTGGCCAGGACCGCGCGGACGGCCTGGAAGAAGCCGACATCGTCGCGGATCTCGAGCGCCGCCTCGTGCGGGACGGCGAGGGCGAACGCCTGCGAGAGCTCGGTGACCGATCGGAGGAGCCGCGCCTTGCCATCCTCCTGGGTGAGGACGTGCTCCTGCGCGGCCGGCAGTACGGACAATCGCTCCTGCGCCGTGCCTGAGACCCACAGGGTCCAGTCGAAGCCGTGGAAGAGGCCCAGGCAGACTTCGTACGTGCCCAACATGAGCGCCACGGCTTCGGCCTGATTGATCGCCGTCCGGCCGGTGCCACCGCTCTCGGTGTACGTCGCCAGTGCGGCTTTGAGCTCCTCGGCGAGGCCGAGGTAGTCGACCACCAGCCCACCGGGCTTGTCCCGAAAGACGCGGTTCACCCGGGCGATCGTCTGCATCAGGCCGTGGCTGCGCATCGGTTTATCGAGGTACATCGTGTGCAGGCTGGGGGCGTCGAAGCCAGTGAGCCACATGTCCCGGACGATCACGATCCGGAATGGGTCCGACGGATCGCGGAAACGCCCGGCGAGGACCTCCCGGCGTGACTTGTTGCGAATGTGCTGCTGCCAGACGAGGGGATCGGACGCGGAGCCGGTCATCACGACCTTGATCGAGCCCTCGCCGTCACTATCGCCGTGCCACTCAGGTCGGAGCGCGACGATCTGGCGGTATAACTCCACGGCGATCCGGCGGCTCATGCAGACGACCATCGCCTTACCATCCATCGCCGCCAGCCGGTTCTCGAAGTGGTCGACGAGGTCGCAGGCGATGAGCGCCAAGCGGTTCTCCGATCCAACGACCGCTTCGAGCTGTGCCCATTTGCTCTTCAGCTGCTCCTTGCGTTCGACCTCTTCGCCCTCGGTCACCTCTTCGAAGTCGAGGTCGATCCTGGGCCGTTCGGACTCGCGTAACTCAAGCTTGGGGAGCCGGTTCTCGTAGTAGATCGGAACGGTGGCCCCATCGACGACCGCCTGCTCGATGTCATAGACGCTGATGTAGTCACCAAAGACGGCGCGCGTGCTCGCGTCGGTCTGCTCGATCGGGGTTCCCGTGAACCCGATGAACGAAGCGTAGGGGAGCGCGTCGCGCATGTGCCGGGCGAAGCCGTCGATGAAGTCGTACTGGCTGCGGTGGGCCTCATCGGCGATGACCACGATGTTGCGACGCTCAGAGAGGACCGGGTGGCGGTCACCCTTCTCATCGGGGAAGAACTTCTGGATCGTGCTGAAGACGACGCCGCCGGAGCCGACCCGCAGCTTCTCGCGCAGGTCGGCCCGATCGGCCGCCTGAACGGGCTCTTGACGGAGCAGGTCATGGCAGCGAGCGAAGGTGCCGAAGAGCTGGTCGTCGAGGTCGTTGCGGTCGGTCAGGACGACGATCGTCGGGTTGGCCATCGAGGGTTCGAGAATCACCCGACCGGCATAGAAGGCCATGGTCAGGCTCTTGCCGGAGCCCTGGGTGTGCCAGACGACCCCGACCCGCCGGTCCCCGGGGTCGCCACCGGGGTTCCCACTGGCCTCGTCACGGCCGCGTAGATCCGCGATCCTGTCAGCCGTGGCCGCCCGCGCCGCGCGCAGGGTCTCCTCCAGCGCGACATTGACGGCGTGGAACTGGTGGTAGCCAGCGATCTTCTTGGCGAGGGCACCACCACCCAGGTCCTCGAACACGATGAAGTAGCGCACGAGATCGAGGAATCGGCGCTGCTCGAACACCCCTTCCAGGACGACCTGGAGCTTGGCAAGATGAGTCGCTGCATCCTCCCGGCCGCCGATCGTCCGCCATGGCTTGAACCATTCACGCCCTGCGCCGAGCACACCGATCCGCGCCTGCACCCCGTCAGAGGCAACGAGCGCCGCGTTGTAGGTGAAGAGGGCCGGAATCTGCGCCTGGTAGGTCTCCAGCTGTCTGAAGGCGGACCAGATCGTAGCGTTCTCGTCGGCCGGGTTCTTGAGCTCGATGACCGCGAGGGGCAGCCCATTCAGGAACAGGACGACGTCTGGACGACGCTCGTGCTGGCCTTCGACGACGGTGAACTGGTTGACCGCCAGCCAGTCGTTGTTCTCGGGCGTGTCGAAGTCGAGGACGACTGCCTGGTCGCCGGCGATCGAGCCGTCGGGGCGGCGGTACTCGACCGTTACGCCGTCAACGAGCATCCGATGCAGGATTCGGTTGCGCTCGATCAGCGACGGTGCGTCGACCCGGGTGAGCTTGCGATACGCGTCGTCGAGGGCCTCGGGCGGAAGGTCGGGGTTGAGGCGGACCAGAGCCTCCCGCAGGCGCCACTCCAGGACGACGTCGCGGTAGCCAGGGTCAGCTCGTTCGGCACCCGTCGTCCCTACCGCGATCTCCGGCCCGTGGAGGACTTCGTAGCCGAGCTCCTTGAACCAGGCGAGGGTGGCTTCCTCTACGACGGACTCGGCGAAATCAGACACCGGTGGCGGTGCTTCCCGAAATTGGGGCCGTCTCGTTCAAGATGCAGCCTCCAGGACACGCTTGGCGTCTGCCATCCGCAGTTCGCCGGAGATGAGCTTAGGGAGAAGGGCGTCCCGCAGGGCGGCAAGGGTGCGAGATTGCAGTTGCCCGACGATCACGTCGGCGAGCAATGGCGCGAAGTGTGCAGACATCGCCTCCAGGAGCGGTTGCGGGGGCACGAGCGTGCTTGCAGCGCTCAGGTGGCCACGCTGGATGTGGCCCATCGTGGTTGCCTTCCCAGCCGCGATCCCGCGGAAGTCGGCGAGGTGATGGCGAGTCCAGAGGAAGGAGAACCACTTCGGAACCTGATCGGATGTGACCTTGAACAGATGCTGGTTCAGGGCACCGCGACCACCACACCAGATCTCGACTTCCAGGCTGCCGGACCACGAGAAGAGGATGTCGCCGTCTTCGACGACATAGGCTGGCGGAATGTCTGAGCTGGCCTGATCCGCGCCGTCTGTGTGGCCGGCTCGGAGCTGGGCGATCTTGATGACGGGCAAGTAGCCGCTGTCGTCCGGTGGGTATTTCTGCAACGCGAGCCCGTTCAAGTACGTCGCAATCTCGTCGAGACCGCACACTCTCCACCCCTTCGGGATCTCGCCCAGCTCCGAGTCCTCGAACGAATCCGGGAACAGGTCGGCGAGGTGCGGCGGGACGCCGGGGTCTCGGCCTTCGGACTTGGCGCGGACGGGAGCGAAGTCGACGAACCAGGACTTGAAGAGGGCTCGCGCGATCACCTCCAGCGTGTCGCTCATCCGCCGGTTCAGTTCGATCTTGTCGTCGAGTGTGCCGAGGATGTCGGCCATGCGCTGCTGCTCAGCGAGGGGAGGCAGGGGAACCATTACGCGTCGAAGCTCTGACTGCCGAATGCCTTGGGCGGTGGTGCCAGTTGCACGTGATTGGAGACCGTGCCTCATCGGCTCGCACTGCAGCGCGTAGAAGAGGAACCGGCCATGGAGCCGCCGCTTGTCCGTCCGGATCGCGAAGAGCCTCTGACCAAGCACCCAATCGGACGCCGCGCCAACGTAAGCGACTCCGCCTAAGGGGGCTTCCGAGGTGAGTAGAACGTCGTCAGCGAGCAGCGGCGTGCGCATCCACTTCTGATATGTCGTGTCGTTGACAAACCTTGGCTCGTCCGCCGCGAGGTCGATCCGCCCGGACTTGACCAGCTTGGCTGAAATCACCCGGTGGCCGGCTGAGACGAAGTCGGAGCCAAGCTTGAGAGGCGTGACGCCTCGTCGATCCAGGATGTCCTCGACGAGATCACCGAGCGGAGCGGCGACCCACTCACCCGCCATACCCGAGCCCCGCAAGGTTGGACTCGATCGCCGCATCGAGCCGGCCGGCCTCGGCCTGCTGCTCGCGCAATGTCGTGGCGAGCCGACGCATCTTCTCGTCGAAGGGTTCGTCGTCTTCCTCGGCATCCGCGGCGCCGACATAGCGGCCAGGCGTGAGTACGTGGCCGTGCTTACGGATCTCGTCGAGCGGCGCGGCCCTGCAGAAGCCGGGCACGTCAGCGTACTCGCCCGCGCCCTCGTCCCCGCGCCAGGCGTGATACGCGCCGGCGATCGTGGCAACGTCGTCGTCGGTCAGCTCGCGGTGGGTCCGGTCTACCAGCGAGCCCATCTTCCGGGCATCGATGAAGAGCGTCTCGCCGCGACGATCGCGGAAGCGGCCGTTGCGCCGGTCGCGGGCGAGGAACCAGAGGCAGACCGGGATCTGGGTCGAGTAGAAGAGCTGGCCCGGCAGGGCGACCATGGCGTCCACGAGGTCCGCCTCGATGATCGATCGGCGGATCTCGCCCTCGCCCGACTGGTTGGCCGACATCGAGCCATTGGCCAGGACGAAGCCGGCGATCCCGGTCGGCGCGAGGTGGTAGATGAAATGCTGGACCCAGGCGAAGTTCGCGTTGCCCGCCGGTGGGGTGCCGTAGGCCCAGCGCCGATCGTCCTTGAGGAGCTCGCCCCGCCAGTCGCTGTCGTTGAACGGTGGATTGGCCAGGACCCAGTCGGCCTTGAGGTCGGGGTGGCGATCGTTATGGAATGTGTCGCCGTGGGCGACTTGGGCGTCGATGCCGCGGATCGCGAGGTTCATCTTGGCCAGACGCCAAGTCGTGTAGTTGGACTCCTGACCGTAGATGCTGATGTCGCCGAGCCGGCCGCTATGGGCCTCGATGAACTTCTCGCTGCTGACGAACATACCGCCCGATCCGCAGCACGGGTCGTAAACCCGGCCCTTGTACGGCGCGAGCATCTCGACGAGGATCCGGACGACGTGGGAGGGCGTGTAGAACTGGCCGCCCTTCTTGCCCTCGGCAGTGGCGAACTGGGCGAGGAAATATTCGTAGACGCGGCCGAGCGTGTCTTTTGCCCGGTCGGCGGGAGCCCCGAGGGCGATGTCGCTGATGAGATTGATGAGCTGACCGAGGCGCTGCTTGTCGAGACCGGGCCGGGCGTAGTCCTTGGGCAGCACGCCCTTGAGGTTCGGGTTGTCCCGCTCGATGGCGGTCATCGCGTCGTCGACGAGCGTGCCGATCGTGGGCTGCGGCGCGCTGGCCTTGAGGTGTGACCAGCGGGCCTCCTTGGGCACCCAGAAGATGCTAACGGCGCGGTACTCGTCGGGATCTTCGGGGTCGGCACCCTGAGCGCGGTCGGCCTCGAGTTCGGTGTGCTTCGCCTCGAACGCGTCCGAGATGTACTTGAGGAAGATCAGGCCCAGGACGACGTGCTTGTACTCGGCGGCGTCCATGTTGTTGCGCAGGGCGTCGGCCGTCTGCCAGAGCTTCGCCTCGAAGCCGACGTTGGCGGTGGTCCCGGCGCTAGTCCTGGCTTGCCTCACTCTCGACCCCTATCCCGTGCCCTGCCGCGGACGCCCCCCCCCGCACCTCGATGACCCCCTCGACCACCTAGCAGTATGCGCACCCGGAGAGCTCGGCTGGGGGCCTCGGACGGTCGAGCGGAGGCGCCCTCGGTGGTGCCGCGCCTTCCGCGTTCGGCGGACCTCTCCGACCGCGACACTAACGGCCCTTCACTATGCGGACATCGTAGAGGTCATCCGGGCGCCAGCCGTGACGCCCGGCGGCGGAACTAGCCGATGAGGCGGTCCAGGCCGGCCTGTTCGGCGAGCTGGCGCGTCAGGCTCGCCTGGCCGATGTGCTCACGGCTGTGCGCCGCGACGAATACAAGCCAGCCCGCCCCCGTCGCCGTCCGATTCGGCCGCTCAATCGTGGCTGCCAGGCGGTCGCCCGTGACGAGGGCAAGGTGACCGTCTACGTCGCGCTCGACGGCGTCGATCTGGGCGACCAGCTCGTCGCCTGTCAACCCCTCAACGCGGAACGCAGCTTCCCGGTCCCGGGGCAGTGCGAGGTCGGCGACGACTCCGGTCAGGTGGCGCTCCGAGTCGAGAGCGTGGATGACAAGCGCCGCGATCGAGTTCGTCTCCCGGCCCGGCTTCCAGTCGAGCGCGGACACGGGCAGCGCCGCAACGAGATCACGCATAGCCGCATGGCCCAGATGCAGGACCGACGAGACGTCGGCCGTCAGGGGTGAGTCGGGCATCTGACACCTACCTCGCGTTGCGGCGGGTCGAAACGCGACCCCGACGTGGTGGTCGGCGGAAGCCGCCTGCGGTCCGAGTGTACGCGAGCAAACCCCACAGGCCGTCGCCCGCGAGTTGCGGCGCGGGTCAGGGACTGGACCAACATCGAGGGTCGGACGCACGATCCGCGCGTCGTGTCGCTCTTGGTATTCGTCTGTGTGGAGCCTCATGGGCACCGCCGTCGCCTGCGAGACCGGTCCGCTAGCGTGCGCGGGAGGGCCGGGCGTCATCGCGCGGTGAAACCGGGAAGGAGCCTTACGTGGATCACCAAGCGATACCGATGCTAAAAGCGATCGCCGCGGGATTCGATAGCCACGATCTCGAGGCGATCCTTACCCACTTCGCCGAGGATGCCATTTTCGAGTCGCCACGCGGACCGAACCCCTGGGGTCAGCGGTTTGTCGGTAAAGAGGAGATCCGCCGAGCGTTCGCCGGCCGTTTTTCCGGAATCCCCGATGTCCGATACCAACAGGACGACCACTTCGCCGACGGCGACCGGGGCGCCTCCGAATGGACCCTCTCCGGCACCACGACCGAGGGACAGCGGATCGAGGTCCGGGGATGCGATCTGTGGACCTTCCGGGACGGCCAAGTCGTGAAGAAGGACTCGTTCTGGAAGATCCGCACAACCGAGTGAAGGGATTCACCAGCGTGATGCGGGTCGGCTCCACCACCTCCCGACCAGAGGACCTCGGCTTCACCTCGCTTGGCGCCAACCGCCTCAAAAAAGTCGACACGAGGTGGTCATCGTGTGGGCTCATCGCGATCTCGGAACGCCCTCAAGAACGCGCCATCATGCGGCCGCCGCAGGGACGGCCGCTCCGCAGCACTCGCCTGGGCGTCGCCGACTGTGGGCCTCTCAACGAGTCGGCGCTACGGGCCGTAACCGTAGCTGGGGGGCGGCTAATACATGGGCGACGGGCTGGGTGGCGGGCTGGCAGGCGCAGGCACAGGAGTCGGCGTGGCCGCAACCACGCCCTTCAGCGCACCGCAGACAACACTTGAGCCGCGCGCGAGCCGGACGACCGCCGCGTGGCCCTGAAGGAGCTTGGCCTGTGCCGCGGT
>PLZO01000130.1 GCA_003152165.1 Chloroflexota bacterium
AAGGTAGCCATCGGGCTTGCTAGCCGGAGTCGCCCGCATCATGGATGCAACTCGGGCCGAGCCTTACATGGGGGAGGACCCCAGCCGACCGCGGAGTATCGAGTCGCTCCGATCGGACACCATTTCACTCATAGCGTGGGGGACCGGCGGATCAATCGTCTTGGGGCTCGTCCTTCGTGGGGGCGAGGTCATGCAAATGGGACCACCAGATCCTGTCCGATTGACTGTATTGACCGAAGGTCGACCCTCGGCTAGACTCCGCGCGCCCTCGGCCCGGGCGACCATCCGTCCCCGAGGGAACGTCGAGTGGAACCAGCCCGCTCGCTCCGCTGGCGCAAGAGTCTCGACCACGCGAGGTTATCACTCGATTTGGCAGAAGTCCGAGTGGGTCAGAACGAGACGTTCGAGAGCGCGCTCCGCCGGTTCAACAAGAAGATCCAGGAGAGCGGCATCCTCGCTGAGGCGCGCCGTCGGGAGCACTTCGAGAAGCCGAGCGTGAAGCGTAAACGCAAGGAAACCGCGCGCAAGAAGAACGCTCGCAAGCAACAGGACTGAGGGTCGATCTCGGGACCCGAACCGACGGCCCCTACTACTGGCGCGGCGACGCGGCCGACTACGTCGAACACTACGGCGTCGCGCTGCCAGCGAACTCTCCGGAGCACGTCCAGACCCGGGAGCGCATTCTTGGGATCGACCGTGACCTCATGCGTCGGCTTCATAACGCGTAACTGGCTTGGGGCCTACGCATGTCATGGTGTTGGTCCGGTCTACGACGTTATGGCTCGGCCAGGTCGAAACCAGATCGCCAAGGCTGCGAAGAACACGACGATCAGGCCGAGCCCGAAGCCGACACCGCCCAAGAGGACGGCAAAAGCGACCTGGCGGCTGCCGATGGCGCCTCGGCGCTGGAGAAGGATCCCGGTGATCAGCGTCGCGCCCAAGCGAGTCGAGGATGGGCGGACGCAACACCGAGGCCCGCCACACGGCACGGGAGGCATTAGACGGGTAGCATCGATCCCAGTGAGGCCCGAAATATGAAGGTCAGCACCCGGTTGACCGACCTCGTTGGCTGCGCATTGCCGCTCCAGCTCGCCGCGATGGGCGGGGTGGGCACGACCGAGTTGGCAGGCGCTGTCGTCGCCGCCGGCGGCCTGGGCATGGTGCCAAGCCGAGCTGCACCCACGGCCGGCGCGTGCGGCGTGAGTTTTCTCCTGTCCGTCAACCCCTCCAGTGAGCAGGTCGCTGAGGCCGCGTCGAAGAGCCGGGTCGTCCAATTCTTCTTCGGCAACCCGCGCGCCGAGTTGGTCAGCATCGTTCATGCCGACGGTGCTGTCGCCGGCTGGCAGGTCGGCTCCGCCGGCGAAGCCGCGGCGGCGGTGGCGTGCGGGTGCGACTACGTCGTGGTCCAGGGCACCGAGGCCGGCGGTCACGTCCGGGGCGTGCAGCCGCTCGACGAGGTCCTGATCGCCGCACGGGCGGTCGTGAGTGTCCCCCTCGTCGCCGCCGGTGGCATCGCCACGGCCCGGCGCGTCACCGAGGTCATGCGGCTCGTCGCCGACGGCGTCCGGATTGGCACGCGGTTCGTGACCTGTCCCGAGTCGGGCGCCCACCCCGAGTACGTCCGTCGACTGCTCGCCGCGACCGGCGATGACACGGTCCTGACCGAGTGGTTCAACGAGGGCTGGGAAGGGGCACCCCACCGGGTGCTTCGGTCCGCGCTCGAGGCGACGCAGCGGTCCGGCTGGCGAGCGACCACGCCGCCCCATCGCGACATCGATCGGAACCCCGAGGATATGGCCATGTATGCCGGCACAGGCGTCGGCAGTGTCGTCTGGGCCGAACCCGCTGCCACGGTCGTCGCGGACCTGATGAGCGAGATGGGCTAACCTCGGCCGAGCCGCGACGATCAACTCAGCGTGCGACCTGCTTGCGGCTGTCCGGGACCCGGGCCACACTGCCGGCGTGGGTCCGACGACACGTTATGCGAAGGCTTCCGACGGCGTCTCGATCGCGTATCAGGTGCTCGGCGACGGACCGCGCGATCTCGTCTGGGTGCCCGGCTGGGTCTCCCACGTCGAGGCTGCATGGGACGAGCCCACGCTGGCCCGTTTCTTCGAGCGGCTCGCCGCCTTCTCTCGGCTGATCCTCTTCGACAAGCGCGGGACGGGGCTCTCGGATCGGGTTCCCGAAGCGGAGCTGCCGACGCTCGAGACGCGAATGGGCGACGTCCGGGCGGTGTGCGACGCCGTCGGCTCTGAGCGGGTGGCACTGCTGGGGGTCTCGGAAGGCGCGTCGATGTGCCTGCTCTTCGCGGCGACGTACCCGGACCGGACCACGGCGATCATCCTGTTCGGCGGCTACGCTCGCCGGCAGGCGGCCCCTGACTATCCGTGGGGTGGCTCGATCGAGCAGCATCAGGCGTTCCTCGACGAGATCGAGCGTGACTGGGGCGGCCCGGTCGGCCTCGAAGTCCGCGCACCGAGCAAGCTCGGTGATGTCCGGTTCCGGGAGAACTTGGCTCGCTATATCCGGCTGGGCGCGAGCCCGGGAGCCGTCCTCGCCCTGACCCGGATGAATGCAGAGATCGACGTCCGCTCGATCCTCGACGCCGTCCGCGTACCGACCCTGGTCCTCCATCGGACGGGGGACAAGACGATCCCGATCGGGGCGGGCAGGTATCTCGCCGAGCACATCCCAAAGGCATCATTCGTCGAGCTTGCGGGCGACGACCACCTGCCTTGGATCGGCGACACCGACGCGGTCCTCGGCGAGATCGAGCAGTTCCTGACCGGGGCGCGTACCCGACCCAACAGCGATCGGGTGCTGGCCACCGTCTTGTTCACCGACATCGTCGGATCAACCGAGCGCGCCGCGGAGCTGGCGGATGTCGCCTGGGCGGACGTTCTGGCGGCCCATCACGCTCGGGTCCGGGACCAGCTGGCGCGTTACTCCGGGCGTGAGATCGGCACCACCGGCGACGGGTTCCTGGCCCTCTTCGATGGGCCCGCCCGCGGCGTGCGCTGCGCGCTAGCATTGGCGGATGCCCTCCAGCCGCTGGGCCTCGAGGTCCGTGCCGGTCTGCACACGGGCGAGGTCGAGCTCACGGGCGACGACGTCCGCGGCCTGGCCGTCCACATCGGCGCCCGGATCGCTGCCCTCGCTGACGCTGGGGAAGTCCTCGTGTCACGAACCGTCAGGGACCTCGTCGTGGGCTCGGGCCTCACGTTCCAAGACCGAGGTAACCACATCCTGAAGGGCGTGCCAGACGAGTGGCAACTGTTTGCAGCCCGGGCTGGCTGAGGACGCCACGATGCCCTCATCGTGTCCCAAGGTGGGCAAAGGCCACGAGAGGCCCAAGATCGTCCTCTCCTCATCGGTGCGCTCGCCGGCTCGGCCAGCGGCCTCACGGCATGCTCAGGGGCGGCGGAAGGCTAGGAGAACTG
>PLZO01000009.1:0-195 GCA_003152165.1 Chloroflexota bacterium
TCGCGCCCCGTGATCCCCTGGACCACCAGGCGGGTATCGCGACCAACGAGGATGCTCATCGGCTTGACCCGGCGGTGGCCGCTGCCGCACCGACCGCCTTGGCGGCCGCGTCATCCAGGCTGGACGCCGTGGCAAAGTGGTTCGCCTCAAGCAGGGCCGCCGCCTCCGCCGCATTCGTGCCGACGATCCGGACGA
>PLZO01000009.1:238-24563 GCA_003152165.1 Chloroflexota bacterium
AGGCCGGCGCCGTTGACCATGCAGCCGATGGAGCCGTCGAGCTTGATGAAGTTGATGCCATCCTCGCGCGCCTGCCGGTCGGCCGGATCCTCCTCGTCGAGGTCCCGTAGCGCCTCCAGCTGGGGGTGCCGGAAGAGGGCCGAATCGTCCAGGGTGATCTTCGCGTCGAGGCAAGCCAGCCGCTCCACGGTCATCCCGTCGGCTGCCGCCTCGTGCACGGTCGCAAGCGGATTGACCTCGACCAGGTCGGCGTCGTTGGCCAGCATCGTCGCCACGAGGCCCTTCGCGATCCCCACGAACTCGCGCAGGTGCGGGCCGCCGAGGCCGACCGCGAAGGCGAGCTGGCGGGCCTGCCAATCGAGCAGGCCAAGATGGGGGTGGGCCTCAAGCCGGTGAATGGCGGCCGGATTGACCTTGGCGACCTGCTCGATCTCGACTCCGCCTTCGGCCGACGCCATGACCACGATCCGCCGGCTCACCCGGTCCAGGATCGCGCCGAGGTAGTACTCGCGCACGATGTCGGCGGCCGGCCCGACCAGGAGCTTGCGGACTGGTATGCCCTTGATCTCGAGGGCCAGGATCGCCGCCGCGACCGCTTCTGCTGCCGCTGGGTCATGGACCACCTTGACCCCGCCGGCCTTGCCCCGTCCACCGACCAGGACCTGGGCCTTGACCACGACCAGCGAGGCTCCAGCCGCGAAAGCGCGTTCGGAAGCCCGGCGCGCTTCGATAGCCGACCGAACGACCTCCCAGCCGGGCACCGGCAGTCCCTGCGCGATCAGCAGGGACTTGGCGTCGGCTTCCTGGATCTTCACGCGGGTGGGTCTCCTCGAACGGCCAGGCAAGTGGTTGCGGGGGCGAGGTCCTGGCTGGGGCGTCCGCGACTGGCCACCGGGAAGGGGATGGTACCGCGCCATCGGTGGCTGGGTTCGCCGTCGCGGTCCGAGGTCGCGCGCGCAACCCGTCTTGCCGGCGGGCGGTTCGGGCGGGACCCGCGTTCGGGCTAGAATGGCCGCCCGAGGACCTGCATCCGGGCTCGCCCGGCTGCCCTACCCCCAGTTCGCCAGGGAGGACCCGTGCTGATCCGCTATCGCGGCCAAGAAGGGATGCTGGCCTGGGCATTCCATCGGATCTCGGGCGTCGCGATCTGGGTGTTCGTGATCTTCCATATCGTCGACATCTTCCTGTCCGGGGCGAATCCGAGTGCCTATGACACGGTCCTCCAGATCTACGCCAGCCCGATCGGTCGGATCGGCGAGACGCTCCTCGGCGCGGCGCTCCTGTATCACGCGCTCAACGGCCTGCGGATCATCGTGATGGACTTCTGGCCCGTCTTCACCCGCTACCACCGCCAGCTGTGGTACCTCAACTGGGCCCTGTTCATGATCGTCGGCCTGCCGGTCGCCTTCGTGATCCTCAAGCCCATCTTCGCGGTGTAGGGAGGCTCCGAGATGACCCAGCGCTATTCCCAGTCGGGCAGCCCGCGGCCCACGCGACGGGGCGCCGAGCGCACCGTCTGGTACCTGATGCGGCTGACCGGCCTGGCCCTCTTCGTCCTGTCCCTCAGCCACTTCCTGATCCTGCACGTCCTGTACGACCCGAAGGACCAGACCGCGGCGTTCATCGCCAACGTCCGCTGGAGCAGCCTGTTCTGGCGGGCTAACGACTGGTTGTTCGTGATCGTCGTGCTCGTGCATGCGATCCTGGGCATCCGGATCGTCGTCGGCGACTACCTAAAGGGGGCGGTCCGAATGGCCGTGATGATGGCCTTCTACCTCCTGGGGCTGGTCCTGTTCGCCTTCGGCACGATCGTGATCGTGACCCTGCCCAAGCCGACCGGCTGAGCGCGCCGCCATGGACCAGGACTTCGATGCGCTGATCGTTGGTGCCGGCGGCGCCGGCCTCTGGGCGGCCCTGGAACTGGCCCAGGCCGGCGTTCCCACGGCAGTCCTCACCAAGCTGTACCCGACCCGCTCGCACACCGGGGCCGCCCAGGGTGGAGTGTGTGCCGCCCTGGGCAACCACGAGGAGGACCACTGGGAGTGGCACATGTTCGACACGGTCAAGGGCGGTGATTACCTGACCGATCAGGATGCCGCCGAGGTCCTCGCTCGAGAGGCGATCGAGACGGTGATTGAGCTCGAGCACATGGGCCTGCCTTTCAACCGGACCGCGGACGGCAAGATCGACCAGCGTCGCTTCGGTGGCCACACCCGGAACTTCGGCGAGGGACCCGTCCGCCGGTCGTGCTTCGCCGCGGACCGGACGGGACACATGATCCTGCAGACCCTCTACCAGCAGTGCATCAAGGTGGGGGTCCAGTTCTTCGACGAATACCACGTCGTGGACCTGCTGTTCGACGGTGGTGAGGCCGGGGCCGGCGGTCGGGCCGCCGGGGTTGTGGCCTATCGCATCGCCGACGGCGAGCTCCGTGCGTTCCGGGCCAAGGCTGTCCTGCTGGCGACCGGGGGTTTCGGCCGGATGTTCCGGATCACCTCGAACGCCTGGTCGCTCACCGGCGATGGGGTCGCCCTGGCCTATCGCCACGGCGTGCCGCTCCAGGACATGGAGTTCTACCAGTTCCATCCGACGGGCATCGTGGGCCTGGGAATCCTGCTGTCCGAGGCGGCCCGCGGCGAAGGCGGCTACCTGCGCAACGATTCCGGCGAGCGGTTCATGGCCCGCTATGCGCCGACGTTGATGGAGCTCGGCCCACGCGACCTGGTCAGCCGGGCGATCACCATGGAGATCCGGGCCGGACGCGGGATCGGCGGCAAGGACTACGTCTATCTCGACGTCACCCACCTCGGCCGAAAGGTGATCGAGGAGAAGCTGCCCGACATCACCGAATTCGCCCGGATCTACCAGGGCGTCGAGCCGATCAGTGAGCCGGTCCCGATCCAACCCACGGCCCACTACGCCATGGGCGGCATCCCGACGGACCTCCACGCCCGGGTCATCCGCGACGCGGACAGGACGATCGTGCCGGGCCTGTACGCCGCCGGCGAGTGTGCCTGCGTCAGCGTTCACGGGGCGAATCGACTGGGCACGAACTCGCTGGTGGACCTGCTCGTCTTCGGCCGCCGGGCCGGGCGGCAGATGGCCCGTGATGTCCGCGGGGTTGACCTGCCCGAATTGACCGAGGACGCGATCGAGCCCGTCCGGGCCGAGCTCCGGGCGATCTCCGCACGTTCAAGCGGCGAGAATGCCGCCCGGATCCGGTCCGACCTGGCGGACGTGATGATGGACAACGTCGGTGTCTATCGGACCGAGGAGCTGCTGTCGGCCGCGCTGCCCAGGGTCCGGGAGCTCCAGGAGCGCTACAGTCGGGTTCACGTTGACGACAAGGGCACCGTCTTCAACACCGACCTGCTCGAGGCGCGCGAGGTCGGTTACCTGCTCGACTGTGCCGAGACGACAGTCGTCTCGGCGCTGGCCCGCAAGGAGAGCCGCGGCGCTCACGCCCGCGAGGATTACCCGGAGCGTGACGACGTCAACTTCCTGAGCCACACCCTGGCCTATCGGGCCGAAGGCGGGCCGCGGCTGGCCTACAAGCCGGTCACGATCACCCGCTTCGAACCGAAGCCGCGCACGTACTAGCCCGACTCCAGCCCGAACCTACGAGGTTGACTGCCCGCGATGCAGGTTGATCTGCGAATCCTGCGCTACGACCCGGAGCGGGACGCCGGACCGCACTGGGTCTCATACTCGGTTGAGGCCGAGCCGATAGACCGTGTCCTGGACCTGCTCCACCGGGTGAAGTACAAGGTCGACGGCTCGCTGACGTTCCGTCGGTCGTGTGGCCACGGCGTGTGCGGCTCGGACGCGATGCTCATCAACGGCCGCAACCGGCTGGCCTGCAAGATCCGGGTGGAGCAGCTCGGCCGACGCCGGATCAGCGTGGCGCCGCTGCCCGGCCTGCCCGTGATCAAGGACCTGGTCGTGGACATGGACGGTTTCTTCGCCAAGTACCGCAGCGTCCAGCCGTTCCTGATCACGGCTGGCCCGCCGCCCACCCGCGAGCGGCGCCAATCGCCAGAGGAACGAGCTCGTTACGACGACACCACGAAATGCATCCTGTGCGCCGCCTGTACGTCGTCCTGCCCGTCGTTCTGGGCCCAGCCGGACTACGTTGGTCCGGCCGCGATTGTCCAGGCCCACCGCTTCATCTTCGACTCGCGTGACGAGGGCGCCGACGAGCGCCTCGAGATCCTGGCCGATCAGGACGGCGTGTGGCGCTGCCGCACGATCTTCAATTGCACCGACGCCTGTCCGCGCGGGATCGAGGTGACCCGGGCGATCCTCGAAGTATCGGCAGCGATCGTCGAGCGTCAGGCCTGAGCGGTCTCTTCGATCCAGTCGAAGTCGGCCCGAAGTCAGCCGGCCTGCGCCTGATCGTGCGCACCGATGGCGCGGCCAAGGGCAACCCTGGGCCCGCCTCGTCGGGAGCGGTTCTGATTGACGCCTCGAAGCCCGGTTCGCGCGATCCACTGGCCCGACCCATGGCCACGATCAGCGAGTACCTGGGCGTGCGCACGAACAACGTGGCCGAGTACGTTGGCGTGGTCCGGGCCCTGGCCCTTGCCCTCGAGCTCGGCGCGACCGAGGTGGACCTGCTCCTCGACTCGAAGCTGATCGTGGAGCAGGTGAACGGGCGCTGGCGGGTCAAGGACCTCAAGATCGTGCCGCTCCACGCCGAAGTTCGGGCCTCCCTCGCCCGGTTCCGGCGCTGGACCGCCAACCACGTGCCGCGGGCCCAGAATTCGGCAGCCGATGCCCTGGCCAATGAGGCGATCGACCGGGTCCGCGCCGGTGGCCCACCCGTCGTGGTCCGAAGGCCCGATCCGGCCTAGTCGCAGCTGCTGGGCGCGGCCGTGTCGCCGGCATTGGGTGAACCGGGGTGAACCTCGGCCGTACGGGTCCCGCCGGAATCGATGATCACGATGACCGTCAGCCCATCGCGGGCGTTGGCGCCCGGCTGGAGATCGGTCGAGTCGGTGGAGGCCACCACCTTGTTGCCGTTGACCTCGAACGTCCAGCTTCGATCCCACGTGGTGACGATCGTCGTCTCCGCGCAGGCATTGAGCGGGTCGGTCAGGTCGACCGGCGTGGCCGAGCCCGTGAATCGATAGGTAGCGATCGTGTGGGTGGCGTTGCGGACGAGGAACGCGATCGCCGCCCGCGGCTGTGCCGCCGTGGCACTCAGGTCGCACCCACCGAGCAGCACGGCCACGGCCAGGAGCATGCCCACGAGTGCGCGGGCGGAGCGGCGGATCGGCCGGGTGTTCGCGCTCATCCGATCAAGGATCGCCTGTTTCGGCGTAGGATACCCCGGCCAGCGAGGCGTCCGGATGGTCGCGCGGCGGGTCCCCCGGGATTCGTCTCGAGGAAAGTCCGAGCTCCCCAGCGCAGGGTAGCGGGTAACGCCCGTCCGCCGCGAGGCGAGGACCAGTGCCACAGAGACGAGTCCGGTGGCTTCGGCTGCCGGAGTGAAACGCGGCAAACTCTACCCGGNNCCAAATAGGAGGGCGCAACCCGTTGCCGGGCAACCGGCGCGGGGGAGAGGTGCGCTGCCCAGCCCTCGGGTCGGCCGCATGAACCGTCGGGCAACCGGCGGTCGAGATGGATGACCGTCCCCGCGAGTAATCGTGGGACAGAACTCGGCTTACAGGGCGCCTCGCTGGCGCCTAATCCATAGGGGGCCGATCAGTCCTCATCGGGCCGGAAGATGTGCGCCGCGGTACAGGCGTTGCAGACCGGGGTAGCGGACTCCAGGTCGCCCAGGGGGATCGGCACCTTGCGCTCGGGGAACAGGCACTCGACCTCGTAGATCCGCTCGTCACCGGCAGTCACCACAATCAGCCGGCGATACGTGCAGCGGCGGATCCGGGCCTTGGCAAGGTGCGACCTCTCTGTCTCGCTGTCGGGCTGGAGCGGCGCCATGGGCAACTGGATCGCCATCTGAACCTCTGCCGTCCCTAGTCATGGGTGCGCCGCAGGTGGCCGCTCGGCCCGCCTGGAGTTGACCCTAGCATCGTCCCGGCTCGCCCTCAACGGGCGGAAAGTACTGCCTTTGCACCGTCGCCGGCTCGATCCCGTTTGTGCATTGACGGATGCCCGTCAGGCGCTATAGTACCCCGAAGTGGCACAAAGTGGTGTCAAGTGGGGAGTGGTCCCAAATCCGGGGCCAGGCCTCACAAGCGCCACCGAGCAGCAGCCCATCCGACGTCCGCGGCATCGCCCGCTCCACCACCGCAGCACATACGACAGGGAAACCCGAACGGTGTTCACCGGCGAGTACCGGCACTCGGTGGACGACAAGGGACGAGTCGCGGTCCCCGCGAAGTTCCGTGTCCAGCTCGACGGCGGCGCATTCATTGCCCGCTGGCTCGACGCGTGCCTGGCGATCTTCCCGAAGTCGGCCTGGGAGGAGCTTGCCGGCAAGGTCGGTGGCCTGCCCATCGGTGACCCTAACGCCCGGACGTTCAGCCGGGCGTTATTCGCGAGCGCCTACGAGGTCGAGCCCGATCGTCAGGGCCGGATCGTCCTGCCGGCAACCCTGCGCGAGGCCGCTGGGCTGAGCGGCGACGCTGTCGTCGTCGGCGCCCGCGACCACGCCGAGATCTGGGCTCCCGACCGCTGGGATCCGTACCGGCGGGCGATGGACGCGCCGGACGCCATGGCCGAACACCTCAGCGGACTGGGGATCTGAGTCACGCCGAGGGCAGTTCACGCGCTTCCAGGGTCCGCTTGGACCCATCAATCGAGTCGGAGGAGACATGGAGGATGGGCATCTGCCGGTCCTGGTGCAAGAGGTCATGACAATGCTTGCCCCTGCGCCCGGCAGCCTCCAGGTCGACGCGACGCTCGGCGGCGGTGGACATGCCCAGCGGATCCTGGAAGCGTCGTCGCCCAACGGCCGATTGCTTGGCCTCGATGCCGACCCGGCCGCGATCGTCCGGGTTCGGGCCCGGCTGGGGTCGCGCTTCGGTGATCGCCTGGTCCTGCGCCAGGCAAACTTCCGCGAGCTGGCTGCGGTCGCGCCGGCGGCCGACTTCGGCGCAGTCGATGGCCTCCTGTTCGACCTCGGGCTGTCCGGCTTCCAGCTAGCCGACCGCGAGCGCGGCTTCGGCATCCGCACCGGCGGCCCGCTTGACATGCGCTTCGATCCCAGCCATGGGGTCCCCGCTGCGGAACTCCTGGCGACTCTTGACGCCGTCGAGCTGACTGGGCTCTTCCGGCGTTACGGCGAGGAGCCGCAGGCGGCCGGGATCGCCCGGGCAATCGTCGCGGCCCGGCAGATAGCCCCGATCACGACTGCCGAAGAGCTGGCTGAGCTGATCGTCCGGGTTGCCCCGGCCGGCATTCCTGGGCGGCGCCGGATTCATCCCGCGACCCGGGTCTTCCAGGCCCTCCGAATCGCCGTCAATGCGGAGCTCGACGCCCTCGACGAGGCGCTCGCTGCGGCGGTCGACCTGCTCCGGCCGGGCGGCCGGCTGGTCGTCCTCAGCTACCACTCGCTGGAGGATCGGATTGTCAAACGCTTCTTCCAGGCGGAACGGCGCGGTTGTGTCTGCCCGCCCAGCGTTCCGGTCTGCGTCTGCGGCCGGTCGCCCCGCCTGCGTCTCGTGACCCGCCCATCGCTCACCCCAGCGGCGGCCGAGATCGCCGACAACCCACGAGCCCGAAGTGCCCGCCTGCGGGCCGCCGAGCGACTCGCAGCCTGACGTCAGCCAGAGGGAGGAGACCCATGAGCAAGCACCACCAATCGCACCGTCGCCGTTCATATGGTCGGCGCCAGCACGAGCTCCACGAGCGCCAGGTCGAGCCGGGCGATCCGAACCAGATCAACAGCGACGATACCGGCCGGGACGGCCGGGCCAAATCTGCCGTCCGCTTCGAGCTCCGCCCGGCCGGCCAAGGGCTGAGCTACACCGTGCTTGACTGATGGCGGTGCAGGCCGGCGGGCTCGGTCGTTCGGGGGTTCGAGGAATGTCGAGCGCCGCGGCCCTGCCGCGCTCCGCGCCCGCCGTCCAGCCGCGGCCCCGGATGGATTCGGCACCGGCGATCGCGCGCCGTCGGGCACGGACAGCGGTCCGGGCGGGACGCCAGGCGAACCGGGTTGGAATCCTGCTCGGGGCGATCGCGATCGTCTTCGTCCTCGGCTTCTTCTCGCTCGCCCAGACCGTCCAGGTCTCGACCACCGCCGTCGACATCGACCGGCTGACGAACCAGCAGGCGGGGCTCCAGGGACAGCGCCAGCAGGTGATCAGCGACCTCAACCGGCTCGGCGGAGCATCGGCGATCCGCAAGCTCGGGATCGACCTCGGGCTCGACCAGCTCGGCGACCCGCTCATCGTCCCGGCCCGGTAGCCCCGATCGATCGATGCTTGGTCGGACCGACTCTCGCGGGCGCCTCCTCTTCGTCCTGCTTGTCTTCATCATGACCGGCGCCGGTCTGGTTGCCCGGCTGGCCTATTGGCAGGTGGCTCAGCAGCCGATGCTGGCCGCCCGCGCCCAGGACCAGACGCTGACCCAGGTCTCGATCCCAAGCCGGCGGGGCACGATCTACGACCGGAGCGGGACCGTGGTAATGGCCACCACGGTCGACCGCTACATGCTGGAAGCGAACCCGAACCTGCTGGGCTCCGACGCGGCAGCCCGGACGCAGTTGACCAACGACCTGATCGGAATCATCGGCCTCGACCCTACCGACGCCGCGGCCTTCAACCAGAAGCTCAACTCGGACCGCCCGTACGTCATCCTGGCCCACGACCTCGACCAGCCCACGGCCGACCGGCTACAGGCCACGATCACGGCGGAGGGGGCTGGCAACGGGGTCGATATTGCGACCGAGGCCGCCCGGGTCGAGCCGCAGGTGGGCGGCGCTCCGAATAGCTCGCTGGCGGCCCAGGTGCTCGGCTTCGTCAACCGCGACGGGGTAGGCCAGTACGGGATCGAGCAGTACTACCAGAACATCCTGGCGGGCCGGCCCAAGATTGTCCTGGCGGCCCGTTCGATCGGCGGCCGCCCGCTGATCGACACGGCCCAGGTCGTCGACCCGGGCACGCCCGGCCAGGACATCACCCTGACGATCGACGACAACCTGCAGCTGGCCGTGGAGCAGGAGGTCATGGCCGCGGGCGTGGCCGACAGCGCCGTGTCGGTCTCGGCAGTCGTCATCGACCCGAAGACCGGCCAGGTCTACGCCGAGGCGAGCTACCCCTCGTACGACGCGAACAACTACGCCCAGACGGCTTCGGGCGAGTTTGTCGATCCCGTGATCAGCGATCCCTACGAGCCGGGCTCCGTGTTCAAGATGTTGACCGCCCTGGCGGCTCTGCAGCAGGGCACGATCACCCCGACCAGCATCGTCGACGATACCGGCTCCCTGTCGCTCGATCACGGCACGGCCCGGATCTATGACTCGGACAAGAAGCCGATGGGCAGGATCACGTTCGAGAAGGTCCTGGCCTTCTCACGCAACGTGGGCGCCGCGCGGGTCGCCCTCGGTCTGGCCTCAACCACCAACGGAGCCGCCTCGATCCTCAAGGCGACCTGGGACAAACTTGGCTTCGGCCAGCCGACCGGGATCGACCTGGCGGACGAGGCCGGCGGCACGGTTCACGACCCGGCGATCCGACCCTGGTACCAGCTGGACCTGGCCAACGCCGCCTTCGGCCAGGGGGTCGCCGTGACCCTCATCCAGCTGGCGACCGCCTATTCGGCCATGGTCAACGGGGGTAAGTTGGTCACGCCCCACGTCGTGGCTGCGATCGGCAACCAGCCGGTCGCGCCGACGCCCGGCGCCCAGGTGATCTCCCCGACCATCGCCGCGACTTTGACCAACCTGATGTCGTACGTGGTCCATACCGTCCCGTGGTATGCCGCCGGGACGCTGGTCAAGGGCTACCTGATCGGGGGCAAGACGGGCACGGCCCAGATCTGGGATCCACACATGAACAAGGGTCTGGGCGGCTGGATGACCAGTCGATTCAACAACACGTTCATCGGCTACATCGGACGGAATGCCCCGGACCTGGTGATCGCGGTGGAGATCCATGAGGGCAAGCCACTCGTGATCCAGCAGGGCAACCTGCCCCTTGCCGTCGAGTCCTACGAGCTGTTCCGGCGGATCGCGACCGACTCGATGACGATGCTGGACCTCCACCCGGCCGGGTCGGGGACGCCCACTAGCTCGAACCCGTGACCGCGGGTCGTGGGACACTGGCCACTGTGACCGACCCGCCCGGCTCGCCGCCGCCTCCGGGGAGCGAGTCGCTCGACGCGACCGAGCTCGCCCGACTGAGCGGTGGCCTCCTCGTTCACGATGCCCGCCGGGGGATCCGCGGCGCGGCCGTCGATTCCCGCCGGGTCAGGCCCGGCAACCTGTTCGTGGCCCTGCCCGGGGAGCGGACCGACGGCCACGAGCATCTCGCCGAGGCCGTCGCCAACGGGGCGGCGGCGATCCTGGTCAGCCGGCCCGGCCTGCCGGCAGAGGTGCTCAGCGAGGTCAGTGTTGTCCGGGTCAGCCGGCCGGTCCAGGCGCTTGGGGCGATCGCGAGCGGCTGGCGCAGTCGCTTCGACCCGCTGACCGTAGGGATTACCGGGAGCATCGCCAAGACCTCGACCAAGGAGGCGGTCGCCGCGGTCCTCGCCGTCCGCTTCCGGACCCTGCGCAGCGAGGGCAACGAGAACAACGAGATCGGCCTGCCCTTGACCGTCCTGCGCCTCGATCGGCAGGACGAGGCGCTCGTCCTGGAGATGGGCATGTACGTTGGAGGCGAGATCGCCGACCTGGCCCGGATCGGTCGGCCCCAGATCGGTGTCGTGACGGCGGTCCAACTGGTTCACCTGTCGCGAGCCGGGACGATCGAGGCAATCGAACGGGCCAAGGCCGAGCTCGTCGAGGCACTCCCGACCGGCGGCACGGCCGTCCTCAACGCGGACGATGAACGGGTCGCCCGAATGGCCGACCGGACGGCGGCCCGGGTCCTGACCTATGGCTTCGGGCCGGCGGCCGATGTGACGGCCGACTCGGTTGAGTCGGCCGGTGCGGCCGGGATGCGCTTCGTCCTGCGAACAGCTACCGGACGCCGCCCGATCTCCGTGCCGAGCCTCGGTCGTCATGCCGTCCAGAACGCCTTGGCGGCGGCGGCCGTGGGCATCGCCGCCGGCCTCGGCGTCGATGAGATCGCCGCGGGCCTGGCCGTCCGCCCACCGGCGACGCACCGGGGCGACCTGGTCCGTCTGGGGGATGTGACGATCCTGGACGACAGCTATAACGCTGCGCCGGCGTCGATGCGGGCGGCTCTGGCGGTTCTGGCCGACCTGCCCGGCCGGCGGGTGGCGGTCCTCGGTGAGATGCTCGAGCTGGGCGACCATCACGAGGCCGGCCATCTCGAGGTTGGCCGGGTTGCCGCCGGCGTGGCCGACCTGCTGATCGTTGTCGGCCGAGGTGCCGAGCCGATCGGCCGGGCAGCCCGGGCCGCGGGCATGATCTCGGGCCGGGTGATCGAGGTGGCGGACGGCCAGGCAGCGCTCGAGGCCCTCCGGCCGCGGCTGGCACCGGGCGACGTCGTCCTGGTCAAGGCATCCAACGGGATCGGCCTGGAGCGGCTTGTCGAGGACCTCCGGATCGAGCTCGGCCCATGACGATCGGGACGATCGAGCTGATCCAGGGCCTGCTGATCGCGTTCCTGCTCGTCGTCGTGCTGATGCCGCCGTACATCCGGTTCGCCCGCCAGCTCCGCTTCGGCAAGCACATCCGCGAGGAGGGCCCCGAGAGCCACTATCTCAAGGAGGGCACTCCCACCGGAGCGGGGATCCTGATCGTCCTCGTTGTCGCCGCTGTGGCCGTCCTGCTGGGTGCCGTCGGCCCCAACACGCCGGACACCTATTCACCGCTGGCCGCCCTGCTTGGCGTGGCCGCCCTGGGCGCCTTCGACGACTACCTGAACGTCAGGACCGGCGACGGCATCAGGGCCCATCACAAGCTGATCTGGCAGATCCTCGTCGCCGTCCTTGCCGCGCTGTACATCCAGCGCCACTTCAACATCGACGCGATCCGGGTGCCGTTCGCGGGCGACGTCGTGATTGGGGCCCCACTCTGGATCGTCTTCGCCGCATTCGCCATCGTCGCCACCAGCAACGGCGTGAACATCACCGACGGCCTTGACGGCCTGGCCGGTGGGACGACCGCGTTTGCCTTCGTCGCGTACATGATCATCGCTCTGCTCAACGTGCCCCACCAGCCGAACCTGGCCCTGCTCTGCGCGATCATCATCGGTGCGACTGTGGGCTACCTCTGGTTCAACGTCCATCCCGCCCAGGTCCTGATGGGTGATTCGGGCTCACTGTCACTGGGTGCCTGCCTCGCGGTCACCGCCCTGATCACCGGCCAGATCGTGGTACTGCCCCTGATCGGGCTGGTCTTCGTCGTCGAGACCGGCTCGGTGATCATCCAGGTCGCCTACTTCAAGGCGACCGGCGGCCGGCGGATCTTCCGGATGAGCCCGATCCATCACCACTTCGAGCTGTCGGGCTGGGACGAGGAGAAGATCACCGTCCGGTTCTGGATCGTGGGCGTCCTGGCCGGGCTGATTGGGGTGACCCTGTTCCTCGCCTCGATCCACGAGCTGGCATGATCGCGCTGACCATCGACCCGGATCGGCTGAGCCTGGCCGCGATCCAGTCGGGTGCCCTGGCCGGCCGGCCGATCGCCGTTCTGGGCCTGGCCCGCAGTGGCGTGGCGCTGGCCCGTTTCCTGGCTGATGCCGGGGCCGAGGTCACCGTCTACGACGGCCGGCCGGCGGTCGAGTTGGCCGATTCGATCGAGCGACTCGAGGGCCGGCTGGTCCGCCTGCTCAGCGGCCCGGCGGTCGATCCGGCGGAGGCACTCCGGGGCACGGCCCTGATCACTGCGTCGCCGGCGATCTCGCCCGACTTCCCGACGACCGAGCCGCGCCTCCGGTCGGTCCTCCAGGCCCTCGTCGCGGCGCGGGCGGCCGGCGATCCGCAGGCGCCGGCGATCGTCTCGGAAGTGGACCTCTTCCTGCGCCTGTGCCCGGCCCCCACGATCGGGGTGACCGGCACAAAGGGCAAGACGACGACCTCGGCGCTGATCCAGCACCTCCTTGCGGCCGACCCCAGCCACCGGGCCGTCCTCGGCGGCAATATCGGCCGGCCCCTCGTCGAGCGCCTGTTCGAGCTCCGACCGGACGACCGGGTGGTAGTCGAGCTATCCGAGCTGCAGCTGCCGACCCTGTCACGCGGGACCCATGTCGCCGTCTACACCAACGTCACCTCGGATCACCTTGACCGCCACGGCAGCCTCGAGGCCTACCGCCGGGTGAAGCGCCGCCTGGCCGAACTCGTGGACCCCGATGGAGCGCTCGTCCTGAACGCGGACGATCCGACCGTTGCCGCCTATGCCGGGCTGGGCACGGCGCCCGATGTCATCTACCGGCTCGAGCGGCCAATGGCCGGCGGGGTCGGGATCGTCGATGACTGGATCGTGGCGGATGCCGTCGAGCGCCTGCCGCTGGCCGGAGGCGGGACCGCGGCGACCGGACCGGGCGGCCGGATCCTGCCTCTCGCCGAGCTGCCCATGCCCGGCCGTCATAACGTCTCGAACGCCCTGGCCGCAATCAGCGTCGGTCTCCTGTTCGGCCTGGCGCCCGATGCGATCCGGGCGGCCAGCTCGTCCTTCCGTGGGGTCGCGCATCGCCTGGAGCCGGTCGGCGAGCTGGCCGGGGTGCGCTTCGTCAACGACTCGCAGGGGACCCAGCCCGACGCGGTGATCGCCGCGCTTCGGGCGTACCCGGCACCGATCGTCCTGATTGCCGGCGGCCGGGACAAGGGGATCGACCTCTCGGAGCTCGCGACGGTCGTCGCCGAGCGGGCCGCCGCCGCCGTACTGATCGGCGAGAGCGGCCCAACCCTGGAGCACCTGTTCCGGGCCGCCGGCCTGGTCCGGACCGAACGGGCCGCCACGCTCGAGATCGCAGTCCGGCGGGCCGACGCGATCGCCCGCGAGATCCGGGCGGGCCTGGCCACCGCCCGACCGGAGGATCCTGACGGGGTCCCTCGGGCCACCGTCCTGCTGAGTCCGGCCGCGGCCAGCTTCGACATGTTCCGCGACTACGAGGCCCGCGGACGGGCATTTACGGCGGCGGTCGTCGCCCTGGCCGAGGACCATGACGGGCCGCCGCGGAGCGGTAAGGAGGAGCGATGAGCGTTGTTACCAGCCTGGTCAAGCCCACGGTCCGGAACCGCGCCACAGCCCGCCGGGGCGCGCCCAACGTGGTCCGACGGGAGACGCACGCTCCGGACTACGTCGTTCTGGTCGCGGTCGTGGCCCTCACCGCGATGGGCGTCCTAATGGTCTACTCGTCGTCGGCGATGCAGGCCTACGCCGGCTCGGCGAACTCGTTCGCGATCGTCGGTCCGCAGGTCGTCTGGGGAGCCCTCGGCCTGGTCGCGATGATGGCGATGATCCGGGTCGACTACCGCCGACTGCGGCTCCTGTCGATCCCGCTCTACATCGGCGCGATCGTCCTCCTCGTCCTCGTCTTCGTGCCGGCCTTCAACCGGGTGGTCGGTGGCTCGGCCCGCTTCCTGCAGGTCGGCTCCCTGCCGGCGGTCCACCCGGCCGAGGTGGCCAAGCTGGCGCTCGTCGTGTACCTCGCTCACTGGCTGGCGAAACGGGGCACCGAGGTCCGAAGCTTCTGGAAGGGATTCGTGCCGTTCCTGCTGATCTACGTGCCGCTCGTCCTGCTGGTCATTGCCGAACCCGACCTCGGGACGGCCTCAGTCATCGCCCTGACCGGCCTGTTCATGCTCTTCATCGCCGGCGGCAACATGGCCCACCTCGCCGCCCTGACCGGGCTGGGCGTGACCGGGGTCACGGCGTTCCTGCTCCACGGCTACCAGCTCGAGCGGATCCGGATCTGGCTCAACCCCTGGCAGGACACCTCGGGTGCGGGCTACCACGCGATCCAGGGACTCCTTGCCCTGGGTCTTGGCGGGATCTTCGGGGCCGGCCTGGGCCAGAGCCAGGTCGCCGGCGGGATCGCCCTGCCGAACGCCAGCAACGACTTCATCTTTGCCGTGATCGGCGAGGAGTTCGGGTTGGTCGGGGCCGGCATCGTGATTGCCCTGTTCATCATCCTGGCCTACCAGGGCGTCCGAATCTCGCTGGCCGCGCCGGACACCTTCGGAGCGCTGCTCGCTGCCGGGATCACGGCCTGGCTGTGTATCCAGGCGTTCATCAACATCGCGGTGGTGGTGGCCCTCATCCCGATCACCGGGATCACCCTGCCGTTCATCAGCGCCGGTGGTTCGTCGCTGTCGATCAGCCTGGCGGCCGTTGGAATCCTCCTATCGATCTCGCGCGAAACCGTGGAACGAGGCACCTGGAACGATGCGTCTGCTGATCGCGGGCGGCGGAACGGGCGGGCACATCTACCCCGCTCTGGCCGTCGCCCACTCACTTCGGGCTAGCCCGGCCGAACCGGAGCTCACCTGGCTGGGGGGACATCGCGGCCTCGAGGCCGGGATCGTGCCGGCCGCCGGGATTCCGATTCGGCGGCTCGCCCTCCGTTCGCTGCGCAGCACCGAGCGCTCGATCCACCTCGTCCTGGATCCCGGCCGCCTGGCCCTGTCCGTGCCCCAGGCCACCGCGCTCCTCGTCCGGGAGCGCCCGGCCGCGATCTTCACGACCGGTGGCTACGTGGCCATCCCAATCCTCCTGGCGGCGAGCGCCCTGCGCATTCCGGTCGTCCTGTGGGAAGGCAACGTGATTCCCGGCCGGAGCGTCCGGGCCACGGCCCGGCTGGCCGGCGCGGTCGCCGTCTCGAACGCGGCGACCTGCTCCGCCCTTGGCCTCGCGCCCGGCCGTTGCTTCGAGACCGGCACCCCGATCCGGGACCTGGCCAGGATCGACCCGATCGCTGCCCGCGACCGATTCGGCGTACCGCCGGGCGGCCGGCTGCTCCTGATCTTCGGCGGATCGCAGGCCGTCCGCCGGTTCAATGCAGCGGTGGCCGGAGCGCTGACCCGGCTCGTCGAGCGGGTTCACCTCATCCACGTCACCGGTGACGCGGGCTACTCGGCCGCCCTGGCCGGTCGCGAGGCTCTGCCGGCCGCCGTCCGGGATCGCTATCGGCCCTACCCGTTCCTGCGGGCAGAGATGACCGAGGCCCTGGTCGCCGCCGATCTGATCGTGGGCCGGGCGGGCAGCTCCACCCTGGCCGAGGCAACGGCGCTTGGCCGGCCGCTCGTGGTTGTGCCATACCCCCACGCGGCCGGTCACCAGCGCGCCAACGCACTACCCCTCGTTCAGGCCGGCGCGGCCCGCCTGATCGAGGATGACCAGTTCGATGCCGAGTCCCTGCTTCATGCCGCGGCGATTCTCGATGACCCGACCGCGCACAACGCGATGGCGGCGGCGTCGCGCGCCCTGGGTCGCCCCGCAGCGGCGGCTGCGGTCGCCGACCTGGTCCTGGCGGCGGCCGAGCGGCGGCCCTTTCCCGAGCCGGCCGCGATCCTTCGGCGGGCCCGTGGCGAGCTCGCCGGATGAGCCAGGTCAGCGAGAGGCGGACCCCGTTCGACGCACTCTCGATCGGCACCGACATCCAGCGCCGGATCGGGGTGAAGACCTCGCGCGACGAGCCCCTGGCCCGCTTCACCACGGTCCGGCTGGGTGGACCCGCCGATCTGTTCGCGGTCGCCCACAACGGCTTCGAGCTGCGCAAGCTCGTCCAGTTCGCCCGCTCGCGCGGCCTGGCCCACACCGTCCTGGGGCGCGGCAGCAACGTGCTGATCGCCGATGCCGGGATCCGCGGGCTGGTGATCCAGGACCGGGCGGAGGGGATCGAAGTCGTCGGCCAGAGCCTCATCGCCGAGGCCGGCGTTCCGATGGCCCGAGTGGCCACGGTCAGCCAGGGCGCGGGGTTGTCCGGACTCGAATTCGGCCTGGCCATCCCGGGCACGGTCGGTGGCGCGGTCTGGGCGAATGCTGGTGCTCACGAGTCGAACACGGCCGCCGTCCTCGAGACGGCCCGGCTGCTCGCTGCCGATGGCAGCGAGCAGCAGCTGACGCCGGCCGAGCTCGAGCTCGGCTACCGCGACAGCCGCCTGAAGCATGCTCAGCCGGAGGGCCCGCCGGAAATCGTCCTGGCGGCCGTATTCCACCTCGAGCCGGCCTCAACCGACGAAATCAAGGCGCGCCTCGAGGCAATCAAGCACTGGCGCCAGGAACACCAGCCCCTGGGCACCCCCAGCGCGGGCTCGTGGTTCCGCAACCCGCTGCCCCAGTCGGCCGGGGCATTGATCGAGGCGGCCGGCCTGAAGGGCCTCCGGATCGGCGGGGCAGCAGTCAGCGAAAAGCATGCGAACTTCCTGGTGAACGATCGCAAGGGAACGGCGAGCGACATGCGCCGGCTGGCCGACCGGGTATGGGCCGAGGTGGGCCGCCGGGCCGGGATCGAGCTCGAGCAAGAGGTCGTCTACCTCGGCGACTGGGGCGACTGGGATTCGGAGGCTGCCCAATGAGCCCACCATTGCCGGTCGTCGTCCTCCTCGGCGGACCATCAGCCGAGCACGATGTCTCGATCATCTCGGGTTTGGCCGTCGCCGGCGCCCTCGAACACCTCGGTCGCGAGGTGAGCCGGGTCCTGATCGACCTCAACGGCCGGTGGTGGCGCCTGCCGGGCGGGGTCGACGCAGCACTCGTCCCGGCCGATTACGACGATCCCGCGGCCCTCGGCGCGGATGGTCCGCTGACCAGTGGCGCTGTCCTCGAGCGGCTGGCGGCCGAGCAGCCCCGACCGGTCGTCTTCATCGCCCTCCACGGTCCGTTCGGCGAGGATGGCGCCGTCCAGGCGTTGCTCGAGGCAGCCGACGTGGCGTATACCGGGTCGGGCGTGGCGGCCTCGGCAATCGGGATGGACAAGGCGCTCTTCAAGCGGCTCGTCCGTGGCCTGGGCTTGCCGGTCGTCGACTGGCGCGAGGTCTCCGCGCGGCGCTGGCTGGCCGACCCGGCAGGCGTCGTGGCCGAGCTCGAAGCGTTCGCCGCCGGCACGGGCGATCCCCGCCTGATCGTCAAGCCTGCCCGGCTCGGCAGCTCCGTGGGGATGACCATTGCCCATGATCCGGGCGAGCGGGCCGGCGCCCTGGAGGCTGCCTTCGCGCACGACGCGCTGGCCCTCGTCGAACGCTACGTGCCGCATGCCCGCGAGCTCGAGGTGGCGGTCCTTGGCAACGATCCGGGCCGGCTCGAGCTGTACGGCCCGGGCGAGATCCTGTCGGGCCACGAGTTCTACGACTACGCGGCCAAGTACACGGCGGGCCTGTCCCGGACCTCGCCCAGCGCCGAGCTCGAGCCGCGCCAGCGGGCGACGATCCTGAAGATCGCCCGCGATGCCTATCGGGCAGTGGGCGCCGAGGGCTTCGCCCGGCTCGACTTCCTGGTCGAGGGCGATTCGGTCTACCTGTCTGAGATCAACACGATCCCGGGCTTTACCCCGATCAGTCTCTTCCCAGCGATGGCCGCCGCCGGGGGCTACGACTTCGCGGCGGTCGCCGGCCGGATCGTCGACCTCGGGCAGGAGCGCTGGGCGGGCCGGATCCGGCGCCGACTGGCCCCGGGCGACCTGCCCCGATGAGCCGGCTGCCAACCCGGCGGGTGAGCCAGCCGCGCACGGGGCGGCCGATCCGACGATCGTCGGCCCTCCTGTCGCGCACCCGGGCCTTGGCTGCCCTCGTCCTCGTCCTGGCCGGCCTGGCGATCTACGGTATGGGTGCCTCGCCCGTGTTTGCCTATCACCGGGTCGACCTGCAGGGAGCGACCTGGACAAGCGCTTCGGACGTGACCGCGTTGCTCGGGATCAGCGACGGGACCAACCTGGTGACCCTGCGCACCGACGACCTCGCGACGCGCCTGGTCGGCCTCCCGGCGGTCCGCTCGGCCGAGGTGCGCGTGGTCCTGCCGAACACGATCCGGGTTGACCTCGTCGAGCGCCAGCCGATCCTCGTCTGGCAGACGGGCGGCGGTCGCTTCCTGGTCGATGCCAGCGGGGTCGCGTTCGTCCAGCTGGCCGACAGCGCCCCACTGCCCAATGGCCTGCCCACGATCACCGACGCCCGGGTCGCCGGGGCAGTCAGCATCGGGTCATCGATCGACCCGGTCGCCTTCGACGCCGCGACGCGGCTGGGCTCGCTCACGCCGGCCGACCTCGGCTCGGCCGCCAACGGCCTGGTCGTGACCCTGACCGATGACCAGGGGTTCACGATCAAGGCCGTGCCCGGCCTGTGGACCGCGGTCTTCGGCTTCTACACGACCAGCCTGCGGCCGCCGAGCATCATCCCCGACCAGGTCCGGCTGCTCAAGAGCCTGATCGCCGGCCGGGAGCCCACGATCGAGTCGGTCATCCTGGCCGATGCGCAGAACGGGACGTATACGACGAAGGCCAAGCCGTGATTGGCCGGCGGGCTGCCTGCGCCGGTGCAAGCCGAGCGGGCCACGGTCGAGCCGCGCCTCGACCGCGTCGACGGTCTGGTAGCCTTGCCGAAACGCACCGGCTGGAGGGCCCTCGCGCGTGCTCCTACCCCTGGCAGGCCTTGGCCTCGGCGTCCTGCTGGGACTCCTCCTCAAGGTCAACGTCAGCTTCGAGTTCGCCCGCTATTCGGCAGTTGCCATCGTTGCGGCACTCGACTCGGTCCTCGGCGCGGTCCGGGCGGAGCTGGACGGCGTCTACGACAATCGGATCTTCGTTAGTGGCTTCATCACCAATGCGGTCGTGGCCGTGTTGCTCACCTATCTCGGCGATCGGCTCGGCCTGGACCTGTACCTCGTGGCCCTCGTCACGTTCGGGCCACGGATCTTCCAGAACCTGGCCCTGATTCGACGGCACTTCCTGTAAAGGGGACGACGAAAGCGTGGAACGAGAGGCGGTCCTGGTCGGGATCGACGTCGGTACGACCAAGGTCTGTGCGCTGATCGGCGAGGTCAGCGCCGATGGCGCGTTGACGATCATTGGCAAGGGCACGGTCCCGGCGACCGGCCTGAAGAAGGGCGTGGTCGTCAACATCGAGCAGACGATCAACTCGATCGCCCAGGCCGTCGAGCAGGCCGAGCGCCTGTCGGGCTGGAAGATCGATCGGGCATTCGTGGGCGTGGGCGGCCAGAACGTCGAGTCGCAGAACTCGCGCGGAGCGGTTGCCGTCAGCGGGCATGATCGCGAGGTCAGCCGGGAGGACGTCAACCGGGCGACCGAGGTTGCCCGGGCCGTGTCGATCCCGTCGAATCGTGAAGTCCTTCATGTCCTGCCCCGCGGTTTCGTCGTCGATGGCCAGGAGGGGGTCAAAGATCCACTGGGGATGAGCGCGATCCGGCTCGAGGTGGAGACGCATATCGTCACCGCCGCGGCCACTGCCGTCCAGAACCTCCAGAAGTGCGTCATGGCCGCCGACGTGAAGATCGACGAGCTGGTCGCCAGCTCGCTGGCCTCGGCCGAGGCGGTCCTGACCGAGACCGAGAAGGAGCTCGGCGTGGGCGTGGCCGACATTGGCGCCGGCACGATCGACATCGCCCTGTTTTCCGACGGCTCGCCGTTCCACACCTGCGTCCTGCCGGTTGGCGGGAACAACGTGACGATGGACATCGCGGCGGTCCTGAAGACCAGCCTGCAGGTGGCCGAGGAGCTCAAGGTCCGCCACGGGACGTGCGACCTGCGCTCGGTCGACGCCGACGAGATGATCAACGTGAGCGTCCTGGGCGACGAGGCAGGCCGCTCGGTCAGCCGGATGGAGCTGTGCCAGATCATCGAGGCCCGCTGCCGCGAGACCCTCGAGCTCGTGCGCAATGAGATGCAGGCCAGCGGCCACGTCATGCTTCCGGCCGGAATCGCCCTGACCGGCGGCGCATCCCAGCTGGCCGGCCTGGCCGAGCTCGGCCGGGAGGTCCTCGAGATGCCGGTCCGGATCGCCGGGCCGACTGGTGTCGGGGGCCTCGTCGACAACCTGATGACGCCGGCCTACTGCACGGCCATCGGGCTGCTCCGCTGGGGCGCCGCCGTGACGATGTCGGGTGAACCGATCCGCTACGACTCGACGCCGGCCGGCGGCCTCTTCGGTCGGATCCGGGACGCGCTGCGCAACCTCTTCCCGTAGCTGAACATCGATGTGCCACGGCCTTGACGCGACGGTATACTGCCCGGACGCTCCCCGAGGAAATGTAAACGACCGTCCGAGCCGACTCGCTCGACGGCTCATGACCCGATCGACTCGGCCCGTTTGCGGGCCGCCGGAGGAACCGTGATGCCGCTCCGATCCGATTCCGAGAACTTCGCCCTCATTCGCGTCGTCGGTGTCGGTGGTGGCGGCAGCAACGCGGTCAACCGAATGATCCGGGCCGAGATGATGGGCGTCGAGTTCATCGCCTGCAACACGGACGCGCAGGCTCTCCTCCAGAGCGATGCTCCGCACAAGATCCGGATCGGCGACAAGATGACCCGCGGCCTGGGTGCCGGGGGCGACTCGTCGATCGGCCAGCGGGCGGCCGAGGAGGACACCGAGAAGATCGCCGATGCGCTGCGCGACTCGGACATGGTCTTCATCACCGCCGGCCTCGGCGGTGGCACTGGATCGGGTGCGGCGCCGGTTGTGGCCGAGATCGCCAAGGAGCTCGGAGCGCTCACGATCGGGGTGGTGACCAAGCCATTCTCGTTCGAGGGCAACCGGCGCAAGCTCGTGGCCGAGAAGGCCGCCGATGAACTGCGGGCCAAGGTCGATACGCTGATCACGATCCCGAACGACCGGCTCAAGGACGTCGTCCAGAAGAACACCTCGATCGTGGATGCCTTCCGGGTCGTCGATGATGTCCTGCGCCAGGGCGTGCAGGGGATCAGCGACATCATCACCGTGCCCGGCCTGATCAACCTCGACTTNNCGACGTGCGCACGATCATGAAGGACGCCGGTTCTGCGCTGATGGGAATCGGCCGTGCCTCGGGCGAGAATCGAGCGGTTGAGGCGGCCCGTCAGGCGATTGCCAGCCCCCTCCTCGAGGTCAACATCAACGGCGCCCAGGGGATCCTGTTCAACATCACGGGCAGCTCGAACCTGAGCCTCCACGAGGTGACCGAGGCCGCCGAGGAGATCCGGGCAGCCGCAGATCCCGAGGCCAACATCATCTTCGGGACCAGCTTCAACGAGCGCCTCGGTGACGAGGTGATGATCACCGTGATCGCCACCGGCTTCGACGCCAATCGCAAGCGCGAGACTATCCGGCCGGCGGCCGCCGGGACCTACGAGAACCAGGGCGGGGTTCGGCGCGACTACTACGCCGAGCTCGAGGAGCAGCGCCGGGCCGTCGCCGACGACCGGCCCGACGATCGCGGCCGCGAAGCTGCCGCCGTCCGAGTCGAAGGGCGCAGCGTTGGCGAGCCGGTCGTCCAGCCCGTTCGCCGCGCGGCGATCGATCCCGACGACCTCGAGATCCCGAGCTTCCTCCGCCGCAAGTAACGGTCGCCGGTGACCACCGGCCACGGTCCGAACCCAGCCGACCAGGATCCGCCCGATCCGGGCGAGGTCGCCGCGTTCAGGGACCTCCGCCACGCCGTCCTGGCGCGGATTGCCCGGGCTGCCGAAGGGGTGGGCAGGGACCCGACCGAGATCACCCTGGTGGCAGTGTCGAAGACCGTGCCGGCCGACCGCCTGCGGGCGGCCGTTGCGGCTGGGCTCACGCTCCTCGGCGAGAACCGGGTCCAGGAGGGCGAGCGGAAACGACCGATCGTCGCCGGAGCGACCTGGCACCTGATCGGCCCGCTCCAGTCGAACAAGGTGCGCCGCGCGATCGAGGCGTATGACCTGGTCGAGACGGTTGACTCACTCGACCTGGCCGGCCGGCTCGATCGGCTCGTCGCGGACGGGCGCGCTGCGACCGCCCGCCTGCCGGTCCTCCTCCAGGTGAACGTTGACGGCGACCCCGCCAAGGCCGGCTTCCAGCCGGAGGAGCTCGCCGCGGCGCTGCCGACGCTGCTCGACCTCGGTGGGCTGCGGGTCGACGGGCTGATGACCGTCGGCCGTCTGGTCGATGACCCGGCGGCCGCCCGTCCCACCTTCCGTCGCCTGCGTGAGCTGGCCATTGAGCTCCGGGCCTCCAACGACCGGCTCGGTCCTGAGCTGTCGATGGGGATGAGCTCCGATTTCGAGGTGGCCATCGAAGAGGGCGCGACGATCGTGCGGGTTGGCCGGGCGCTGTTCGGCGAACGGCAGCCAATCGACGTCCCGGTCGGGCCGTGACCGACCGGGACGTCCGGTTCGCCGTACGGCTGACGCCTCGCGGCGGCAGGGATCGGATCGGCGGGGTGGGGGAGGACGGGGCGCTCCGGGCCTGGGTGGCCGCCGCGCCGGTGGAGGATGCCGCCAACCGGTCCCTGGTCCGTCTCGTGGCCCTCGAGCTGGGCGTCCCACCGTCGGCGGTCCGGATCGTGGCCGGCTCAACCTCGCGCCGGAAGACCGTGGCCGTGGCTGGCCTTGGGCAGGCCGCGATCCTTGCCCGCTGGCCGGGCCTCGGGCTATGATCGGCCGACTCGGGCGCGATGCCCGAAGCTCCGGGGCGATTGGCTCAGTCGGTTAGAGCGCGCGGTTCACATCCGCGAGGTCACTGGTTCGAATCCAGTATCGCCCACCACCCCCTCGCCCTCCCTGGTCGGCCTGTGATTCATCATCGCCCGACGGCGGTGGTGGCCGAGCCTGGTCACGGGGCCGCGCGGAGGGTGCACTCACAACATCAAACAGGCAGCCATGGATCGCATTGGGCACTCCTCGAGCGCGCCGGCTGTCGGCTTCATCCCGCGATGAGCTTGAGCCAGGCCGAATACGAGCCACGGGCGGCCAGCTGTGGGCATCAAATCGATCAATCGAGCTCGAACCAGGCCGTGGAACGCAGGTTTGATGTTCTCCCTGCACATCGCTGCGGGTGCCAGCCCTGAGTCCCGAGTCGTGAGTCCCGAGTCCTGAGTCCCGAGTCCTGAGCCCCGAGTCCCTACGCCTGGGCGAGCCGGCGGAGGACCGTCGGCAGGATCCCACCATTGCGGTAATAGTCCAGCTCGATCGGGCCATCCAGGCGGCAGACCACCTTGAAGCGTCGTTCCCGACCGCCAGCCGAGGCGTCGGCCCGGGCGACGATCGTGAGCTCGCCGCGAGGGACCAGGCCCGACGCGATCCCTTCGATCGAATAGGTCTCCCGACCGGTCAGGCCCAGCGATAGCGCGCTCTCGCCCGGTTCGAACTGGAGTGGCAGCACGCCCATGCCCACC
>PLZO01000068.1 GCA_003152165.1 Chloroflexota bacterium
GATGGGGGTGGCGGGCTTCCTCATCCATCGAGTCTATACCATGCCGCTCTATTATGCAACTACGTACTAGTGTCTCAGTTCCGTTGCGCCCGGCGGGGACCGGTCGGGCATGGCACCATCGAGCGATGTCCGAGCGCGTCCTCACGGTCGCCGAGCTGTCCCGAGCGACGCTCGCCAGGCAGCTGCTGCTCGAGCGGGTCCGACTCGACCCGGTCAGCGCGATCGAGCGCCTGGTATGCCTTCAGGCCCAGGAGGCCGCGTCGCCCTATCTTGCCCTGTGGGCCCGCCTTGAAGGGTTCGAGGCCGGCGCGCTCAACGCTGCCTTCCGCGACCGGCTCGTCGTCAAGGGCACCTTGATGCGGGTCACCCTCCATGCGGTGAGCGCCCGCGACTACCTCCGCTTCTGGCCGGCCGTTGGGCAGAGCCTGCGCGAGTGGCGAGCGCCGATCGTCCGCCAGTTCGGCCTGGAGCCGCAATTCGAGGCGTTGGCCGAGCGGGCGGCCGCCTTTGCCTCGGGACCGCGCACAGGACCGGAGATGCGCGACTACCTCCCCGCGCTGGCCGGCGGGGCCGGGCCGGCCGGCCAGACCGACAGCTGGTGGGCGGTTCGTCCGTTGCTGCCATTTGTGATAGCGCCCGGCGAGAGGCCCTGGTCGTTCGGTCGGCGACCGCGGTTCGTGGCCGCCGCGGCCTGGCTGGGGGCCGAGCTGGCACCCGAGGAGGAGGGCCTGCGCCATCTGATTGGTCGCTACCTTACCGCCTTTGGGCCGGCCGGCGTGGCCGACCTCCGCCAGTTCACCCGGATCCGGGCCAGCCTGCTACGAGCCGCCCTGGAGCAGATGACCGCCGATCTCGTGACGTTTCGCGATGAGCGCGGACGGCTCCTGTACGACATTCCCGACGGGCCACTCCCGCCCGCCGACATGCGGCCCCGGTCCGCTTTCTGCCGATGTGGGACAGCATGCTGCTCGCCTACGAGGATCGCAGTCGGGTGATCCCCGAGCCATACCGGCGCGAGGTGATCCGGGCGAACGGTGACTTCCTGGCCACCTTCATGGTCGACGGCCGGGTCGCCGGCCTGTGGCGGGCCGACCTCGTCGACGGGCGGACGAAGGTGACCCCGCTACCATTCGAGCCACTGGCGCCGGAGGTTGAGGCCGAGGTGGCGCAGGAGGCGGCCCGGTTGGAGCGGTTCATCGAGCCTCTCGAGTCCGCCGTCTACTCGCGCTACGCCAACACGTGGCTGAAGCAACGACGTTCCGAACCGCCGATCGGTTGAGTGACCCGTGGCTGAGCGCCGCCGGTACCCACGGGAGGTGGTTGCGGTACCATCCCCGACCGGAGCTGGCCGTGGCGGAGTAGCTCAGTGGTAGAGCAGGGGACTCATAAGCCTAACGGCCTGTCCTACGTGCTCTTGAGCGTGGCGACAACCCCGAAACCTGCTCAGTTATGGGCTCAGTTGGAGCATTGGCGCGGCGGTACGCCTCGTACGACGCCTGGTGGAACCAGGGCGTCCCCAGAGCGAAGTGGCGATACGTCTCGGCGAACTCCTGGGTGGCATCAAGCCCTTGACCTCGTGGGGGGTGCCAGCCTGCCCCACGAAGATGTCGTGCGTCGATGAGGCCAGGGCGAGCAGTGGACGTCCGGCTCGGTCACGGTGCCAGTGTGCCGAACCGAACCGGATTGGTGCAAGGGAGAGGCATCGACGGCCGTAGGGGCAGCGACTGGCGTGGACCTGGCCCGTCAATGGGCCGACGGTGAGGACGATCAGTCGTGATCGAAGGGTCCCTGCAGGTTCTCACTCGCCCATTCCGCGTACCGGAGGGACGCGTCAGTCCAGGCGGCCAGGTCGCGGCCCCAGCCGTCGTCGTCAACGGCGTAGAACGCGCGTGTCTGCCCTTCGATCTGGGCGTGGTTCACGCTAAGGGCGTCGGTCGCGGCCAACAGGGCCGCTGCCCGCACCCCGACCTCCGGGCCGACCAGCAGGGTCAGCGCCAGGTACGTCTGCCGGGCCGGTTCGACGGAGTTGACGCCTGGCCACCCCGTCGGCGTCTGGCCTTCGTCCACCTTTCGACGCGCTTCGACTTGTGCTTCCACTTCCTGTTTGTGTCGGTCGCAGGCGATCCACAGGTCCGTCAGCAACTGCCGCCGCTGATCCGCGTACCGCTGCAGTCGTGCCTCCTCGCGGGCTTCGGCACGCGCCTTCGCAGCATCGTCGATGTTGAGCCGGGTGGCGTTCGTTGCTGCACGCCCACCTACCCAGCCGCCGATCAGGCCCGCCGCGACCGCCGTGACGCCCACGATGAGCGCGGCCTGAACCGTCGGATCGCTGAAGTTCATGCGGCGATTGTCGCAGGACGGCAGCCGTGAACGCGAGCACCTGCCGAGTGTGCGGGAAACCCCTGGCCGAATGGTCCCGCGCCGACCGGACCACCTCCTCCACGGCGTGCCGCCAGGGGCCTCCAGCAATAATCTGTTTACCGCCGGGCGAGAGGACCGGGATCGCCTCTCGTGCCCACCACTCGCGCGTGGACTGGCGGATGACGTCGTTCTTGACCGACTCGGCGTTCTCGACGATCAGGAGGTCGCAGTGGCGGCTAGAGATCTGGGCGCCCCGGCCGACGCTGAACACCGATACGTCCTTGCCGGAGATCCCGTTTGAGCCGAGCCGGGCGTCGCGCAG
Source organism: Chloroflexota bacterium (assembly GCA_003152165.1). Classification (GTDB taxonomy): domain Bacteria; phylum Chloroflexota; class Limnocylindria; order Limnocylindrales; family CSP1-4; genus Palsa-1033. The sequence goes on from PLZO01000068.1 coordinate 2,684, forward strand.
GACGAGTTCGTGCTGGGTCCAGGTCTCCCGGCGAAAGCCGACCCAGTCTCGTGGGCCGCCTCCCCGGTACAGCGCTTGACGTGCCGTAGTCACGCAGCAGCGGGCGAGGTCCGGGTTGTCGTACGCCTCGTACCACGCCTGGTGGAACCAGGGCGTGCCCAGAGCGAAGTGGCGATACGTCTCGGCGAACTCTTCGGTGCCGCGAGCAGGCCGCAGGGCGATTACTGCATCGGTACCCGCTTCGACAGCGTCAAGTTCCCCCGCTGAGTAGCCGTTGAGCCGCGGCTTCAGCCCGGTCGGCGAGTTCGCGCCTGATCGCTTCCGCGAGGAGGTCCCACTCGCGGTCGCTGAGAATGACATCGGGTCCCTTGCTTCGCCGGGCCAAGACGCTGGGATTGACAACGGTTGTCATTGCCCGTACGCATGAGGCTAACTGAGGCGATCGCCCAGCAGCGTCGACTTGCGTTTGAGGAGGTTGCCCTTGTCGATCCCAGTGCGCGTCGCTGCCGCTGTCGGGCCGTCGGTGACGTACAGGCGGAGGGCGTCGGTCCACTGCTCGGCGGTGAACTTGCGGGGGTGAGCCATCTAACCCGGGCCATGATCCGACTGGTCCAGATCGACACGTCCACGGACGGGCAGTGCGCTGGACTCGGGCTGGTAGCGATCGGGCGCTCGACTGGTCAGGAACCCTCGGGACTGCGTTCTGGGTCCAGTGTAATACTCAGGGTTCGTCGCCCGACGCCCGCGGGATCCTACCTAGCATGGCAAACGGACAGACCGCGATTGCGGGTCAAGTTGCCGACACTCCTTGGCGGGTTGTACGAGCGGGTCGCCGATGTGAGCCAGCGCCGGAGGGTGATCGGGGCGATGCGCGTCGCGCGACGCGATGACCGTTCCAGCACCGCTCGGGGCGATCTGCGCCAGCGTCGCCTGTGGCGCGACCAAGGTCATCGGGCCTGCGATGACATCGTGCCCCGGCGGGATCGCCAGCGGAGTAATCAAGCCCCAATCGGTCGCGGAGACGAATGACCAGACCGTCCTCAACGGGGTGATCTGGGCGACCTCGGGACGCTCCAACCCGGGCGCTACGTCGATGTGGTGCGAGCCTACGAACTGCAGGCAGGCAGCGCCGCTAACGCCCTCAGCGCCACGTCGATTGGCTGGGCGCTCGGGTTCGCCGTCAGGCCGTAGCCCGGAGCATGTCAGCCACCGAAGCTGAACCCGGTGGACCCCGGCACGAGCGGCGAGACCCTCCACGCGCCCGCTGACCGGGCCGGGCGATGGCGAGCATCTAAAGGTCACGGCGCCATCGACCGATGCAACCGGGATCGGGCCGAACACTCGTGAGTCCTGCGACTGAGCCCGGTGATCACCGAGCACGAACAGCTCACCCGGCGGGACCACCCAGATGCTCTGGGCGGCGGCCGGGTCGGTCGATTGGCCCTCGGCCACATAGGGCTCCACGAGGGCCACCCCATTCACCGTGACCCGGCCGTCGTGGATCGAGACGGTGTCGTTGGCGATGCCGATTACCCGCTTGATGAACGGGGTTGTGCTGCCTGCCTCGAACCCGGTCGGAGGCGCGAACACGACGATGTCGCCCCTGTTGTACGCGGCTGCCGGAACAACGCTCACGTCATCGCCCGGCTGAAGGGTGTTCTCCATCGACATCTGCTGGACGAGGTACTGCTGTCCGGTGGCGCAGTCGGTCGGAGGTGCGGTAGGAGTCGCGACACGGGTCGGGTTGATCTGCAGGCCGACGGCGAAGGCGACCAGCGCAACGATCATGGAGACGATCAGGACGCGCGGCGGCAACGGCAAACCCCGCCCACTCATCTTGGGCGTGACCGGCATGAGGTTCGGTCGTCCATTGCCCACGAATTAGCGCCTCCTACGGCATCGACCAGCTCGTGGGCGGGACGGTGAAGGCGGCCAAGCTCGCGGTCCAGGGCGGAACCGGTGATGGGATCGCTCCGGTGAACGGGACGTTCCTGAAGAGACTCACTGCGGCGACTTTGGCGGTCCCGGAGAAGCTGACCCAGCCGTGCATCGCGCTGCCCGGCAGCATCAACGCACCGGGGCAGAGGGGCGGCGACCCGACCCCCGGCCAGAGGACGCCACAATCGAAGGGACCGGGCTCGAGGTAGATCTCGGCGATCGGCTCGCCGAGATGCTCGACGAGCGCACGGACCGCCGCGATGGCCGACGGACAGGAGTCACCGAGGGCCGAGGGCAGTGAGCCCGTCTCGGGTACGCAGATCACTGTCTCGGTTGGTGTGCTCGTCGGGAGACTCACGGACGGGGCCGAGGACGCGGCACTCGAGGACGAGGCACTCGGGGAGAGGGCCGCCGTCGGCGACGGGCTGAATGAGGGCGATGGCGCCGGTGCGCAGGCGGCGAGCAGGGCACAAAGCAGGGCGGCGGCGAACGTCTTCATCGTCAGGTAGACGGTGCGCGTGGCGGATTGGTTGCGCAAGGATCGCCTGCACGGTCGGGACGCCCAACCGATCCCTCAGGCAACCGGTCCTCGCATTCCTTCGGGGT
>PLZO01000170.1 GCA_003152165.1 Chloroflexota bacterium
TAGGTGGGCGTCGCGTCCGGCTCGACGTCGAGGCGCGGGAAGAGCGGCTCGGGCTGCTCCATCTGGCCGGCTTCGCCGCTGTGGGCGCCCCAGCTCAGCTCGCCGAGCACCGGCGGCCCGCCGTTGCCGTCATTCGCGTACGGGTAGACATAGCCGAGCTGGGCCAGGATCCGCGGCGCAGTCGCCGGCAGGAACGGTGCCCCGGCAAGGCCAATCAGCCGGCACGCCTCGACCAGGTCGCCGAGCACGGCCGACAGGCGCAACCCGGCCGTCTCCCCGTCCGGACGGCCAAGCTTGATGGCCTTGGCTAGCTCCCACGGCTTCTCGGCGTCGACCAGCCGGTTCGCGGCGCCCACGAACTCCCACAGGGTCGAGAGAGCGGCGTGGAGCAGGCAGCCCTCAAGCTGCGAGCGATAGGCCGGTAGCGTGGTCTCCCAGGCGCCACGCAGGCTGCCGCCGTCCGAAGCCGCCGGCCGCTCCCCTGCCAGGTAGCGATTGGCCATGGAGACGGTCCGGTTGACGAGGTTGCCGAAATCGTTGGCCAGGTCGGCGTTGTAGCGCCGGATGAATGATTCCCAGCTCACCTCGGTGTCCCGGTCGAAGGCGACCTCGGCCAGGGTCACGTAGCGGGTGCCATCGGAGCCGAGGGCCGCAACGACATCGTTCGGGACGAAGAAGTTGCCACGGCTCTTGCTCATCCGCTCGCCGCCCTTGAGTAGCAGCCAGCCATGGACCCAGACGTGGCGAGGCGCCTCCAGGCCGGCGCTCCAGAGCATGGCCGGCCAGTAGATCGTGTGAAATCGAGCAATGTCCTTGCCGATCACATGCAGGTCGGCCGGCCACCAGTAGGCGAAGGCGTCTGGATCGTCGGGGAAGCCGGCGCCCGTGATGTAGTTGATCAGGGCGTCGTACCAGACGTAGATCGTGCCCGCCTCGGGATCCCAGCGACCGTCCTCCAGCAGCGACGGCTCGCCGTTTTCGGCGATCGGGAACGGGATCCCCCAGCCGCCGCCGGCCCGGCTGATCGAGAAGTCCTCGAGGCCCTGGCGGATGAAGCCGAGCATCTCGTTGCGCCGGTAATCCGGCTGGACGAAGTCTGTGTGCTCCGCGAAATGGGCCTCCAGTCGCGCCTGGTAGGCCGACAGGCGAAAGAACCAGTTGCGCTCGGTCAGCCATTGCAACGGGACGTCGGGGTGGTTCGGGCAGATCGTCCCGCGGGCCGTCTCGACGACATCGGAGGCGCTCCGAAAGCCCTCGTTCGGGCAGTACCAGCCCTCGTAGGTGCCCCGGTAGATATCCCCGTTGGCGTACGCCCGACGGACCATCTCCTGGGCCGATCGGTAGTGATCCGGGTCGGTCGTCCGGATGAACCGATCCGGGGTGATCCCCAGGAGGTCCTCGGAGGAGCGGTACAGGTCGACCTTTGCATCGACGAACGCCCGCGGCTCCACTCCTTCCTCCGCAGCCCGCTGGACGATATTCACCGAGTGCTCGTCGGTGCCGGTCAGGAAGCGCGTGTCGTCGCCGAGCATCCGGTGCCAGCGCGCGATGACGTCGGCGCCGATCACCTCATACAGGGTGTGCAGCCCCGGCTGATTGTTGGCGTAGGCAATCGCCGTGGTAATGTAGTAATGTGACGTACCGCTCATCTCCCACGGAGTATCGCACGATGGATCTCGGCTACTTGCGGAAGTCGCGCGTCACAGCGGTCGCCAAGGGCGCCGTGAGCGCAGCTGACCAGGAGGCGGCGATCCGGCGCCTGGCCGGGGATGACGTCGAGCTTCTGGTCGACTGGGGGATGTCCGGCGGCAAGCGCGATCGGCCTGAATGGGTCCGCCTGCGTGCGGCCGTGGCGGCCGGCCAGGTCGGCGTCGTGTACTCGTACGACTTCAGCCGGATCGGGCGCGACTTGCCCGAGACGCTTGACTTTCTCAAGCTCTGCGAGGCGCATGGGACGGCGGTGCGCACCGCCAAGGACGGCGAGCTGACGAACCTGGGTGCGACGGACTCGCTCCTCCGCGATATCCTCGGGCGGATCAACCAGTGGCAGCGCGAACTGTCGGAGGAGCGCTCGCTCGAGTCGAACGTCACCCGTAAGGCACGCGGCGACGCGATGGGAAGTGCCGGCTTCGGCCACCGCTTCGCGCGCCAAGACGGCAAGGTGGTTCGTGAGCCGGACGAGGCGGCCACGGCGATCGTCCGGGTCGTCCTGGATGCGTACCGCAAATGCGGGTCGATTCTGGGCACCTGCAAGATCCTCAACGCCGCGAACATCCCTCCCCCGCAGGTGATCGGTCGGGCGGCGAAGGCCGCGAGAGAGGGTCAGGAATCGGACGATCCCGTCGTGACGCCAGGTCACGAACCACGCTGGTGGACGCGAACCGTATCGCGGATCATCGAGCGGGAGGCGCCCGAGCTGCTACCGCTCCGGGCCGCCGGGAAGGGTCGTCGGGAACGCTCAGGCGACGCCCGGCTCGCCAAGCTGCTCCGCTGCCACTGTGGAGCGACGATGACCCCGAAGATGGGCCGTGGCTCGCAGCAGTACTACTGCTCCCATGGCTCGGTCTCGGACCGCGCCAGCCACCCCCGGCTGACCGTGACAGAGAGTCACATCCTGCCCTGGATCATCGCTGAATGGGGCCACTATCGCGAACCCGAGGACGAGGCCCCCACGCCCGGGCGCGACAAGGTCAAGGAGCGAGTCGAGCTGACGGCCCGGCGCGTGCGCGTCGGTGAAGCATTCATCGACGGGGCGTTCGACCGGGATGAAAGTCGGCGGCGGATCGATGCGATCGATCGGGAGCTTGCCGCCCTCAATCCGCCACCACGGATCGTGCCGTTGCAGCTCGGGCGCGACGGCCGGATCGTCACGCGCGTGGATCTCGACCTGGACTTTGCAAACTGGCCCGCCCGCAAGCTCAACGACGTCCTACGCTCGCTGATCGCCTACGTCGAGCTCGATACGACCTACCGGCCCGTCCGCGCGGAGTGGCGCGATCCCGCCTGGCGGTCTGCGGACTAGGACTTCGGAGCGGATTCGTCGTCCGCATCTCGTAGCGGTATCCGGCCTCCTCACTGGGTTCGGCGGGCTCTGGACATACTTCTTGGTACGCGGGCTTGCGTCCGGCGGCAATCAAGACAACGCGACCTTCTGGCTTGCGGTGGGTCTGATCCCGCTGCTCTTTGGTCTGACCCTGCTGCTGTTCATCGCTCGGCGTGGCCTTGCGCACGGATCGGCTGTTCAACGCTGAGCAGGAGATGGCGAACGACTTGGCTGCTCGGCGTGGGGGCGCGATCCTGCACGCGGTCGGGTTCATCGTTCGTCGCCGCTCCACTCCATCTGGTCGTCCGCCGGGGCCGGGCGACGACCAGCAGGTGGTAGCACGGGCCTAGCTCAGCATCGCCACCAAGATGCCCATGACCCAGTCGGAGGGATTGCGTGGCTCGGCATCGCCAAATCCGAAATCGGAAATGCCAGCCAGTCCTAAAAAGCCACGCAGCCCGTCAGGGCGAATTCGCCCGCAGGTACCGCCGGAACCGGGCGTAGAACGTCGAGCCCGTGATCCCGCGAGATCCCGCCCCAGCCTGCCAGAGCGAAGCGGATGGCTCCATCTCCGCCAGGGACAGTCCAGCGTCGGCCAGAGGCGCACAGCGCGTCGTAGGCCGGGCGGGGGAGCTCCCGACGACCAACCTTGCGACCCTTGCCCCGGTACCGATCGAACGCCGTCTCGCCCTCGACGTTGAGGTCCCCGGCGGTCAGGCCGATGACCTCAGAGCGCCAGCGGCCGGTGAGGATGAACGTGAGCAGCAGCGCCCGATCTCGCCGTCCTGGGATGGTATCCGGCACGACCGCCAGGAGCCGCCGCACCTCCTCGGCGCCGAGGCCGCGGGCGACCGACTGGACTCCCTTTGGGCGCTGGAGGGCGTCACACGGGTTGGCGGTCGTGACCTGCATTCGAATCAGGAACCGGTAGTGGCTCGACAGGCATGCGATCCGGGCGCCGACCGTCGCTGAACTTGGCTCCCGACCCGAGGCGCCGATCCCGTGAGCCCAGGCCAGCACATGGGCGGGCGTCACCCGATCCGGTGAGCCGACTCCACCGAGGAACGGCCAGAGCATCCGGGCATAGCCTTCGACCGTGCGGTGCGAGCCTGAGCGGCGCTCCTTCTCGGCGAGGAAGGCCATGACGGTCTGTTGCCAGCCGGACGAGTCATCGCTGCCTGTGGCGGGGAGGGTATAACGGGTTCATCGGCGATCTCCGGAACAGGATGTGGTCGCCACATCCATCGATCAGGTCGCGGGAAATATCAACACCATTCGGAGATCGTGCCGAAGTACCGTTCGGATGGTGCGGGGCGGCGGGACGCGGTGCCCTATGCTCTCTTGACCAGCCGAACCTGCGGGGTAGTCGATTGTCCTCGGATCTCGAACTCGATTGGCCGGACGCATCTGTCGCATACGACGCACTGCATGAGCAGTTACGGGACCGCGATCTGAGTGATGAGAACGAGGCGCAAACACGATTTGACGTGATTGATCGCCTAATACGCGAGGTCCTCGGCTGGCAGCACGGTCAAATCGATGTCGAGGAACCGACGGATGCCCGCCGTGGCTTCGTCGACTATGTGCTCCGGACGGGTGACCGGACAATCGTCATCGAAGCCAAACGGCACGGGGCGGCATTCCCGTCTCCAACTCGACGCAGCCGTTTGAAGGTCGACGGAACTGTCCTGACGACCGGTAGCATCGGTGCGGCACTAAGGCAAGTGCATCAGTACGCCCTTGACAAAGAGGCTGATCTAGCCGTCGTTACGAACGGACGCTGTTGGTGCTACTACGCCGTTCAGGGCTACTCCGAGGACTCCGAAGCGGGCCTGTTCTTCCCGTTCGATCGAGCCGAGCCGGATGCCCGGCAGCTCTACGAGCTTCTTGCGCAACCCGCCGTCCGGGCAGGCAGCCTCGTGGATATTCTCAGGCTATTACCCCGGACAGAGGATCGGTTGCTGTCTGTGGTTCGTGATGCAGACGGCCGCATCGACCGAAACAACATCGCGGATCACCTCATCCCAGCCCTCGACCACGCTCTATATGCAGACGCCCTTCTTTCCGACATTGAGAGCCTCGAGCGATGCTTTGTGAGTACCGAGGCCCGTACGAAGTTCGATGCGACCCTCGGAATGCATTTCGCGGACGTCAAGCCCTTGGCCGTGGAACCGGCCCGCAGGATTCGGAAGGATCAGGCGAAAGGTGAGCTGGCGGAGTTTGTGGAGCGCTCGATCCCGAGTTATGCGCCGCCCGTGACTTTGATCATCGGGCCGGTTGGGGCAGGAAAGTCGACGTATCTGAAGCATTTTGAGCTGGTCAGCGGCCGCGATCTACTTGACCGCAAGAGAGCTCATTGGGTGTACGTCGACCTCGAACCCATGGGCCGAGGAGGCGATCCCCGCCGATTCATTTATGGGGCGCTGCGAGACTACTTACAGGCTGATCGCCCTGACGATCCAACCGACTACAGGACAGTCGTCGGTCCAGCGTATGACGATGAAATCAAGGGGTGGGCGAGAGGGCCACTTGCTCCTGTCTATGGGGACAAACCGGAGTTCAATCGACGCATTACGGACTACATATCTGCGGATTTCGAAGCTGTCGAGCCATACGTCGATAAGGTCTTCAGACATTTGGCCAGCAAGCAACTGTGTGTGGTTGTGCTCGACAACGTCGACCTATACGAGGATGACGACCTAGAGACCAAGGTATTCGCTGAAGGCCTAGCGCTCTCGAAGCGCCAACCCCGGCTGCTGGCGGCTCGAGATCACGCTTGGGACGGCGCACGCCACGATGGACGTTGCAGTCGCGCCCTTCGGGTCGCCGTAGGCGGAGCCGCTGAACTGCCGAATGGCTTGGCGGGCTACGGCCCGACGTCGAACCCGAGCGCCCAGCCAATCGACGTGGCGCTGAGCACGTTAGCGTCGCTGCCTGCCTGCAGTTCGTAGGCTCGAACCACATCGACATAGCGCCCGGGTTGGAGCGTCCCGAGGTCCGCCCAGATCACCCCGTTGAGGACGGTCTGGTCATTCGACCCGATGACCGTTCCAGCACCGCTCGGGGCAATCTGCGCCAGCGTCGCCTGTGGCGCGACCAAGGTCATCGGGCCTGCGATGGCATAGTGCCCCGGCGGGTTAGATGGCGCGTTCTCGGAAGTTCTCCGACGACGAGTGGGCTGCGGCTCTGAGCCTCTACGTGAGCCATGGGCCTACAGCGGCAGCGGCGCGCACCGGGATCGACAAGGGCAACCTGACTCGCCGGGCCAAGACGCTGGGATCGACAACGGTTGTCATTGCCTCTACACGCGAGGCTACTGAGGCCGTGGCCGCCCGCCGTGCGCTCGCCCGCGAAGAGACGATCCTGCAGATGTACGGCTTCATACCTTGAGACACTCCCGAAAGTCAGG
>PLZO01000074.1 GCA_003152165.1 Chloroflexota bacterium
CTAAGAGGCAGGTCCGAGACCCTCGTCTGTACCGTAGGTTTCGTCCCGGAACGCAGATACCGACGTTGCGGCCGCGGGCGAATGGCGGTCTTAATCAGACCCTGCACGCCCTTTCTGCTGGCGGCCATGATCGCTTCTACCGCACGGTCGAAGGAGTACACATGGCTCACGATGCAATCGAGGGTAGGTCTGCCCTCGCGTCGAGATGAACTGGAGCGCCTTCGAATACGCGACCTCGCCCTTGACGTAGCCCTGGAGTCGGATCTCTTTCCAGACCAGTTGGTCCGGGCGGAGTGCGGTTTCGGCGCTCCTGCCCGCCAAGCCAGCGAGGACGACAGTTCCGAGCGTCCGGACCATTTCGATCGAGGTCGCGAGCGCCGACGCGCTGCCGCTGACGTCTAGTTCACCGGCCTGCCCGTCGATGGTGTCCCTCTCAGCCCCTCGTCCGGTCGATGCAGCGTACCGAGCCCGAGCGGCGGGCGACAACTTCATAGCCGATAGACTTCTTGTAGTATCAGGGCGTGAAAGTTGGTGTTCGTCCAGCTGCAGAGCGGCGGGACGGCGGTCCAGGCTTTCGAGGGCGGCAGCGTGACCTCGTCGACTCGATCTCGACCGAGGTCGCCGGCACGGTCGCCCAAGGCCTCGACATCCGGGCCATCGAGAGCACGAACATGGGACCATGAAGGGTGCGACGGTCGGGATCACGGCCCGCGCGGCCGTATCCGACCAAGCCCAGCCCGTTTCTGGCTCACGAAGTGCCGCGGCCACGCAAGCCCGGTCGCGGGCAGGCTCCGTATACTGCGGTCGACTACAACCGCCCGCGCCGTCAGCGCGCGGCCAGCCCTGGTGACCATGACCCTTCTCTCGACCACGGTCGTACCGGCCAACAGCGGACGCTCCTTCGAGTTACGGATCGGCCAGGTTGTCCGCGTGGCGGGGCGCTCCGTGGTCGACTTCGTGGCCTTCAATCTCGACGACCTGCGCGAGCGGTTCGACCAGGCGCGGACGAAGAGCAACCAGGCCACGATCTGGATCACGGCCGGCGACGTGCTGTTCTCTAAGCGCAACCGGCCCATGCTCACGATCGTCGGCGACACCTTCGTCGAGGGGCACCATGACCTCCAGAAGGGGATGTGCAGCCGCGAGCGGTTCCAGATGGTGGCCGACGGGCGGTCCAAGCGCCTGTACGCCGACGGGGTGGACGTCAACCCGAAGCGCGACGAAGAGCTCACCGACCACGGCTGCTGGGAGAACCTGATCGACGGGCTGAAGGGCTACGACATCGCGCCGGAAGACATTCCCAGCCCGTTCAACATCTTCCAGGACATGAAGATCGACCCCCAGAACGGGGCCCTGATGAGCACCAATGTGCTGCCGGCGGACGAGGGCTGGGTGGACATGCGGGCGGAGATGAACTGCCTGATCGCGGTCAGCGCCTGCCCCCTGTCGGGACGGGGCGAGCCCCAGCCATTGCGGATCGAGTTGTACGACGACGTGCCGGCCTGAGACGGAACCGAACGGAGGAGGCAGTCTCACGATGGCCAGCCGGATCCATCTCACCCTCGCCTGCGGCACCTACGACATCAACCGCGGCCTGATCGACCGCGAGGTCCAGCCCCAGGGCATCGACCTGACCGTCATCACCGCCTCATCTCCGGAACGCCACTGGCGGATGGGCCGGCACCTCGAGTTCGACGCCTGCGAGTTCTCGATGTCGTCGTACCTGATGTTCCACGACCGGCCGCCGAGCCCGTTCGTGGCCATCCCGGCCTTTCCGCATCGCCGCTTCCGGCACTCCTTCATCTTCGTCAACACCGGCGCAGGAATCCAGGGGCCGAAGGATCTGGAGGGTCGGACGGTCGGGTTGCGCAGCTGGCAGACGACGGCCGGGCTGTGGGTGCGGGGCATCCTCCAGGACGAGTACGGCGTGGACCTGCGCGCAATCCGCTGGCTCACCCAAGACGAGGAGGACGTGCCCTTCACGCCGCCGCCCGGCACGGTCGTCGAGCGCGTGCCGGCGGGCGGTTCGGTTACCCGGATGCTCGAAGCGGGCGAGATCGACGCACTGATCTACCCGGAGCTGCCCCAGGCGATGCTCCAGGGCGATCCGCGGGTGGCCCGCCTGTTCCCGAACTACAAGCAGGTCGAGATGGACTACTTCCGCAAGACCGGCTTCTTCCCGATCATGCACACCGTGGTCATCCGGCAACCCTTCCTGGCGGCCGACCCGTGGGTCGCCGTGAGCCTGCTCGAGGCGTTTCGTGCCTCGATGGACCTCGCCTTCCGGCGGATGCTGGATCCGCGCTCGATCAGCCTCGCTTGGGTCCGCGAACTGATCGAGGAACAGCAGGCGGTCCTCGGGGATGACCCGTGGTGCTACGAGCTGGGCCCGAACCGCGCCGCGCTCGAGGCGATGATCCGCTGGTCGAAAGAGCAGGGAATGATCGAGCGCCTCTTCCCGCCCGAGGAGCTCTTCGTGCCGTCGACGATCGATCGACTCCCCACGTACGTTTGACCGAGGTTCCACCATGCCCTGGCCCAACCTTCACACCCTCTCGCCCCCTCGAGTCGCGCGGCGACGTGCTGCGCGAGCCGACCAAGGTGACCGCACCCGCGTTGGCCAGGCGCTCGGTGTAGCGGATGGCCAGGTACTGGACACTCACTATCACTGTGATGGACGAGCCTCGCGAGATCGGTCGACCGCCGGCTACCCGCCAGCCGACGATCGGGCGGGACAAGACGTCGATGACGAAGGCCTTGTAGCAGAAGCTGGCCCAGGTCCGAGACGTACATGTAGGGGTCGGGCCGAGGCGCAGTGGCGGCCTCTCGACCGGCCCGTCTCCCCGGCCCGCCCTCCGAACCGGACGTGCGACTCTCATCGCATCCGGCTCTCCACAAGTTCAGATCGCGGGTGTTGGCGAACCCTGTGCAGCGCTCGTCCAGGGGGTCGGGATCCGGGTGCCCCGGTAGCGATAGCGAACGATCGGGACCGCTCGTGGCCGGAACATCTCGGTCCGCCCGTCGCGGACCTCCCAGCCTTAAGATGGAGTCCATGACCGACACCAAGCCCCACCCAAGCTCTCGTCGCTATCCACCTGAGATCAAAGAACGCGCGCGCGGAGGTGCTAGAGTGCTCGCCGAACGGCATATCCAGCGGGCCTCGTGAGCAGCGAAGGGAACGAACGTGGCGATCCGGGATCTGCGCGAGTGGATGGAACGCGTCGACGAGATGGGCGAACTCACCCGCGTGACGGACGCGGATCCCAAGGTCGACGTGGGCGGGTTGACCGACCTCTACCAGTGGCAGATGGGTAACCCGGCCCTGCTCTTCGATCGCCTGCCAGGGTTTCCGGCGGGCTACCGGATCCTGTCGAACATCCTCACCTCGCTCCCCCGGGTGGCCCTGACGCTCGGTCTGCCTACCGCGCAGGTGCCGCGCGAGTTCGTCCAGACGCTGCGGGGCCTGCTGGCGTCGCTCGAGCCCGTCCCGGCCACGTGGGTCGACGATGGCCCCATCCTCGAGAACCGACAGGTTCAGGGAGAGGTCGACGTCACACGCTTCCCCGCCCCGATCTGGCATCCGCAGGATGGTGGTCCCTACCTGGGGACGGGGGACATCGTCATCATGCGAGATCCGGACACCGGCTGGGTCAACGCGGGCACGTACCGGGTGCAGGTCCACGACGCCACGACCGTCGGCATCTACATGTCCGCGGGCAAGCACGGGCGGCTGATCCGCGACAAGTACTGGCAGCGGGGCGAAGCGTGCCCGGTCGCCATCTCCGTTGGCCACGACCCGCTGCTGATGCTCGTGGGCGGGATCGAGGTTGACTACGGCACCAACGAGTTCGACGTCGCCGGCGCTATCCGCGGCGAGCCCCTCCCGGTCGTGCGCGCGCCCTACACGGGCCTGCCCGTGCCCGCGTCCGCGGAGATCGTCCTGGAGGGTGAGATTCCACCCGACGAAACGGTCCCCGAGGGCCCGTTCGGGGAGTGGGCCGGCTACTACGCGAGCGGCCGCGAGCCGTCGCCGATCGTGCGCGTCCGCTCCGTGCTATACCGCGACGATCCCATCGTCCTGGGCTGCCTCCCCGGCAAGCCGCCCAACGACAACACATTCTTCCGCAGCCCCTTCCGAGGCGCCTTGATCTGGAACGAGCTCGAGCGGGCGGGCATCCCCGGCATCACGGGCGTGTGGTCCCACGAAGCGGGTGGCGGTCGCCTGTTCAACGTCGTTTCCATCAGGCAGCTCTACCCCGGGCACGCGAAGCAGGTGGGCATGGCGGCCGCGAGCTGCCATTCGGGGGCCTACGCGAACCGCTACGTGGTGGTGGTCGACGACGACATCGACCCGACCGACACCAACGAGGTCATCTGGGCCCTCTGCACGCGAACCGACGTCGTCCGCGATTTCGATGTGATGCGGCGTTGCTGGAGCACCAGGCTCGATCCCATGGCCTACCAGGGCGAGGGATCGGTCTATTTCAACGACCGCGTGGTCATCGACGCCTGTCGTCCGTACGACCGCCTCGAGACGTTCCCCGCGGTCGCCCGGTTGGGCCCGACCGAGGCCGCGCGGCTGCGCGCCCGCTGGTCGACGCTCTTCACGCCCGATGGCGCCGTCGCGAAAGAGGTACGCGCCGCCGCCCCGAGCGAACCTGCCCCGGTTCACAGCAGGTAGACGATCCGTCAGCCGGCTGATGCCGCGTCCGCTGGGCCCAGTCGATGCCGGCAGCGTTCTTCGCGGCCTTCATGGTTGCCAAGGACATGCGGATGATAATGTCAAGCGGTCGGGGCCGATGTATCGTCGAATCGGACGCGGCTGATCGCCTGGCGAAGGGCGGGTTCTTGGGGATCAACCCCGCTGCGCAGCCCTTGCACGACCTCGGTCGTGGCTTGACCCAGTCGCTCCCCGTTGCGACGACCGCGTCCCCCTCCGTTGGCCGGCCGGCGAGCCGCTCGAGCGCACGCCGCTTGAGGGCCGTCCGCCCGGGCGGTGCGAAGTGGCAGTCCTCATCCTTCGTCAACAAGATGCCAGACGAGGACGGCGAGCTTGCGCACCGTCGCGATGATGGCGCTGCCCGCGCCGCGGCGGTGACGCACAAGCTCGTGGAACGTCGCGAGCGGGCCCGGCGCCCGGGCGGCAGCATGGGCCGCCTCGGTGAGCAGACCATGGGCGTGAGCCTGGCCGGCTCGGCTGATGTGGCCGCGCACCGGCGGCCGATCCCCCGACTGCCGGACGCGCGGGTCGAGACCGAGATAGCTCATGAGCTTGGCTGGTCGGTTGAAGCGGCCGATGTCGCCGATAACGGCCAAGAGACCGGCCGCGGTCACCAGGCCGATACCCGGGATCGTCTGGAAGCGACGGACTCGTGGGTCATCGATCACGAGCTCGGCGATCACGAGCTCGGCAAGCCTCGACCTCGTTGCGCAGCAGAGCGTCGAGCCGAAGGGCCGAATCCAGGGTGAGCCGCTCGTCGACCGGCAACTCCAGGGTGGTCAACCACGGGCGACCGCGGACCCCGAAGGGATCGCTGACGGGCGGTCGTAAGAGGCGCCGGGCAGGGATGGCCGTGACTCGGTTGCTGGTATCCGCGGTGTCGCCGCGCCGCCCATCCGTTCCCGGCGTCTGTGCCCCGAGGGCCCTGAGCGCGGCCGGCTCGACCGCTTCCGCGCACCGACCGAGACTTCCGCCATGGTCGCGGTAGCACCTCGAAAGCCCAAACTGGCATGAGACGAACCGGCACTGGGCCTTGACACCCCTTGCTAATATTCCACTGGTAATTATGTAACAGTCATCACAGTAAAATGGAGTTCATCGGATGGTTTTTCGAGATCGGTGCTGAGGCCGCCCCATTGTGTTTTCTCCGGCTGGGCGCCGGTTGGCGAAAGTCGCCCGACGTTCCTCCCTGCGCTCCACTAGCGCCTTTCGGCGGTGGTGTCGCTTGTCGGTAGGCGGGAGCCTTCCTCACTCGATCTCGCTTGCTGGTCGTCTCCTTCGGGCCTCATAGTTGCCCGTCCTTGCTGGTCGGTCAGGTAACATGCTGACAGGCCCCAAATGAGTGTCATCGACAGAGTAGGTGTTCGATTCTCGCACACTCGACGCAGCCGTGAAGGCAGAGGAGAACCACAGATGAGTTCCGTGGGACGCACGAGGCCGATGATTCGGCTATCGCTCAGTATCGGCGTAGCTCTCGGCTTGGTCGCCTGCTCGGCAACCCCACAGGCATCGACGCCGCCTGCCACATCCAGTCTGGGGCAGTCGTCAAGCACACCCAGCGCCTCGCCGGGGAACTCAGCCTCGCCCTCGGGCTCCGGGGGCTCGGCAGTCGTATTGCCCACACCCGAGGTAGCACAAGTCAAGCTCGGCATCCTCAACGCCACCACGAACCATGACGTTGATGTCGCGATCGAAGATGGGCTGTTCGCAAAGAACGGCTTGACGGTGACCTATCAGGTATTCACGAGCGAGTCATCGATGGTCCAAGCGCTGCTGGCCGGACAGATTGATGTTATCGGCGCTACTGGTGTGTCCGAGACGATCGGATCTCAAAAGACTAACTCGCCGCTCGTGATTGGGATGGTTATGGAGGACAACATCACCGACAACCTGTACACCTCGAAGAATGTGAAGACTGCCCAGGATCTCAAAGGGAAGTCGATTGCCATCAGCAGCTTCGGGTCGTCGGTCTATGGAGAGGCCCTGATCATGGTCAAGGCCCTCGGGTTATCGTCCAGCGACGTGACCATCACGCCGATTGGCGACGACGCCGCGCGGCGTGCAGCGCTCGCCGCAGGGACTGTGGCAGGGTCGCTCAACGACCGAGGCGAAGCGGCGCAGATGACGGCTGCCGGTTTCAATGTCCTCCTCCCGGGTTCGCAGCTCACCACCGGGTTACCCACAGGCGCTGAAATCACGACGAGGGCGTACGCGCAGACGAACCCGAACACCGTGCTCGCAGTCGTTGCGTCACTCATTGAGGGACTGCACAGCTTCTTGACCAATCCGGCGGACGCGGCGCAGGCGCAAGCGAAGCTTTGGAGTATCGATCTGGCCACCGCCACTACCAACGTCCAGGCCGATCTGCCGGGATGGACACCCCAGAATGGACGGCCCTCGCTGGCCGATTTCCAAGCCGCCCAGGCACTCTTCGTGAAGACCGACCCGTCTTTGGCCAGCGTCGATGTATCGCAGGCAATCACCACCCAGTTCGTTGACCAGTTGAAATCGCTCGGTTGGTACCAGGCGAATGGCATCACGCCGTAGCACGCCCCCGGG
>PLZO01000061.1 GCA_003152165.1 Chloroflexota bacterium
GCCCCGACTCAGCCGACGGCAGCGCGCAGCGGCTCGGCGACCTCGTGAGCGACCCCATCGACACCGTCGGCGCCCAGCCGGGGCGGCATCCCCAGGACGATGTGGGTCGCGCCCAGTCTCGTCGCCGCGAAAGCGCCGGCAAGCGCCTCGCGCCGTGATGCTGCCGTGGCTCCGGCCGGCACCTGTGCCCCGAAGGCGAACGTGGCCGGATCGCGGCCGANNGGCAGGAGCCAGCCCTGGGCCACCTCCGCGGCCAGCGCAATGCCTCGTCGTTTCTGACCGCGGAGCCAGATTGGCGGTCCACCGGGGGTCAGCGGTGGCGGGTCGCTGGTCGCCCCGTCGAGTGCGTGGAACCGGTCTGGGCGAGTCACCCCGGTCTCGGTCGCGGCCACTGCCGACCCGAGGGCGCGGATGACTCGAACGCCCGACTCGAACCGGTCGAAGCGCTCCGGCATCTGGCGGGAAGGGGATCCCGAACGGCGTGTGCTCGGGTTCGAACCAGCCGGCGCCGAGACCGAGGATGAACCGGCCGCCGGTGGCATGGTCCATGACAGCGGCCGCCTTGGCCACCACGGACGGGTGCCGGAAGGTCATCGACAGCACGGCGTGCCCGACCCACTTGCCCGGCACGTGATGGATCAGCGCGGCCATCGCCGTGAGGGCTTCCCACGAAGCGCCGGCTCGGGGGCGATTGATGTCGGTCAGGTGGTCGTTCATCCAGACGGACTCGAAGACGTTGTATTCGCCGATCCGCGCCCAGGCGGCATCAAGGGTCGGCCAGTCGACCGCCTGCGGCGATGTCTTGATCCCGATTGAGATCGGTCGAGCGTTGCTCGTCACCGGCCGCGCAGCGCGGCAGTCATCCGTGCTCCGGTGGTCACCGCGCCGTCGGTCGCCGAGCTGACCAGGGCGGCGTACTTGGCCATCACCCCGCCGGGGTAGTTCGGGGCGGGCGCCGTCCAGCGGGCCCGGCGCCGGTCAAGCTCGTCGGCCGGCACGTCGAGGTCGAGCGCCCTGCGGTCGACGTCGATGACGATCGTGTCGCCCTCCTCGACCATGGCGATCGGGCCGCCCAGGGCGGCCTCCGGGGCAATGTGGCCGATCATCAGTCCGTGGGTCCCACCGGAGAATCGGCCGTCGGTGATGAGGGCCACGGTTTCGCCGAGGCCCTCGCCCACGAGCGCAGCGGTGACACTCAGCATTTCCTGCATGCCTGGCCCCCCGACAGGCCCCTCATAGCGGATCACCACGACATCGCCGGGCACGATCAGCCGGCGCCGCACGGCGTCGTAGCAGGCGGTTTCCGAGTCGAACACGCGGGCCGGGCCGCGATGGAGCCGGCGCTCGTGGCCGGCCACCTTGACCACACTGCCGTCCGGGGCGAGGCTGCCGTGGAGGATCGCCAGCCCGCCGGTCGGCTTGAGCGGCTTTTCGATCGGGACCACCACGACCTGACCGGCCGTCTCGTGGGCGTCCGCCGCGACCTGGCTGATCGTCCGGCCGTCGACCGTCGGCGCATCGCCGTGAAGGAGGTCGCGCTTGAGTAGCTCGCGCATGACCAGCGCCACGCCTCCGGCGTCATACATGTCGGACGCCGTGAACCGGCCGCCCGGCTGCAGGTCGGCAACCACCGGGGTCTGGTCGGCGATGGCGCCGAGCTCGTCAATGCCCAGCGGGATTCCGAACTCGTGGGCGATCGCCAGGAGGTGCAGCAGGCCGTTCGTGGAGCCGCCCGTGGCCGCGACCGATGCGAACGCATTCTCGAGCGCGGCCCGGCTGACGATCGAGGACGGCCGGACGTCCCGCCGGACAAGGTCCATGACCAGCTCGCCGGTCGTCCTCGCCGCCGCGTCCTTGGCCGGATCCTCGGCCGGGATCCCGTTCAGGCCGGCCGGCGACAGGCCCAGGAACTCCAGGGCGCTGCTCATCGTGTTGGCCGTGAACTGGCCGCCACAGGCACCGGCCCCGGGACACGCCGCGTTCTCCACCTCGTACAGCTCGTCCAGGCTGATCTTGCCGGCCCGGTAGGCGCCGATCGCCTCGAAGACGGTCACCACGGTCGCGTTGCGCTGACCCTTGTAAGTACCCGGATAGATCGTGCCGTTGTAGAGGATCACCCCAGGCACATCCAGCCGGCCAAGGGCCATCGCGGCTGCCGGGATCGTCTTGTCGCAGCCGACCAGGCAGACGAGGCCATCGAGCAGGTGGCCGCGGACGACGAGCTCGATCGAGTCGGCGATCACCTCGCGGCTGACCAGGCTGGCCTTCATCCCCTCGGAGCCCATCGACACCCCGTCGCTCACGGCGATGGTGTTGAACTCCATCGGCGTCCCGCCGGCCGCCCGGACGCCCTCCTTGACGAACTCGGCCAGGCGGCGCTGGTTGTAGTTGCAGGGCATCGTCTCGATCCAGGTCGTGGCCACCCCGACCAGCGGCTTGGCCAGGTCCTCGTCGGTGAAGCCGATCGCCTTGAGCATCGCCCTGGCGGCGGCCCGGTCCGGGCCATCGGTCAGGGCCCGGGAGTGGCGCTTGGCGGGATCGGTCGGGCGGTCGTAGGGATGGCCGGGGCTCATCGGCGGGTGTCCTCGAAACTGCATCTCGGTGCTGTCGGGATCAAGTGTAGAAGCGCGGCTCAACGGACAGCGGGGTGGCTGCATCCGGCGCTGTGGGCCCTGTTCGATTGGCCCTTCGGGGACGCAGGCCCGTCAGCGGGTGCAGGGTCCGGTGTCGACCGCTGCCGTCTGGCCCAGGCCGGGCTGGATCCTGGCGGCCACGTCGACCGGCGACAGGGCATAGCCGACACTCGGGTCGGTCTGGGCCTGGGCAAAGACCACCCCGCCCACCGTCCCGTTCTGGAGGACGATCGGCCCGCCACTGTCGCCCTGCAGGATCCCGGCCCGCAGCTCGATGATCTCGCGGGTCACCAGGTTCTCGCCGTAGATGTCGCGGCCCTGGGCCTTGTAGCTGCTGGTGATCGCCACCGGGATCGTGACCAGGCTGCCGCCACCCGGGTGGCCGAGGGCCGCGCCGAGGGTCCCGTGGCCGGGGACCTCGGCGGCAAATGCGAGTGAGGGTGCGCTCAGGCCGGGCGCGTAGAGCAGGGCGACGTCGAGCTCGGGGTCGAAAAGGACTGCCGACGCCCGGATCTGGGGCCCGCCATCGCGGCCGACCGAGATCGAGCGCGATCCGGCGACCACGTGGGCGTTGGTCACCAGATAGCCCGCCCGGACGACGAAGCCGGTGCCGCTCAGGACGTAGCCGCAGGCGCTGGCCCGGATCAGCAGGGTGGAGGCGACTGCCTTCGCCGCGATCGCCTTGGCCTGCGGGTTCGTTGGCGGATCGACGTTCGGAGCCGGAAAGGGCTCGAGGCCGATGAAGACGTCGGGCAGGCCCGACACGTTCAACCACTTGCCCAGCTCGCCCACGATCTCGGTCGGTGGGGGCAGGACGCCGGCCAGGCCGCGCACGATCGCGGAGCGCTGGACCGCCGCGGCGATCTGGGGGACTGGTCCCGCCGCCAGCACGCCGCCGACCAGCCAAACCACCAGGATCCCCTGGGCCAGTCCCAGCAGCCCGCCGCCCGCCCGATCGAGGTTGCCCAGCAAGCTGTGGCCGACCAGGCGAGCCCGGATCCGCGATCCAAGCCCCGAGCCGATGGCCTCGCCCAAGCCCACCACGCCCACGATGCCAACGAGGACGACCACCGCCCGGATCTGCGGGTCCAGCGTTTCGAGCCAGGTCTGGGCGAAGGGCAGCAGGACGACGATGGCCAGCGCACCACCGCCGATCGCCCCGGCCAGGCCACCGAGCTGGGGAAACGCACCCGAGGCGATGCCGCCGACCAGGGCGAAGACCAGAACACCGATGATGACGACGTCGATGAGGTTCACCGGGTCAGTATCGCCGGGCCCGCCAGACTGGTTTCAGTCGGCGCCGACCCGCGTGTCGATCCGAGCCGCATTGGCGGCCTGATAGGCCTCGATCGAGCCCATCCGCTGGAGCAGCCAGCCGATCTCGTCGGTGCCCGCCAGGAGCATTTGCTTGGCGAACGGATCCACCTCGAAGGGCAGGTCCTCGTCGCCCGGCAGGTGGATCAGCTGGGCCTCGAGGTCGACGGTCAGCTCAACCGCTGGCTCGGCGGCAACCAGCTCGAACAGTTGGCGGTGGCGCTCGGCCTCGACGACGATCGGCAGGAGCCCGTTCTTGAGGGCGTTATTCCGGAAGATGTCGGCAAAGCTGGTCGACAGGATCACCCGGATTCCCCAGGCGACGAGGGCCCACGGGGCGTGCTCGCGCGACGAGCCGGTCCCGAAGTTGTCGCCGGCCAGCAGGATCCGCCGGCCGGCCATTGCCAGGCGGTCCATCACGAAGAGAGGCTCGTGCTGCCCGCCGTCCGCGTCGTAGCGCCAGTCATGGAAGAGCGCATCCGCCAGGCCCACCTTGTCGGTCATCTTCAGGTAGCGGGCCGGCACGATCTGGTCGGTATCGACGTTCTCGGCAGGGAGCGGGATGACCGCGCTGGTGAAGGTGGTGAAGACGTCGGCCATCGTGGATCAGCGCCCGCCGAGGCCGACCGTCGCCTCGATCCCGGGCAGGTCCCGGGGGTCGGCGATCACGCCCGCCAGGGCCGAGGCGGCGGCTGTCAGGGGCGAGGCCAGGAAGGTTCGACCGCCCTTGCCCTGGCGGCCCTCGAAGTTGCGGTTGGAGGTGCTGATTGCGTATTGGCCGGGGGTGAGCTGGTCGCCGTTCATGGCGATGCACATCGAGCAGCCCGCTTCGCGCCACTCGGCGCCGGCGGCCCGGAAGACGTCGGCCAGGCCCTCGTTCTCGGCCTCCTTCTTCACCTCCTGCGAGCCCGGCACGACCATCACCCGGACGCCGTCGGCGATCCGCCGGCCCTTCATGACCGAGGCTGCGAGGCGCAGGTCGCTGATCCGGCCATTCGTGCACGAGCCGATGAATACGACGTCGACCTTCTGGCCGAGAATTGCCTGGCCCGGCTGCAGGTCCATGTATTCGAGGGCGTGCTCCAGGGCGCGCCGGGCCGAAGGATCCGACTGATCCTCCGGCGCCGGGACCCGGGCGCTGATCGGCAGGCCCATGCCCGGGTTCGTGCCATAGGTGACCATTGGCTCGAGGGCCGAGGCATCGATCGTGATCGTCCGGTCGTAGCTGGCGCCGGGGTCACTGGGCAGCTCGCGCCAGGCCTCAATGGCAGCGTCCCAGTCCCGGCCGTGCGGCGCATGCGGGCGGCCGGCGACGTATTCGAACGTCGTGTCATCGGGGGCGATCAGGCCGGCTCGTGCGCCGCCCTCGATGCTCATATTGCAGACGGTCATCCGCTGTTCCATCGTCAGGCCGCGGATCGCCGCCCCGGTATATTCGAAGACATGGCCGGTGCCGCCACCCACCCCGATCCGGGCGATCAGGGCGAGGATGATGTCCTTGGCGCTGACCCCGGCCGACAGCCGTCCGTCGACCCGCACCTCATAGGTCCGCGGCCGGCGCTGCAGGAGGCACTGGCTGGCGAGGACCATCTCGACCTCGCTCGTGCCGATCCCGAAGGCCAGCGCGCCAAACGCGCCATGGGTAGCGGTATGCGAGTCGCCGCACACGATGGTCATGCCCGGTTGGGTCAGGCCCAGCTCCGGCCCGATGATGTGGACGATGCCCTGGTTCGGTGAGCCGAGGCCGTGGAGCGGGATCTCGAACTCGGTGCAGTTGTCGGTGAGCTGCTGGACCTGGGCCGCAGCGATCAGGTCGGCGATCGGGAGCGATCGGTCGTGGGTGGGAATCGAGTGGTCCGCGGTGGCCACGGTCTGGCCCGGCCGGTGGACCTTCAGGCCGCGCTGGCGCAGGCCGGTGAAGGCCTGGGGACTGGTGACTTCATGGACGAGATGGAGGTCGATGGCCAGGATGCTCGGAGCCCCCGGCTCGTCGCGGACGACGTGGCTGTCCCAGATCTTGTCGACCAGGGTGCGCGATCGGGTCATCGCAGATGGAGGCACTGCAGGAGGCTAGCACAGCCTCCTGGTGGAGCGCCGACGCGCCGTCGCAGCGAGTTCGCCGAGCGTGAGCGGTGTCGAGCCCGCGCCCGCCGAACGTCCTGCCCGGCGTCGGTACTACCACGCCCCGACTGGCCGGCCTGCGCCGGAGTACAACAGGGCAGCGCGAGCGCTACGTCCCAGAGGTTGGCCCATCTTCATCCTGTACGCCCTGATCGTCGGCCTGCTGGCTGGTGCCTGCCTGGGCGGCCACCTCAGCGGCCTCGCCGAGCTGCGGGTTCGCTGGCCGTGGCTGATCGTCGTCGGCCTGCTCGTCCAGCTCGTCCTGTTCGCCGGACCCGTGGCCGAACGGATCGGCCCGCTCGGTGCGCCGCTATACGTGGCATCCACCGGCCTGGTGATCGCGGCGGTCCTCCATAACCGGGCGATCCCGGGGATGCTGGTCGTGGCCTTGGGGGCCGCCTGCAACCTCGCTGCGATCGTGGCCAACGGCGGCTACATGCCAGCCGGCGTTGGTGCCCTGGCCGCGCTCGGGAAGGTGCCGGTGAGCGGGTACTCGAACAGCGTCGTCCTGGCCCATCCCGCCCTCGAACCGCTGACCGACGTCTTCGCCCTGCCGGCCGGATTGCCCCTGGCCAACGTGTTCAGCCTGGGCGACGTGATCGTGGGGATCGGCATCGGCCTGGTCATCGTCGCCGCCATGCGCAGCGCTCGAGACACCCAGCAGCGGATTGAGGGCCCGGCCTCGTGAGAACCAACCCGGAAGATCGGCGCCAGGCGGGGGTACCTTCGGTGGCCTGCGATGGGTTGCGCAATCGACGGACGCCTCGTACACTCGCCCAAACCGGACGGTAAACGCCGCCGCGGACACGCCACGGAGTCGAACGTGGGCTTGGTCAACCGCCAGAACCGTCGTCATGTCGCCATCGTTGTCACCAGCGATGGCCGGCGGGTTCACGTGCCCTTGCCCCAGACCGGGTTCGTCGACGTCGTAGTCCTCCCCCTGCTTCGCTCGCTTCTCCTTGGGCTGGACGGCCTCCTTGGCCTCATTACCGGCTCCCGGCAGGAGAACGGAGGATCGCGGAGGTAGCACAGGCACCACCGAGAACCAACGGGACCCTCGCCGGGAGGCGGGGGTTTTTTCATGGCCGGGGCAGCGTCCGCGGCGGCGAGTACGATCCGGACCAGACCACAGCACAGGCCAGCCAACCGCATCCCGGCGCACCAGCTAGGTAAGGACCACGGAGACCGACCCGATGACGATCACGAAGGGCGAACCAGCACAGCAGCCCACGGCAGCGCGGCAGGTCAAGGCCGCCCCCACCGACCTTCGTCGCGGTCACGTACCCAACGACGGGACTGCCGGCGCGGCCGCCATCGAGCAGGCCCGCAGCGCGATGCTGCGCGACACGAAGCCGACGAAACGCAGCCGGATCGGCGCCGATGTGGTTTGTGAGGCGCTTCTGCGCCAGGGCGTCGACGTCTTCTTCGGCTATCCCGGCGGCGTGGTCCTGCCGCTCTACGACGTGCTCGGCGATTACCCCGAGCTGCGCCACGTGCTGGTCCGCCACGAGCAGGGCGGCGCCCATGCCGCCGACGGCTACGCCCGGGTCACCGGTCGGGTGGGCGTCTGCCTGGGCACCTCCGGCCCGGGCGCCACCAACCTCGTCACGGGGATCGGCACCGCCCTGCTGGACTCGATCCCGATGGTCGCGATCACCGGTAACGTACCGGGCGCCCTGATCGGCAAGGACGCCTTCCAGGAAATCGACATCAACGGCATCACCCTGCCGATGACCAAGCACAACTACCTTGTCCGGAACGCGGATGACCTGCCCCGGGTATTCGCCGAGGCCTTCCACATCGCCCGCACCGGCCGGCCCGGGCCGGTCCACATCGACATCACCAAGGACGCCCTCCAGCAGGAGACGGCGGTCCAACATCCCAGCCCGGCCGAGGTGATCGCCGGCCTGCCCGGCTTCCGGCCGAACTTCGACGGCCATCCCCGCCAGCTCAAGATTGCCGCGGCCGAGATCGCCCGGGCGAAGCGGCCGATGATCCTGGCCGGCCATGGCGTCCTCCACGCCGAGGCCTGGGACGACCTGCGCGCCTTTGCCGAAAAGACCAGCATCCCCGTCGCCTGGACCCTGCTCGGGATCGGCGCAATGGCCGAGGACCATCCGCTGGCCTATGGCTTCATGGGCATGCACGGCTGGAAGCACGTCAACCGGGCCATCCAGTCGGCCGACCTGTTGATCGCGATCGGAATGCGCTTCGACGACCGGGTCACCGGCAACGTCAGGACGTACGCGCCGTACGCGCGCATCGTCCACGTCGACATCGACCCGGCCGAGATCGGCAAGAACGTGGCCGTCGAGGTCCCGATCGTGGGCGACGCCGGGCGCGTCCTGCGGGCACTCACCCCGATGGTCGACGCGACGCCCCTGGGCGACCGGTCCGAGTACCTCGAGCAGCTGGCCGAATGGCGGGCCGAATCCGAGGCCAGCAGCTGGCACGGCTCGGGGGCCTGGCGCGAAGGCGTCCTGACCGCCGACTTCGTGGTCGAGCGGATCGGCGAGCTGACCAACCATGCCGCCACCTACGTCGCCGACGTCGGCCAGAACCAGATGTGGCTGGCCCGCTACCTCGGCTTCCGCCGGCCCAACAGCCACGTCAGCTCGGGCGGCCTGGGAACGATGGGCTTCGCCCTGCCGGCCGCCATGGGCGCCGCCCTCGGCCAACCGGACCGGGAGACCTGGGCGGTCATCGGCGACGGCGGCTTCCAGATGACCTTCCAGGAGCTGATGACCCTGGTCCAGGATCGGATCCCGGTCAAGATCGCCCTGTTCGACAACAAGAAGCTGGGGATGATCCGGCAGTGGCAGGAAATCTTCTATGCTGGCAACTATCACTCGGCTCACCTGCTCGGCCCGGACTTCGCCAAGCTCGCCGATGCGTTCGGAATCCCGGCCTTCCGGGCCTGCACCCCCGACGAGGTGGACCCGGCGATCGAGGCGGCCCAGGCCGTCGATGGACCGGCCCTGATCTGGTTTGAGATTGCCGAGACCCAGAACGTCTTTCCGATGATGCCCGCCGGCAAGGGCCTGTCCGACCTGATCGAGAAGTGGGACGGTCCCGAGGAATGAGCGACTCGGCAAAGGACGAGGTTTCGGCCCGGGCCAACGGCGCGACCCCCGGTCCGGCCCATTCGGCGCCTCCGACCCGGGCCCTGCCCGGGTCCGGCGAGGTCCATCGCCACATCCTCGTGGCGATCGTGCTCAACCGGCCGGGCGTGCTCAACCGGGTGGCCAGCCTGATGCGGGCGCGCAACTTCAACATCGAGTCGCTGTCGGTCAGTCACACCGACCAGCCGGATATCAGCCGGATGACGATCACCCTGCTCGGCGACGACGTCGCCGTGGAGCAGGTGAGCAAGCAGCTCTACCGGCTGATCGACGTCCTCAAGGTCCAGGACTTCTCGGGCGAGCCCACCGTCGAGCACGAGCTGGCCCTGATCAAGGTCCGGGCCACTGACTCGAACCGGGCCGAGATCGTCAAGGTGGCCGAGCTGTACCGGGCCCGCCTGGTCGATATCGCCGACGGCTCGGTGATCGTCGAGGCTTCAGGCTCGGAGGCCGAGGTGGATGCCATCGTGGCCCTCCTGCGCAGCTACGGGATCAAGGAACTCGTTCGCACCGGGACCGCGGTGATGGCGCGCGGCTCGGCATCCATCGAGGAGGCGCTCAAGCGATGACCGCGAAGATGTACTACGACAACGACGCCGACCCGGCAGCCCTGGCCGGACAGACCGTGGCGATCATCGGCTACGGCAGCCAGGGGCATGCCCATGCCCTCAACCTGCATGAGTCCGGGGTGGACGTGGTGGTTGGCCTGGCGCCGGGCTCGAAGAGCCGCGCCCTGGTCGAGGATGCCGGCATCCGGGTCGCCGACGTGGCCGATGCGGTGCGCTCGGCCTCGGTCGTGATGATCCTGGTTCCGGACACCGGCCAGAAGGCGGTCTACGACGCAGAGATCGGGCCGAACCTGCGGCCAGGCGCGCTGCTGATGTTTGCCCACGGCTTCAACATCCACTTCAACCGGATCGATCCGCCGGCCGGCATCGACGTCGGGATGGTTGCTCCGAAGGGTCCCGGTCACCTGCTTCGGAGCGTCTACCAGGCCGGTGGCGGGGTGCCCGCCCTGTTCGCCGTCTATCGTGATTCGAGCGGGACCGCCCGGGCCAAGGTCCTGGCCTATGCCCGGGCGATCGGCGCCACGCGGGCCGGAGTGCTCGAGACGACGTTCGCCGAGGAGACCGAAACGGACCTCTTTGGTGAGCAGTCCGTCCTGTGTGGGGGCACGGCTGCCCTGGTCAAGATGGCCTTCGAGACCCTGGTCGAGGCCGGCTACCAGCCTGAGCTCGCCTACTTCGAGACGCTCCACGAGCTCAAGCTGATCGTCGACCTGATGTACCGGGGCGGCCTCAACTTCATGCGTTTCAGCGTGAGCGACACGGCCGAGTGGGGTGACTACGTCAGCGGGCCGCGGATCATCGACAGCCACGTCCGCGAGACGATGCGCCAGGTCCTGACCGAGATCCAGGACGGCTCGTTCGCGGCGCGCTGGATCGCCGAGAACGAGGCCGGCCGGCCCAACTTCGACCGCCTCCGCCAAGCCGATCACGATCACCTCGTCGAGCGGGTCGGGGCCTCGCTTCGGAGCCAGATGGCGTTCCTCAACCCGATCGAGGTCAAGGCCGGCCAGGCGCAAGCGTCGGTCAGCGCACCGGGCGGAGGCGCCCGATGACGGCCCTCGGACCGGGCCGCTCGATCGAGCCGGGCTCTGTCCGGATCTTCGACACCACCCTGCGCGATGGTGAGCAGGCGCCCGGGGCAGGCCTGACCGCGGCGGAGAAGCTCGAGGTCGCCCGCCAGCTCGTCCGGCTCAAGGTGGACGTGATCGAGGCCGGCTTCCCGGCCGCCTCGCCTGGTGACTTCGAGGCCGTCCGGCGGATCGCCCAGGAGACCCGCGGCGTCGCGGTGGCGGCCCTGGCCCGTTGCAAGGATGGCGATCCGCAGCGGGCGGTCGAGGCGATCAAGGATGCCGAGCGACCGCACCTCCACGTGTTCATCGCGACCTCGGATATCCACCTCAAGCACAAGCTCCGGATCGATCGCGATGAAGCGCTCCGCCAGGCGGTGCGCTGGGTGAGCTATGGCCGGCAGGAGCTCGGCCGCGACGCCGAGATCGAGTTCTCGGCCGAGGATGCGTCGCGGACCGACATCGAATACCTGCTCGATATCTACGAAGCGGTCGTGGCCGCGGGGGCGAGCACGGTCAACATCCCGGACACCGTCGGCTACGCCATCCCCGCCGAGTTCGGCCGGCTCGTCGAACGGGTCGTCGCGCGAGTCGGCCGCGACGCCACCGTCTCGGTTCATTGCCACAACGACCTGGGCCTGGCCACTGCCAACACGCTGGCGGCCATCCAGGCTGGGGCACGCCAGGTGGAAGTCACGATCAACGGCCTGGGCGAGCGCGCGGGAAACGCCTCCCTCGAGGAGGTCGTGATGGCCCTGCGCACCCGGCCCACCCAGTTCCCCGATCTCGGCTCGCGCGTCCAGACGGAGCAGATCACGGCCGCCAGCCGCCTGGTCAGCTACCTCACGGGTTTCACCGTCCAGCCCAACAAAGCGATCGTCGGGGGCAATGCGTTTGCCCACGAATCCGGGATCCACCAGGACGGCGTGATCAAGAATCCGCTGACGTACGAGATCATGACCCCACAGTCCGTTGGGCTGAGCGGCAACCAGCTGACGATCGGCAAGCTGTCCGGCCGGCGCGGGCTGCAGGGCAAGCTGCACGAGCTCGGCTACGAGCTGGAGGGCGAGGGCCTCGATGCGGTCTACCGCCAGGCCATTGCCCTGGCCGACCTGAAGAAGGAGGTCACCGACGCAGACCTCCTGGCGATCGTCGAGCGGCGCGCCGGCGACGTGCCCGCTTCGATCCAGCTCGAGGGCTGGAGCGTCACCAGCTCGCACGGCGGGAAGGGCACCGGGACCGTCTCGATCTCGATCGGGGGCGAGATTCATTCGACCGAGTCGACGGGCAACGGCCCGGTCAATGCGCTCTACTCGGCGGTCGACCAGGCGCTCCAGCCGGTGCTTGGCTGGCATCCCGTGCTGGCCGAGTACCAGATCAAGGCGGTTTCGGCCGGCGAAGACGCCCAGGGCCAGGTCCTCGTCCGCTGCCGGCGCTCATCCGACGAGGGTCCCGGGGCGCTCGTCGTGAGTGGTCATGGCCTCTCGACCAACATCATCGAAGCTTCGCTCGAGGCCTACGTCGTCGCAGTCAACAAGCTCCACGGGGCCGAGATCAACGGGATCGACCCGGCCTTCGTCAGCCCGCATGTGATCGAGGACCTGCCGTGATCGAGGCCGCGGGCCAGGCCCGCCCGATCTACCGGCTGGCAGCGATCCCGGGAGATGGCGTTGGCCCGGAAGTCCTGGCAGCCGGCCGGTCGGTGCTCCAGGCCAGCGCCGCGGCCTTCGGCTTCGAGCTCGAGTGGACCGAGCTGACCGTCGGTGGGGCCGGGATCGACGCGCACGGGCTGGCCATTCGGCCCGAGGACGTCCAGGCCTGCGCCGCCGCCGATGCCGTCTACTTGGGGGCCGTGGGTGGTCCGAAATGGGATGACCCAACCTCGCCGGTCCGACCCGAGCAGGCCCTCTTCGCCCTCCGCGGTGACCTGGGCCTGTTCGCCAACCTGCGCCCGGTCACGATCCATCCCGGGCTGACGGCTGCCTCGCCGCTCCGGCCGGAGCTGCTCCACGGCGTCGACCTGCTGATCGTCCGAGAGCTGACCGGCGGCCTCTACTTCGGGGCGCGGACCGAGGCCAGCGGGCCGGCCGGCTCGCGTTCCGCCAGCGACACGCTACCCTACAGCGATGCCGAGATCAGCCGGGTCGTCCGGCTGGCCTTCGAGCTGGCCCGTGGCCGGCGGCACAAGCTGACCAGCGTCGACAAGGCGAACGTCCTCGCAACATCGCGACTGTGGCGGCGGGTGGCCGTCGAAGTCGGGTCGGACTTCCCCGACGTGGAGCTCAACCACCAGCTCGTGGACTCTTGCGCGATGCAGCTGGTCAAGGGGCCTGCTGCGTTCGACGTGCTCGTCACGGAGAACCTGTTCGGGGACATCCTCTCGGACGAGGCCTCGGTCCTGGCCGGGTCACTGGGGATGCTCCCATCGGCCTCGCTGGGCAGTCGCCGGACGGCCCACGGCCTGCACGGCCTGTACGAACCCATCCACGGCTCGGCGCCGGACATTGCCGGCCGCGATCTCGCCAACCCGATCGGGGCGATCCTGTCCGGGGCGATGCTCCTGCGCTGGTCGCTTGGCCAGGCCGATGCCGCTGCCGCGATCGAACGGGCCGTGGCCGTCGCCCTCGACGACGGATTCCGGAGCGCGGACCTGTGGCCGGGAGACGGGCTACCAACCGCCGGCCTCAACCGGGTGGGAACGGCCGGGATGACCCGGGCAATCGTTGACCGCATCGCGATTCGCCGGGCGGCACCGGAGACGGTGGCCGCCCGAGACCGCTGAGCCAAATGCCGACCACTGCCCAGGAGCCAGCCCCGTGACCAGCCCGCCCGATTCTTCAGCCAGCCCGCCCATCGACCAGCCGGTCGTCCTCTACGACACGACCCTGCGCGACGGCACGCAGGGCGAGAACATCACCCTGTCGCTGGCCGACAAGCTGCGCGTGGCGCGCATGCTCGACGAATACGGCATGCCCTACATTGAGGGTGGCTGGCCCGGTTCGAACCCCAAGGACATCGAGTTCTTCGCGGCCGCCCGAACGATGACCTGGGCCACCGCCCGCCTGGCGGCCTTCGGTTCCACCCGCCATCGCTCGAACGCGCCGGAGAAGGACCCCAACCTGCACGAGCTGGTTGCGGCCGAGACCCCGGTCGTGACGATCTTCGGCAAGAGCTGGCTGCTCCACGTCACCGAGGTCCTGGGCGCAACGCCGGCCGAGAACCTGGACATGGTGGCCGAGTCGGTGGCCTTCGTGGCCGAGCGTGGACGCGAGGTGATCTACGACGCCGAGCACTTCTTCGACGGCTACGCCTCCGACCGTGACTACGCCCTGGCCACCCTGCGCGCCGCCCGGCAGGCGGGTGCCCGCTCGATCGTCCTGTGCGACACGAACGGCGGCACCCTGACCGGCGAGCTCGTCCGGGTCGTGACCGACACGATCGCCACGCTCGGGGCCGACCACGCTGCGCCGGCGGTCAGCTGGGGGATCCACACCCACAACGATGCCGAGCTGGCGGTGGCCAACGCAATTGCCGCCGTCGAAGTCGGGGTCCGCCATGTCCAGGCCACGATCAACGGCTACGGCGAGCGCTGCGGCAACGCCAACATGGTCAGCATCCTGGCCAACCTCGCGCTCAAGACCAACCATGCCCTGGTGCCGCCCGGCGGCGGCCGGCTGGCCGGACTGACCGAGCTGTCGCGTCACGTGGCCGAGATCGCCAACATCGCGCCGAACGACTACCAGGCCTACGTCGGCCGCTCGGCGTTCGCCCACAAGGGCGGCGTCCACGGGGCCGCCGTGGCCAAGGTCGAGCGGAGCTACCAGCATGTCGATCCCACCAGCGTCGGCAACGAGGGCCGCCTGGTAGTCAGCGAGCTCGGCGGTCGGGCCAACACCCAGCATCGAGCGGAGCAGCTCGGCCACCGTCTCGATGGCTCGATCGACGCCCGCGCCCTGTCCCAGCTGATCAAGCAACTCGAGGCCGATGGGCTGGCGTTCGAGGGCGCCGAGGCGTCCTTCGAGCTGCTCATCCGGCGCCACGCCACCGACTACGCGGCACCGTTTCGGATCGTCGACTACACCGTGCTCGTCGAGCAGCGCGATGGGCAGGAGCTGCTGGCCGAGGCGACCGTCAAGGTGGAGGTGGCCGGCGAGATCCTGCACACGGCAGCGGACGGCAATGGACCAGTCAACGCCCTCGACAGCGCACTGCGCAAGGCACTCGGGGCCTTCTACCCGGAGCTCGATGCGGTCCACCTGGTCGACTACAAGGTCCGGATCATCGACGGAACGGCGGCCACCGGGGCGCGCACCCGGGTGATGATCGACTCGTCGGATGGCAACCGGACGTGGTCCACGATGGGCAGCGACACGAACATCATCGCGGCTTCGGCGGGAGCCCTGGCCGATTCCCTCGAGTACCTCATCTGGAAGTCCGGCGCTGAGCTGCGCCGGCGCGATGAGCGCCATTTCACGACACCTACATCGCCGGCCCGCACGGCAGCCGGGGCGGCAGGCAGAATCCGGGAGGTGACCTCATGACCAGCCGAGCGATCCCGCCTGAGCGCCCGGCCGCCGGCGCTGATCCCGGAGCCGAGGGCGGCAGCCGGTCGCGGGTGCTCCACCTCGCCCGCTGGACAGTCTCCTCGGGTAGCCAGGTCCAGAGTCGGGGCGCCGTCGTGATCGCCTCGGGCGACCACCAGTGGGAGGCGGCCGCGGAGGGCAACGGTCCCGTCGACGCACTCCTGCGGGCGGTTGATCGGGCCCTCGCCGGCGTCCTGACCGGGCATCCGCGCCTGGTCGCCTACGACGTCCACGCGGTGGCCGAGGGTCCCGACGCGGAGGGGGTGGTCACGATCAAGATCGAGCCGCCGGCATCGGCGACCGGCCGCCGGGCGAGCGGCACCTATAGCGGTACGAGCGCCAACGTGAACATCATCGCGGCCTCGATCGAGGCGTACGTCGACGCGCTCAACCTGCTTCTCGGGGAGGCCCATTGGGCCGGTGCCACCGAGGCTGCCGGAAACCGCAAACGGGCCCGCGCGGCGGCAGCCAGTGGCGAGCCGCGCGCGGAGCTCGACGAGGATGCCGGGGACCACGACACGACCGCCTGGTTTGAGCGCTGAACATGGCCGGCGGGGCGAGCGAGCCGGAGCGCGACGGTCCGCCGGAACTAGGCCGGGGAGGCCCGCCCGAGCCCGTAAACGGAGGCCCGCGGGCCGCCTTCTCAGGCGAGCCCGGGGCATTTGCCGAGGACGCCCTGCTGGCGGCCCTCGAGGCACCCCGATCGCTGCCTGTGGGCGGATTCCGGGAGGTCTTCGAGGCCGTCCGTGACGGGCTGGCCGAGGTCGGCGTCGTCCCCATCGAAAACGTGGTGAACGGCACCGTCCGAGAGGTCTACGACCTCCTCCTCGAGCACGACCTCCTGATTCGGGGCGAGGTGGTCGTGCCGGTCCGGCTGTGCTTGGCCGCACTGCCCGGGGCCCGGCTCGACGAGATCGAGCGGGTGTACTCGCACATCCAGGCCCTCGGCCAGGCCGACGCGTTCCTGCGCCGGCGATCCTGGGCGCTGCTCACCACGTACAACACGGCCGGCGCCGGCCGCTTGATTGCCGACCGGTCCGAGGTCGGTTCCGCGGCGGTCCTGTCGCCCCGGGCCGCGGCCCATTTCGGCCTGGCGATCCTGGCCGACGGAATCGAGAACGACCCGGCCAACCGGACCCGGTTCATCCTCGTGGGGCGACCCGACCGACCGTTCCCGGCCGCCTGGCGCAGACCCCTTGATGGTCCGACGGCGCCGCGGACCACTCTCGCGTTTGCCGTGCGCAACGAGCCCGGCGCGCTCCTCGCGGTCCTCCGGGTTCTGGCCGAGGAGCGCCTCAACCTCAGCGCGCTCGAGTCGCGACCCAGCCGGCGGGTCGCCTGGGAGTACGTCTTCTGGGCCGACATCGACGCCGACCTGCTGTCCTCTGACGCGGCCACCGCACTCGACGCAATCCGGCCGCTGACCACGATGGTCCGCGTGCTGGGCGCCTATCAGCGGGTCGCCCTCGGCTGACTTCGCCCCTGGGTTGGCTTCGCCTTCGGTTGACCTCCGGGCTGGCTACTCGATCACGAGGTCGGCCGGCAGGCTCGGATCGATCGGCGGATAGGCCGGCTTGAGCCCCTCGAGGACATCGCCCAGGATCTCGGCCACGGCCAGGTTGCGGAACCACTTCTTGCTGGCCGGGATGACATACCAGGGGGCGGCCCCCGTAGAGCATTGGCTCAAGGCATCCTCGAAGGCCCCGACGTAGTTGTCCCAGAGGGCCCGCTCGGCGAGGTCGGCCATCTTGAACTTCCAACGCTTCGTGGGGTCGCTGAGGCGATCCTGGAACCGGAGACGCTGCTCCTCGCGGTCGATCAGCAGGAAGAACTTGACGATCGTCGTGCCCTCCTCGACGAGCATCCGTTCCCAGTCGTTGATCTGCCCGTAGCGGCGCTTCCAGATCATCTTGGGGACCAGGTCGTGGACGCGGCCGACCAGGACGTCCTCGTAGTGGGACCGGTTGAAGATGCCGATCTCGCCCTTCGCGGGAACGTGCTGGTGGACCCGCCACAGGTAGTCGTGGCTGGCCTCGAGGGAGCTGGGGATCTTGAAGTCGGTGACCGGGCAGCCCTGCGGGTTGAACGCCGACATCACATGGCGCAGGGTGCCGTCCTTGCCGGCTGCATCGATCCCCTGGAGGACCACGAGGACCGGGTGCTTCGCCTCCGCCCACAGCCGATCCTGCAGGCTGGTCAGGCGGACGAGACCGTCGGCGAGCTCCTTGTCCGACGAAGCCTTCGAGTGACCGTGGGTGTCCGACGGATCGATCGTGGCCAGGCGGACCTTCGTGCCGGGCTCCACCCGGAGCTCGTCGCGCAGGCGTCGTTCGGACATCGATGGCTCCTCAAGCTGTGCCGTGGACCGTCCAGGGCCAGGCAGGGCGGAACTGGCTCCGGGGATCGTACACGCGCCCCGCTAGAATGGCGGTCTCACTTGGAGAGGAGCCCCCGGCATGACAACGACGATCGGCGCCCAGCCCCATCCGATCCTGCTCGCCGGGCGCTGGGTCGACTCGCCAGACCTGCTGATGGTGACCAACCCGGCCGACCCAGCGACCCCGGCGGGCTTGACCTACAACGCCACGGCCGAGCAGTACGAGGCCGCCGTTACGGCGGCCGTCGCCGCGTTCGAGCAGACCCGCAAGCTGCCGGCCTACGAGCGGGGCGCGATCCTGCGCTCGATCAGCGTGGGGATCAA
The DNA here is from genome assembly GCA_003152165.1 of Chloroflexota bacterium. Lineage (GTDB taxonomy): Bacteria > Chloroflexota > Limnocylindria > Limnocylindrales > CSP1-4 > Palsa-1033. The sequence continues at coordinate 18,111 of PLZO01000061.1, forward strand.
GGCCCGTCGCGAGGAGCTTGGCCGGCTGATCGCCCTCGAGGCGGGCAAGCCGATCCGCGATGCACTGGTAGAGGTGGACCGGGCCGTCCTGACTTTCCGGCTCGGCGCCGAGGAGGCCGAGCGGCTGGTCGGCGAGGTGATCCCGCTCGACCTGCTTGCCTCCTCGCGCGGTCGCCTGGGGATCACCCGACGCTTCCCGATTGGCCCCGTCGCCGCGATCAGCCCGTTCAACTTCCCGCTCAACCTGGCCGCCCACAAGCTGGCCCCGGCGATCGCCGCGGGCTGCTCGATCGTGCTCAAGCCACCGAGCAAGGATCCGCTCACGATGCTCACCGTTGGCGAGATCATCGCCGAGGCCGGCCTGCCCGAGGGTGCGGTCAGCATCCTGCCGATGACCCGCGAGCTGGGCGACCGGATGGTCGCCGACGAACGCTTCAAGCTGCTGACGTTCACCGGCAGCCCGTCGGTCGGCTGGCGGATGAAGGAGCGCGCCGGCCACAAGAAGGTCGTCCTGGAGCTCGGCGGGAACGCCGGGGTGATCGTCGACAAGAGCGCCGATCTCGACTGGGCGATCAAGCGCTGTCTCGTCGGCGCGTTCAGCTACGCGGGCCAGGTCTGCATCAGCGTCCAGCGGATGATCATCCACGAGGATGTCTGGGAGCCGTTCATGAGCCGCTTCGTGGCTGGTGCCGCCAAGCTCAAGCTGGGCGATCCGCTCGATCCCGAAACGGATCTTGGGCCGATGGTCGATGCAACCGCGGCGGCGCGCACCCAGCGCTGGGTGGACGAGGCCGTGGCCCTCGGCGGCAAGCTGCTGCTGGGCGGCCGGGCCGCCGGGACCGCCTTTCCGCCCACGATCCTGACCGACACGCCGCTGACCGCCGCCGTGTGCAGCAACGAGGCGTTCGCGCCGCTCGTGGTGGCCTTCCCCTTCCGCGACTTCGACGACGCGATCCGCCAGGTCAACAACTCGTCGTTCGGCCTGCAGACCGGTGTCTTCACCAACGACCTGGCCAACAGCTGGACCGCCTTCAATGAGCTGGAAGTGGGCGGCGTGATCATCAACGACGTGCCGACCTACCGGATCGACCACATGCCCTATGGCGGAGTCAAGGACTCGGGTCTGGGCCGGGAGGGCCTGCGCTGGGCCATCGAGGACATGACCGAGGTCCGGATCATGGTGATCGCGCAACCCGGATAGGCATTCCGTGGCGCGGGTGCGGCCCGGCGCCGGGGCGGCGCCGGCAGCAATGTGCAAGCAGGACATCAAACCGGGTTCTTTGGGCTCGAATCGGCATGTTTCGGGACCGCTTCGATGTTCCCGGTGGCGATGTTGGATGGGATTCGTCCCGAGCCACGCTCAGGCTGAGATGAATTGCCAACCGCCTGCCGGGCCCGAGGCTCGAATCGGCGGCTGGACGGCCGATTTGATGTACTGCGTGCACCTCCCCGGATCGAACGGCTCCGGTCGGCCCGAATGGACCCGGATGCGCCGACGGCCGTTCCATCGCCCGCGACGCCGCGGTCAAGGTGCGACCCGGCGGGCCACCATGGCCCGGTGGACTTTGCCCTGACCCCGGAGCTGCGGGCGCTTCGCAACCGGGCGCGCCGCTTCACGATTGACGTACTCCAGCCGGTCGAGGCCGCATTCGAGCGGGACCGCGGCGTGCTGCCCCGCGCCGAAGGGAACGAGCTGCGCCGGGCAGCCATCGCGGCCGACCTGCATGCCGGATCGCTGCCCAGGGCGGTCGGCGGCCAGGGCTGGTCGATGATGGAGCAGGTGATCGTGCACGAGCAGTTCGGCCAGGTGACCGGCGGGCTGTGGTCGTACGTGCCCGGCGCGTACAACGTCCTGCTCCACTGCGATTCGGTCCAGCGGAAGCGCTACCTCGACCCCTCGATCCGGGGCGAGCGCTCCGGCAGCTATGCGATCACCGAGCGGGATGCCGGCTCGGACGCGCGGACGATGGCCGCCAGCGCCGTCCTCGATCCGACCACCGGTGAGTACGTCCTGAACGGCGAGAAGTGGTTCGTGACCGGCCCGGACGACACCGACTTCATGATCTTCCACGCGATGGTCGTGGACGGCGAGCAGCGCCTGCCGACGCTGTTCCTGGTCGACTACGACTCACCGGGCCTGCGCCTGAGTCACGACCCGGACTACATGCACACGTTCGCCGACCGGCACCCCCAGTTCGTGCTCGAGGATGTGCGCGTTCCGGCCGGTGCCGTCCTCGGCGGCATCGGCCAGGCCGATCAGTTGACCAACGAATGGTTTGTCGAAGAGCGGATCCATATTGGGGCGCGCTGCAGCGGGGCAATGGAGCGGCTGCTCACCCTTGCCGTGGAATGGGCGACTAGCCGGGTCCAGTTCGGCCAGCGGATCTACGACTTCCAGGGGGTCAGCTTCCCGCTGGCCGACTCAGCCGCCGATGCCGCCGCAGCCCGCCTGCTCACCCGCGAATGTGCCTGGCTGGCCGATAGTGGAGCGGATTCCAAGGTGGTCCATGCCCGGGCGTCGATCGCCAAGCTGTTCGCCTCGGAAGCAGCGTTCCGCTGTGCTGACCGGGTGGTCCAGGTGTTCGGCGGGCGCGGCTACATGCGCGAGAACCCGGCCGAGCGCTTCTTCCGCGAGCTGCGCGTGGACCGGATCTGGGAGGGAACCTCGGAGATACAGCGCTTGATCGTGGCCCGGGCCCTCGAGAAGCGCGGCGTCGACCGGGTGGTCGGCGAGGCATGACGGTCGAGCCGCCGGCGGCCGACTGGCCCCCTACCGACCGATCGACGACCGCCCGGTCGACCGCCGACCGGCCCACGACCGAGCCGTCCCAGACCGCCGATCGACCCACGACTGCCCACCCACCCACGATCGCCGGCCGGCCTCCGATCGACCTCCACGCCCTGTTCGCACCGCGCTCGGTCGCGGTCGTCGGGGCATCGCCGCGTTCGGATATTGCCCAGACCGTCCGCGACAACCTGCTGACGATGGGCAGCCCAACCACCTGCTACTTCGTCAACCCGAAATACAGCGAGGCGTGGGGCTCGCCCTGCTATCCAGACCTGGCCTCCCTGCCTGAGCCGCCCGACAGCGTCCTGGTCGCGGTCAACCCGCTCCGAGCCGCGAGCGTCACCGAGGAGGCTGCCCGGGTCGGCGCTCGGAGCGTCCTGATCCCCGGCGGCGGAGTGGTCGAAGGTGGAGCGGCAGCGGCCCGGATGCAGCGCGAGGTGCGCGAGATTGCCCTGCGCCACGGCCTGGCGATCCTTGGCCCGAACTGCATGGGGATGATCGACCGGACCTCGAACAGCGCCGTCTACATCGGCGACATCAATCCGTGGGCCCCCCGCGGCCACGTCGCCGGGATCGCTCAGAGCGGCTCCGTGACCGACGCGTTCGTCCATTTCGGGACCCGGATCGGGTTCAGCCGGATCATCGGCGCCGGCAGTGAGGTGGTCCTGGACATCTGCGACTACGTCGCCTACTGCGTCGACGACCCGGAGACGGACGTGATCATCCTGTTCGTCGAGGGATTCAAGCGACCCGAGCGCTTCCTCGCCCTGGCCGACCGCGCCCTCGAGCTGGGCAAGCCGATCCTGGCCGTGAAGGTGGGTCGCAGCCCGCAGGCCCAGGCGGCGGCCGTTGCCCATTCGGGCACGCTCGCCGGCGAAGAACGGGCGACCGACGCCGCGCTGGCCGCGGCCGGCGTGGTGCGCTGCGCCGACCTCGATGCGCTGTTCGAGGCCGCCGAGCTCCATGCGGGCTGCCGCCGCCTGGGTCGGGGTGTTGGCCGCGGGCGGACCGGGATCGTGACCGTCTCGACCGGCGAGGCCTCGCTGATTGCCGACATCGCCGAGCGAGTTGGCACCGACCTGCCGGCCGTGCCCGAGACGGCCAGGGCGGCGATCCTGGCTGAGCTTCCGACTCTCGGCTATCTCGGCAATCCAATGGACCCGTGGGGTGCCGCCGACGAGCGAGTCGCCTACCCGGTCGTGCTCGAAGCATTCGCCGCGTCGAAGGGCTATGACGTCTTGGCAGTCGTCCACGACTTCCCGTATCGCTCACTGAAGAGCGAGGTGGCGGTGGCCGAAGGGGTGACCCGGGCGCTCATCGCGGCGACCGCCGACCGACCGGAGTTGCTGCCGATCTACGTCTCGCTGACCTCGGGCGAGCCGACCCCGGAGATCGTGGCTCTGCTCGACGCGGCGGGCGGCGTGCCCGTCCTGCGGGGCACCACCGAAGCCCTCAGCGCGATCGCCGGGCGGGCCGTCTGGGAAGCGCGCCGGATCGTCCGGCTGGCCGATGGCCCGCGTCGGGCGACCTGGCCCGTGCTCGCGGCGGACCGCACCCGGCTTGGTCACGATGTGACCTTCCTCGCCGATGACCAGAACCTAGACGACCCATCGGACCGGGCGGTCGGCTCAGCTTCCGTCCGGACCCTGCCCGAGCTGGAGAGCCTTGGGCTGCTGGCTGCCGGGGGACTGTCCGTAGTCGCGGCGCAACCGGCAACCGATGGCAGTGGGGCCGTCGCGGCGGCTGCTGCGATCGGCTACCCGATCGTCCTCAAGCTCGACGCCACTGCCCTCGCCCATAAGAGTGAGATCGGCGGCGTCCGAATGGGACTGTTCGATGCGACAATGGTCCGGGCGGCAGCCGACGAGCTCCTGGCGCTCGGCCGGGACCACCCGATCGGGCTGCGTGGCCTGCTCGTCGAGCCGCAGGTGGCGCCCGGCCTCGAGTTGATCGTCGGGTTCAAGCGCGACAGCCAGTTCGGGCCGATCGTCCTGGTGGGGCTTGGCGGGATCCTGGCCGAGGCCCTCGATGACGTCGCCCTGGAGCTGGCCCCGGTCACGCCGGCGGCGGCCGATGCGATGCTCGATCGCCTCCGCGGCGCCAGGATCCTGGGCGGGGTGCGCGGTCGGCCCGCGCCGGACCGGGCCGCCATCGTCCGCCTGATCGTGGCCCTTGGCCAGTTCGGCTGGGAGCGGCCCGATCTCCTCGAGGTGGACCTGAACCCGGTGATCGCTGCGGAGCATGGGGCCACAGCGGTCGACGCCCTCGTCGTGCTGGCCGGGGGCGAGCCCGGTGAGAGGCAGCAACGTAGGGTGTTCGCCGGCCCCAGTTAAGGCCTTTGCGGCCGGCGCGCGGGAGAATTCAACGGTTTTTGGCGATCCGTTCGACAAGCGCCCGGTGTCATGTGGTTCCGCTCCCTGAGGTAGGACCGGACGGTACCCGCTCCGCAGTCCACCGGACTCCAACAGTGCTCACTGGAGCACATCGAGACCGTCATTCGATGGTTGCCGCGAGGCACCGGAGGATCGGCTATAGGGCCAGTTGGAGCCTTGACGCTCCAGGACCTTGGTACTAGTCTCGGCTCCTACGCATCACTCCCGTCCGGTCGGCCGAAAGGTCTCATTTCATCGACTGCCGGCCGATCGAGAGAGCACTCAGCCACCCAGTCATCGGAGATCCCCGTGGATACGGCAACACTCCGGACTTGCCCTACGGAGGTTCATTGATGTTCCGTCATCGCCGGTCCGCGCTGAGCGCCCGCCCCCGAGCGGCGATCGCGATCTCGGCTGCGCTCGTGCTGGTCATGGCCTTCGCGGGCACCGTGCTCGGCCACCACACGCTTCCGTCAGCCAGCTTTGCCTGCGATCCCGTGGCACCGACTGGTGCTCAGACCGGGACCGTGACCTGGCACGTCGATGACTGGACGACCGACCCCACCGGGGGGCAGGCGTACGCGACCGACGTCTACGTCTGGGATTCGCTTAATGGCTCTGGCTACATCTTCATCGGCGACTTCGCCTTCACCTCGGGCAACTACCTGACCGGCTTCGGTGGCACGTTCAGCGGTGGAACTGCGACAACGGTCCAGATCAAGGTGGACCTCAAGCCGGGTACGACGTGGGGCGACGGCGTGGCCTCAACCGGGCCGTGGTTCAGCGGCACAATAAGTCGAGCGACTTGCCCAACCCCAACCCCAACCCCAACCCCAACCCCAACCCCAACCCCAACGAACCCCACCATTCCGTGCACTCCCGCCAACGGCTGCACGCTCCCAACGCCAACGCCAACGCCAACGCCAACGCCAACCCCAACGCCAACCCCAACCCCAACGCCAACGCCAACCCCAACCGTAACGCCCACGCCAACCCCAACCGGCGGCGTTGAGGCAGCGACGGCGACGCCGAAGGTCACGCCGCCGGCGACCTCCACGATCGGCTCTCCCCAGGCACCGACAGGTTCGAGCTTCCCGATCGCCTTGGCCGGTCTCGTCGTCCTGACGCTCGGGGTCCTCCTCCTGACGCCTAGTAGTTGGATCGCCCGCGCGACACGGCGGTGCCGCTAGTTCGCCGGGGCCCCGCCGGCAGGCGCCCTTCAACGCGAGGGTGCCGGCCGGTTCAGCGGGGCACGACTAATGAGGGGCGATGACGGCTCAGCCGCCATCGCCCCTTCCATATGTCCGGCTCACGGGGCCGGGCCCGTGGCCACCCAGGTAGGGTGCCGGGTCAGTCGATCGTGGTACCCGGCGCCGGGTCGTACACGCTGACCGAGCCAAGGCCGCGTGCGAGCAGGGCGGCGCGCAGCTGGGCCGGTGTCCCGCTCAGGATCGGGAAGGTGCCGTAATGGATGGGCAGGACGTGCTTGACGCCGAGCAGCTCAACGGCCAGCGCGGCCTGGCCTGGCCCCATCGTGTAGTGGCCGCCAATCGGCAGGATCGCCAGGTCGGGCCGGTGCAGCTCGCGGATCAGGGCCATGTCCCCGAACACGTCCGTGTCGCCGGCGTGGTAGATCCGGAAGCCGTTCTCGAGCTCGACCACGAAGCCGGCTGGCTCACCTAGGTACAACGGAACACCGCCGTCGGCATTCCAGTCGCCGGCTGAGTGATCCGCCCGGGTCATCGTCACCTTCAGCCCCGCAAGCTCGACCGTGCCGCCCTTGTTCATCCCGGTCACAGCATCGGCGCCGCCGGGCAGCTGCCGGGCGAGCCACAGGCTGAGCTCGTGAATCGCCGGCCACGCCGGTCCTAGCCGGCTGGCCAGGGGGACCGCATCGCCGAGGTGGTCGCTGTGGCCGTGGGTCACGAGCAGGAGATCGCAGCGCTCTACTGCGTTGGCTGGCTTCGGGCTGAGTGGGTTGCCGAACCACGGGTCGAGCAGGATCGTCCTGCCGCCGGGCGTCACCACCTCGACGCAGGCATGTCCGTACCAGGTGATCTGCGTGTCTCGATTAAGTCCCATCAGGTACCTCCGTCGGTCCATCGTACACTCGGAATGTGCCAGCCCAGCGGATTGCCGAGAACCTCGCTTTCATCAACTGGACACTCCTGACCAGCCTGGGGGTGGGAGCGTTCGGGGCGGTGGTCCTGATGCGCCTGCGCACGCCGGCGACGCGCGGTTTCCTCGGCTTCAGCGCGGCCTGTGCCGCTGGATTCGGCCTGCTTGCCCACTTGAGCGACGGGGCCCTGGTCCAGGCCGCAGCCGCGCCGGGGTCCACCGTGGCGATCGATCCGACCTGGACCGCACCCCGTGATGGGGCCCTGGTCGCCTTCACCGTTCTTGCCCTGCTCTATGCGGTGGCCCTTGCTCGCAGGATGGCTCCGCTCGTCGCAGCTGGCGGCCTCCTGGCCGGCGTGGCCGCCCTGGCGTTCGGGGCCCTGGCCTGGGGCGGTGGGCCCCTCGGAACAGGCGTGGCGCTTGGCCAGGATCTGCTGCTGGCCGCCGCGACCGGAGGTGTATTCGTGGCGATGATCCTGGGCCACTGGTACCTTGTGACGCCGAAGCTGCCCGAGGGACCGCTGATCCTGCTCAGCCGGGTGTTGTTCGGCCTGGTGGCCGCCCAGGTAATCCTGTTCGGGGCATCGATGCTCCTCGGGGCGGGCAGCGGCGGCGGGCCGTTCTCGCCGCTGACCGGGCCGTGGGCCCAGTTCGTCTGGCTGCGCCTCCTGGTGGGCCTGATCTTCCCCCTGATCATCTCGTGGGCGGCGATCCAGACCGCGCGGTCGCGCTCGATGGAGTCGGCCACCGGGCTCCTCTACATCAACGTTGGCTCGATTGCGGCGGGGACGATCCTGGCCGCGGGCCTCTATTTCGGAGCGAGGCTGATCGCATGAGGTTGAGCGCATGAGCACGTCGCATGGCTACGTTCCCGGTCGGCTGGAACGCGATTACACGGAATCGATTGGGCAGCCGCCGCATCCGGCGCTGCTGGCCATCGAGCGGGCCGCCGAGCCCGATGATGTCCCGATCCTCGATCGGGCCGGTGGGCGAGCGCTGGCAGCGCTGGCGGCCGGCCGTCGACGGATCGTGGAGGTGGGGACCGCGTTCGGCTACTCGACGCTCTGGATGGCCCTCGCGCAGCCCGCCGGCGGCACGATCGTGACCCTCGACCCGGACCAGTCGCGGACCGACCGGGCACGCGGTTGGTGGCGTGAAGCAGGCATCGCGGACGAGCAGATCCGGGTGATCAACCGGCCGGCCCTCGAGGCGTTCGCGGCGGTGCCGGCCGAATCCGCCCTCAGCGGCCCGTTCGACCTGGTGTTCATCGATGCCCTCAAGCACGAGTACCACGCCTACCTCCAGGCGCTCCGGCCACGGCTCGCGCCAGGCGCCCTGATCGTCGCGGACAACGTGCTGTGGAGCGGCGCCGTGGCGGACCCCGCCTCCACCCGGACGGGTACGCCGGAGCTTCGGGCATTCAATACGGCCGTCCTCGCCGACCTGGGCCTCGTGGCCACGATCCTGCCGATCGGCGATGGCTTGCTCCTCGCGACCGTCCGTGCCTGAGCGCGTGAGGGCGTGAGGTGGTGAGCCGGATCCGGGTCCGCCTGTTCGCCGTCCAGCGTGAGCTGGCCGGCCGGCGCCAGGTCGAGCTCGAGCTGCCCGATGGCTCATCGATCGAGACGGCCTGGCTGGCACTCGTGGCCCTTCACCCGGCCNNCCAGCCGAGATGCTCGGCGACGGCGATGAGCTGGCCTGCATTCCGCCGGTCAGCGGCGGTGCCGAAGGGACTGGCCGGATCATCGAGCTTCGAGTTGAGCCGTTCGGACTGGAGGTCCTGGCTGAGCTCGGCGAGCGCCTGGCGACCGATGCGGATGGGGCGATCTGTGGGTTCGTTGGCCGCACCCGCTCGAGCGCGGGCACGCCCGCTCCGGGCCAGGAGGCCGAGGCGGCCCGCCACGCCGGCCGGCTCGTCGAGGCACTTGCCTACGAGGGCCACGAGACGATGGCGCAGCGGATCCTCGAGGAGATCGCCGACGAGATCGAGGACCGTTTCGGGGTTGGCCGGGTTGCCATCGTCCATCGCCTCGGCACGGTCCCATTGGGGGCCGTCAGCGTGGCCGTGGTCACGGCCGCGCCGCATCGCGACGCAGCGTTCCAGGCGGCCCGCTACGCCATCGACGAGCTGAAGGCACGCGCCCCGATCTGGAAGGCCGAGCAGTTCGCCGACGGCCACGTCTGGATCGGCAGTCCCGCCCGGCCGGGTCCACTGAAGGAGGACACGTGAAGGTCTACATCAGCGTCGATATGGAGGGGATCGCCGGGATCAGCCACCCGGGGCCAACCAATCGCAGCGACCTTCAGTATCCGGCCGCGGCCGCGCTGATGGTCGGTGAGGCCAACGCCGCGATCGACGGGGCATTCCGGGGAGGGGCCACCGAGGTCGTGGTCAACGACAGTCACGGCTCGATGCACAACCTGACCCCGATCGATCTCGATCCGCGGGCCCGTCTGGTCCAGGGCCAGAAGGCCTGGTCGATGGTTGCCGGGGCCGGCCCGGATCGCGGCTTCGGGGTTGCCCTGTTCGTGGGCTATCACGCCCGGGCCGGCGATCCACTGGGCACGATCGCCCACACCTATTCCGGTCGGCCGGTTGCGACCAGCCTGAACGGGCGTCCAGTGGGCGAGAGTGGGCTCAACGCGATTGCCCTCGGCGCATGGGGCGTGCCGGTCGGCCTGGTCTGCGGCGACGACCGGGTGGCCGGTGAGACCGCGGCGTGGTTCCCGTGGGCCGAACGTGTCGTCGTCAAGGAAGGGCTCGGCAAGAATGCCGCGGTGTCCGTCCACCCGACGGCGGCCCGCGAAGCCGTTCGAGCCGGCGCCGAGCAGGCCGTCCGCCGGGCGATCGCCGGCGAGATGCGCCTGCTCGAGCTCGAGCCGCCGTATTCGATCGAGGTTGTCTACCACAATGCCGCCCAGGCTGACTTCGCGGCGGTCGTGCCGGGCGCGGAACGGGTCGGAGACACAGGTGTCCGGTTCGTCTCGGCCGACCCGCTGATCGCCTATCGAGGGTTCCTGGCGGGGCTCCGGTTGGCCGGCAGCGCCGACTGAAGGAGCCGGTTTCGCGCTGCGCGCCGACAGTGCGGGCGCCACGCCCAGCGGCATACTGGGCAGGTGACGACGCCGGCGCCTGCTTTCCCCGTGTTCGGCGCCCCTCCAGCGCGCCCTCGGCCACGTGAGCTCGGCGTCCGGATCGGGCTACTGCCGCCGGGGCCGACCAACTCGATCGTCGACGTGACCGGAATCTCGGTCGGTCACCGATCGGTCTGGCGCGACGAGGCCGCACCTCCGGCCGGTCGGGGGACGGCCCGGACCGGGGTGACGGCCATCGTGCCGTTCAGCCCCGAGGAGCTGTTCACGAACCGGGTCGCAGCCGGGGCGGCGGTTCTCAACGGGGCCGGCGAGATGATCGGGATCACCTCGATCGGTGAGTGGGGCCTGATCGAGACGCCGATCTTCCTGACCTCGTCGATGGCGATCGGGCGGGTCTACGACGCGGCCGTCGAGGCGCTGGTCGAGCGGATCCCAACGGCCGGCATTGACGATGCCCTGATGCCCGTCGTGGCCGAGTGCGACGACGGCTACCTGAACGCAGCTCGGACGGTCCAGGTGGAGACAGCTGACGTCCGGGCGGCCCTCGACGGTGCCCATGGCTCGGACGCCGGCCCGCCGGCCAGCGGCGTGGTCGGGGCCGGCGTGGGGATGCACGGGTTCGAGCTGAAGGGCGGGATCGGCAATGCCTCGCGAGAGGTGGTGCTCGTCACCCGGCCCCGGTTCAGCCGGCCCGGTCGCCCAGCGCTCGGCGACTTGCCGAGCTTCCACGTCGGCGTGCTGACCCTGACCAACTTCGGCCGAATTGAGCGTCTCACGATCGATGGCGTGGCGATCGGCGCCGCCCTCGTGGCCGAGGGCTGGCCGTCGACCGAAGAGCGCGAGCAGGGGAGCTGCATCGTGGTCGTTGCGACTGATGCGCCGCTTCTGCCCCATCAGCTCAGCCGGCTCGCCCGTCGGGCCGGCCTCGGCCTGGCCCGGGCGGGATCCACTGGCGGGCACGGCTCGGGTGAGATCTTCGTGGCGATCTCCACTGCGGTCCGGTCCCGACGCGGGGGTGGGCCGCTCGGTGTGACGACGCATCTCCACGATGAGTTCCTCGACCCATTCTTCGGCGCGGTGGTCGAGGCAACCGAGGAGGCCGTGATCGATTCGCTATTCGTGGCCGACACGGTGGTCGGGCGGGACGGACATTGCCTGCCTGGCCTGCCCGTTGCCCGGACCCTCGAGCTGCTCGGCGCGGCCGGCCGGCTGGCCGCGCGATGAGCCGCCGATGAGCGACCACCCGCTCGCCCGGGTCGACCGCCTGGTCGAGCTGGCCGAGACCCTCGCTGCGGCCTGGGGCGCCCGGGCCAGCATCTGCACGACGGTTGGCCAGGAGCGGGCCAACCTGCGCCTGCTCGGCGTCACGGGCGTGGACCGGGCCGGCCGGCCACTCGCCGGTGCGGCCGTCGACCAATTCGTGGCCGGCCGGGTCGATCGGCTTGCTGCCGGGATCATCCTGCCGTTCGTCGCGGCACTGGCGGAGTACGACCTGAGCCCGCAGGCACTCGCCCTGGACGTGGCCTCGGGCGCCGTTGACCTGGGCCTCGAGTCCGAGCTCCTGCACGATGCCCCCCGCCGCGCCGATGTCGAAGCGCAGGCGGCCAACCTGGCCGCGTCGGCCTTCGAGCGGATGGATGCCAACCGGACAGCCCGCCTGGAGCTGCTCGCCGTGATCGGCGACGCGGCCCGGCCGTGGGTAGGGGCATCCACCACAGAGCCGGAGGCCGTCGACGGGGCGCGTGAGGCCGGGCTGCTGGTGGCCGCCGGAGTCGACGTGGTTCGGGTCGACGTGCCGGCCGGCCGCGAGCTGGCCGATCGGCTGCACGACGCCGGTTTTGAGGTGCCCTCCTGGCGCGCCGGCTCGGGTACCGGGCCGGGGGATCCCGACGCGGCACCGTCGGGCAGCCAGCGCGGCCTGGCCGAGGTACGCCTGGCTATCGACGAGGCGGCCGCCGAACGGCGGGGTTACGCACGCCTGGCGACGGCGGCCCTGCCCCTGGCCGGTCCCGAGCAGGCCGTGGTCGCCGCCTTCGAGCGGGTGGACATCGTCGACGGCGACCCCATCGCCGAGGTCGTGGACGGCAACGTCGACCCCGATCGGGCCCTCGCCGACCACGCCTTCGCCCGCCGTTTGATCGCCCGCTCCGGTTCCGTCGTGGCCCTCGGCGCAGGACCACTGGTCGTGGCGCCCGACCTCGCCCGGGGTGCGCCGTCGGGCCCAGCCACGCTGGCCGGCCGGGCGCTTGCCCTCGAGCTTCTTGGGGCGGCCCTCGCCCGGCGCGACGGGATTCCGGCCGGCCGGATCCTCGTCGGGGCGATCCCGCCATGGCTGATCGAGGAACGCAACTCGGCGGCGCTGGCGATCGCCCAGGTCCTCCTCCGACGGGCCGCCCTGCCCGGCCATCCGCTGGTCTTCGAGGAGCCCGAAAGCGAGATCGCGGCGATTCGCTGGCGGGCCATCCTGGGTGCCGCCTTGCCGCTTGCGGCGCGGGACAGCCTGATCATCCGGCGAGCCACCGCGGCTCGTGCCGGGCGAGTGGTAGCCGAGACACGGGCGATCGCGGACGTGGCCGCGGACGTGGCCGCCACCTATGGGCCAATCGATCCGCGCGGTGTGGCCCTCGACCATGCCCGGTCGACCGTGGCCGCTGCGATCGCGACCCTCGAGCGGCTGGCCACCGACGGCTGGAACTCCGTTCTGGGTTCGCCCCTCGATCGGCCGGGTGCCGCGCGGCTGGGTGCGGATGCCGTCGTGGAGCGAACCGAATCGTTCGACCCCTTCTCGGTGGCCGGGCCCCCGCCGGTGGTCAGCAGTCGGCCGGTCATGCCGCCCGCCGACACGCTCTGAGGCATGTCCGGCGGACGGATGGACCCGGCACCAGACCCACTCGGCTACGCCGCCACGAGCTACTGGCTGGAGACGGCCGGCGATGACCTGACGCCCCGTCCGTCACTCCAGGGCGCGATCGATGCCGACGTCGCGATCCTGGGGGCCGGCTACACGGGCCTGTGGACCGCCTACGAGCTGCTCCTCCGCGACCCTTCGCTCAAGGTGGTCCTGCTCGAGCGCGAGATCGCCGGGTTCGGTGCCTCAGGCCGCAACGGCGGTTGGGTTGCCTCGGGCCTCAACGCCAGCTCCGACCGGCTCACCCGGCGGTTCGGCCAGGCCGGAATGAGCGCAATCGAGGATGCAGTGGCCGCGGCCGTCGACGAGGTCGGCGCTGTCTGCCAGAGGGAGGGGATCGACGCCGACTACGCCAAGGGCGGCTCGCTGACGGTGGCCCGCGGGCCGGAGCAGATGCCGGCACTCGAGGCCCACTGGCAGAGCCTGGAGCGGGCCGGCCGCGCCCAGGGCTACCGCCGGCTCGACGCAGCCGGAACCGCCGAGCGGATCCGGATCGATGGTGCGCTCGGCTCCGTCTACGGCAGCCAGTACGCGGTGGTCCATCCGGGCAAGCTTGTCCGCGGCCTGGCCCGGGCAGTCGAGCGGCACGGCGGCACGATCTTCGAGCGGACGGCCGTGACCGGCATCGAGCCGGGCGCATTACCCCACCTCCGTCCCGCCCTGCGGACCACCAACGGGCTGGTCCGGGCAACGGCGGTGGTCCTGGCCGGCGAGGCCTACCTGACCCAGCTCCCGGAATTCCATCGGGCCCTCCTGCCGCTCTACTCGCTGATCGTGCTGACCGAGCCAATCTCCGAAGCCGACTGGGCCACGATCGGCTGGCGCGCCCGGGAGGTCGTCGCGTCGTACCGATTGTCGGTCGATTACCTGTCGCGGACCGCCGACGGCAGGATCCTGTTCGGCGGCCGAGGGGCGCCCTACCGTTTCGGATCGGCCATTGAGCCGGCCTTCGATCGCGACGCCCGGACGCATGCCCTGCTGCGGAGCATGGTCGAGGCCTGGTTCCCGGCCCTGCGCGGGATCGGCTTTGGGCACGCCTGGGGCGGGCCGCTGGGGATGCCGCGTGACTGGATCCCCACGTTCTCGTTCGAGTCCCGCTCGGGGATCGCGTCAGGCCGGGGCTACACGGGCCACGGAGTGTCGACGGCAAACCTCGCCGGGCGGGTGCTGGCGGGCCTGATCCTGGGTGAGCGCAGCGAGCTCACGGCCCTGCCCCTGGTCAACCACCGCTCTCCGAAGTGGGAGCCTGAGCCGTTCCGCTGGATCGGCGTCCGGTTCACCCAGGAGTCCCTCCTCCGGCTGGATGCGCGCACGGCCCGGACCGGTCGGCCTCCGACCGGCCGGTCACTCGCCGAGCGGATCGCCGACCACTGAGCCCAGGCTCCGCGGCTATGGCTCCGCGGCCGCGGCTCGGTGGCTATGGCTCCGCGGCGACCTCGATCGCCTGGACGATGTTGCCCCGGCCGCGGCGCTTGCCGGCGTAGGTCGCGGCGTGGACCCGGGCCATCAGCTCGGCCGGGTCGATCGCATCGTCGGGATAGACGGCGATCCCGATCGTCAGGTCGACGCCCAGCCCACCCTCCGTCAAGCGCACCGCGGCGCGCAGGCGCGCGGCGACCTCGGTGGCCTGGGCGCGGTCCAGGTCGGGCAGGATCAGGGCGATCTCATCGCCACCGTAGCGGGCTACGACGTCCCGTCCCCGCGCCCCTGCCTTGAGTGTCCCGGCGACCCGGTGGAGGACCAGATCGCCTACGGCGTGGCCGTGCTGGTCGTTGAGCTCCTGGAAGTCATCGAGGTCGCAGAACAGGACGGCGAAGTGGCGGTCGTGGGCCTCGGCGTCGCGGATCTGGCGGCGGAGTAGGTCCTGGAAGGAGCGGTGGTTGATCAGGCCGGTCAGGTTGTCCGTAGCAGCCAGCTCGCGAGCCCGCTGGAGTTGTGCATGGGCGAACGCCAGGCCCGTCTGGTCGGCCAGGCCGTGCAGGAGTTCGAGCTCATCGGTGTTCGGCACCCTGGGCGTTTCCCAGAGGACCGGCAGGAAGCCCGACAGGCCCCCGTCCGAGTGAATCGGCACCATCGTGATCGAGCGGACCCAGGCCGGCAGGCCCAGGCCGACGATGATCCCGTCGTCGCGCCCTGGGGTGATTTTGAATGTGACCGCCCGGCGATCCCGGAAGTCGGCCTCGATGTCGCGCCCGGTGAATCGACTGACCCCCGACACCGCTCCTGGCTCAATCGTGCGGGCCTCCGAGCTGCGCCAACGCAGGATGTCGTAGCCACCGTCCGGGCGACGCAGGGCGACTGAGCGGACGCGAGCGCCCAGCAGCTCACGCAGGCGAGCGTCGAGGGTCTGGACGATTCTGGTCGGCGACTCCTGGCGGGACAGGACACCGGTGACCTCGATCAGGGTGGCGAGATCGCCCCGCACGCGCCGGCCCACCCGAGCGAAGCTGCCCACGAACAGGGCGTACATGAAGAGCATGACGAACACCATGACCTGGACCTGGGGGCTCGTCTGGTAGCCGAGTGCCGAGCGCAGCTCGACCTGGCCAATGAACACGAAGCCACTGCTCACGGCCGAGGCAATCGCCCCGCTCATCCCGAAGAAGACGGCACCCTCCAGGGCGAGGATCGGATAGACGAAGAAGCCGATCCAGTCGGGGCTGCCCAGGAGCGACTCTCCGACGAGGTAACCGACCGCCGAGTCGACCGCGAAGGCGGCCACGGCGAAGCGCTGCCAGGCGGCCGGACTGCGGGCGCCCCGCATCCAGACGACCTGGACCAGGATCAGCGAGCCCAGGAGCAGGAGGGCGGACCCAAGGGCGATCGGCTCGGCATGGCCGTAGAGCGGGGCCAGGCCGGCCACGCCGGCGAGGCCGACCAGCCGGATCAGGAGCATCCAACGCTGGAAATCGACGTCGGCGACCGACGCCCCGACGCGCGCGGCCGGATGGGTCGCGACGCGCCCCTGGCTCCGCCAGCGGCCGGCATCGAGCAACCGGCGCAGCCGGCTTCGACGCGAGCCGACCTCGACCGCGGGATCCTCGAGGAGCGTCCCAACCAGTTCCTGGGCACCGACCTGGGTCGGTTCCACGGGTCCCTCCGAATACTCGATGACAGAGGATGCAGTCTCGATCCGCGACCCTTCGGAAGGCCATCACCCGATCGTACCGGGGCCTCGGCGCCACGCGGGCTCGCCTGCTCGCTCGAGGACACGGGCGCAAGACCGATGCCCTCGACGCTGCCAGTGTGGCGACGGTCGCCCAGGGCCAGCCTGACCTGCGCCACGTCGGTCGCGAGGACCACAGCGCCGTGCTGCGGCTCCTGTCCGACCGCCGAGACGAGCTCACCCAGGGGCGCCGCACCGTGATCAACCGACTCCACCGCCTGCTCCGTGACCTGCGTCCCGGCGGTGCCCCGACCGAGCTGTCGGCAAGGTCGGTGACGAGCGCGCGAGTCAATCGATCGGCATGGGCCAGCCGGCTGACGCCGTGGCGACGCAGGACGGCGTCCACCGTCGAGCGGATGGTGGAGCAGGGGCCCAGGCGGTGTGGGCCGACGCGCAGTCGACGTCGGGCGCGCAGGATCCGGCGGCCCTGGCGTTCGGTCAGGGCCCGGGGCTGGTGGCGTGGTCGGGCCGAGCGGTCCTCGGGTCCTGCTGCGCCTTCGGCCCGATAGCGGCGCAACCACTTGTAGGCGGTCGCCCGACTGACCCCGAGCATCTCCGCCGCCGTCGCCGCTGGCCAGCCCTCGATCAGGATCCGCTCGACCAGCAGCTGGCGGCCATCCGGGGGGAGTCGCGCCGTACGATGAAGCATGAGAGCCCTCCGTCGGAATGGCGTGTCGACAACCCCATACCGAGCACGAGGGCTCTCAATCTGTCAACAACGTGAGTGGGAACGACACCTAGCGGGACGGAGTGGCCTACTGAACCGGCCTGGGTCGATCAAGCCGTAGCTGGCGACGCCGCCGGGCACGATCCCTGGTCGCGGCCGGCTCGCGCTGATGCTCGATCCGAGCGAGGGCAAGCCGATCGGGCGCCGGGCCGCCGAGCGAGTGATACAGCGTGACCGTCGCCGCAATGTCCGCTGCACCGAGCCGCACTCGTTTGATAGACTCGTGGCGGGTAAGGATAAGAGGCATAGATGAGCAACGATCGCTCGCACGTCCGTCTCGCCGATCGGGACGTTGAGATCCTACCGCCGCGGCCCACCGATGCCAAGGCCAAAAGGGCACTCACGGGTGTGTGCATGTTTCGGGTCCTCAAACGGCAGACCCCGTCCGCGTCGTTCCGCGATCCGCCCAGCGGGCCGGTGTGGTTCAGGTCGTGGGTGATCAGGCAGTACGGGCGTCCTCGGTGCTGCCCCTCGCGCGACGTCTGCGCGAGAAACGGCGCGGAGTTTCGCGACTGCGACCAACAGGTCCGGGCCCATCTCACGCCTGACGTATACCCTCGAAGCCGTTCCGGCCCACGCCGTCATTGGAGAGAGTTGCGTTGTCGAAGAATCATGCGTATCTGATCACCGCTTACAACAACCGCCCGCAGTTGGAGCAGCTCCTGTCGCTCCTTGATGACGAACGTAATGACGTGTATCTCCAGGTCGACTCCAACGGGAGCCTTGCCGTCGACGGTCTGTCTCTGCGTCAGTCACGTTTGATCATCTTGCCTCCGTTTCCGATGTATTGGGCTGGCTTCTCGGTACTACAGGCCGAACTGAACATGCTAAGAGCCGCGAGTGGAAACTCGTACCACTACTATCACTTGCTTAGTGGCCTTGATCTCCCTCTGGTGACCCAGGACACGGTGCATGCCCGCCTCGAGGATTCAGAAGCCCAGTATGTTGGCTTCGATGAGCAACTACAGGCACATGCGCACTGGAAGGCGGCTTACTACCACCTCTTGGTCGAGACCAAACCGTACGCAAGAAACAGGCCATTCAGGATTGCCGGGCACGGAATCGTCAAAGCGCAGGCACTACTTGGTATCGATAGGTCGCGAAAGACCAAGGAGGTCTATCATCACGGTTCCGGATTCCACTCCATCACGCACCGCTTGGTGGAGCATATTCTTGCTCAAGAACCGTGGATAAGAAGGACCTTCCGCTATACGCTGGCGTCTACCGAAGTGTATCTGCAGACGCTGATAATGAAGTCTTCGTTTCGGTCTGAGGTGGCCAGAGACGATTCTGGCAAGGCTGCGGATCTGCGCTACATAGACTGGACGAGGAGAGACAAGAACTCTCCTCATACGTTCCGAATGGCCGACTACGAGGAGCTCGTGGAGGCAAGCAAACACCACCTGTTCGCCCGCAAGTTCAGTACGACCGTTGACCCTGCGATCGTCGACACGATCGTACGCAGGATCAGAAACGACGGTCACCTGTGAGCTTGCCCGAGGGGGACCTGGCACACGGCGTCGACGGAACGCGCTGTGTCGGCTGCGTCCGCGGCACGTGAGTGTCGGCAGCTGCCACGACCTGGCCCGTCTCGTTGAGTGCGACAATGTCGGCCGTCTCGTGGACGCCCTGGTCAGCCGATGGCTTTCGATCGCCTCGGCGATTCCGTCCTATCGCAACCGCTCACGAGACCACCTCAAGAGGAAGGGTCCTTTGTGAAGATCGCTGTTCGCCCCACTTCGATCCCCGAAGTCCTGATCGTGGAACACGAGGTGTTCGAGGACGATCGAGGATTCTTCATGGAGGTCTACCGAGCCGACTTGTTCCGGGATTTCGCCGATTTGGGGCTTCCAGACAGGTTCGTCCAACTCAATCACAGTCGCAGCATCCGAGGCGTGACGCGCGGGCTCCACTTCCAATGGGATCCGCCAAGCGGGAAGCTCATGCGCGTCACTCGCGGTGAGGCGTTCCTTGTCGCCGTGGACATCCGGCCAGGCTCGCCCACACTCGGACGCTACGCCACGCTCGTGGCGAATGAGAAGAATCGCCTCCAGCTGTGGACACCCGCGACCTTTGCTCGCGGGTTCTGCATCTTGTCGGAGATAGCCGACGTCGAGTATCTGACGACAGGGATCTATAATCCCCTGGCGGAGTCGGGCATCCGTTGGGACGATCCGGCAATCGGCATCGCATGGCCATTAGCTGATCCGATTCTGTCCACGAAGGACGCCTCAGCTCAAACCCTGGCCGAGTGGCTGGCCCGTCCGGAGGCCGAGCACTTTCGGCTCGAACCCCAGGCTCGCTGATCCGGCCGCGGACACCTGTGAGAGGGCACATGAGAATCCTGATCGCCGGCGGCGCCGGCTACATCGGCACCCTCCTTGCTCCGAGGCTGGCGGCCCGTGGGTACGATGTCACCGTCGTTGATCGGGATCGGTGCTGAACTTGAAGGTCTCGGTCCGAAGCGGTTTGAGCGCGGCCTCGGCCCAGATCCGCTGGACGGTCGTGCTGCTGATCCGCATCCGCTCGGCCATCCGTCGGGCGCTCCAGTGGGTCGTTCCCTCGGGCGGTGGGCGCAACGTCAGGGCGATGATCCGATCACGGACCTCGCGACCGTAGACGAGCGGACGTCCCGAGCGCGGCGCATCGCCCAGGCCAGCGAGCCGATCCTGCGCGAACCGGCGACGCCACAGCAGCACCGTCGTCGGGCTGATCGAGAGTTCGTCGGCGATCGCCGCGTTCCCGGCACCGGCCGACGCTCGGAGGATCAGCCTCGCTCTCGTCACGGTGCGTTGCTCGGTCGTCCCTGCGCGAATCAGGGCACGCAGCGCCTCATCTTCGGACGCACTCAACGGTACCGGCGCAACTCGACGGTTCCTCATGTCCCGAATCGTAGCTGCCACGAGCCATCAGCGCCAGCCTCTTTCGGGCTGGGACACTAGGGGTGCACAACCGACCGCAAGCCGTCGTGGCAACTACCCCGATTCGGCCCGCCAACGCTGATAGCATCGGGCCATGTCCGCAACCCGGTACGACTTCATCATCGTCGGCGGCGGCTCGGCCGGATCCGCCCTGGCCAATCGACTGAGTGCCGACCTGGCCAACCGGGTGCTCGTCCTGGAGGCAGGTCGGCCCGACTATCGCTTCGACGTGTTCGTGCACATGCCGGCGGCCCTCGCCTTTCCGATCGGCAGCCGGTTCTACGACTGGAAGTACGAGTCCGAGCCCGAGCCGTTCATGAATGGCCGCCGGATCTACCACGCTCGAGGCAAGCTGCTGGGCGGCTCGAGCAGCATCAACGGGATGATCTTCCAGCGCGGCAATCCGCTCGACTACGAGCGCTGGGCGGCCGATCCGGGCATGGCCACCTGGGACTACGCTCACTGCCTGCCCTACTTCAAGCGGATGGAGAACTGCCTGGCCGCTGCCGCAGACGACCCGTTCCGCGGCCACAGCGGTCCGATCATCCTGGAGCGAGGGCCCGCCACGAGCCCGCTGTTCCGGGCCTTTTTCGAAGCCGTCCAGGAGGCCGGCTACCCGCTGACGGACGACGTCAATGGCTACCGCCAGGAGGGCTTCGCGGCGTTCGATCGGAACATCCATCGTGGCCGCCGGCTGAGTGCTGCCGGGGCGTATCTCCATCCGGTCATGAATCGCCCGAACCTGACCGTCGAGACGCGCGCCTTCGTCACCCGGATCCTGTTCGATGGCCGGCGAGCGGTGGGCGTTGAACTGGCCGGCAGCCGCCAGGTGCGCGGCGGCGAGGTGATCCTGAGCGGCGGAGCGATCAACTCGCCCCAACTCCTGCAGCTGTCCGGAGTGGGTAACGCCGCCGAGCTGGCTGCCCTGGGGATCAACGTCGTGCACGACCTGCCGGCAGTCGGGCGGCACCTCCAGGACCACCTCGAGGTCTACATCCAGTACAAGAGCCTCCAGCCGGTCTCGATGCAGCCGATCACTCAGAAGTGGCGCCGGCCGTGGATCGGCTTCAACTGGCTGTTCTTCCGGCGCGGTCCGGGGGCGACGAACCACTTCGAGGGCGGCGGCTTCGTGCGCGGCAACGAGGAGGTCAGGTACCCCAACCTGATGTTCCACTTCCTGCCGCTGTCGATCCGCTACGACGGCTCGGGTCCGACCGGTGGCCACGGCTACCAGGTCCATATCGGGCCGATGTACTCGGACTCGCGCGGCTCGGTCAAGATCACCTCAACGGACCCGGCCGTGCACCCTGCCCTGCGCTTCAACTACCTGTCGACCGCCCAAGATCGGCGTGAGTGGATCGAGGCGATCCGGGTCGCCCGGGGGATCCTCAACCAGCCGGCGTTCGCGCCTTACAACGGCGGGGAGACCTCGCCGGGCGCCACGGTCGAGACCGACGAGCTGATCCTCGACTGGGTGGCCCGCGACGCCGAGACGGCGCTCCACCCGTCGTGCACCTGCCGGATGGGTACCAACGACGATTCGGTCCTCGATCCGCTGACGATGGGCGTTCGTGGCCTGCAGGGATTGCGGGTGATCGACGCCTCGGCGATGCCCTACGTCACCAACGGCAACATCTACGCGCCCGTGATGATGCTGGCCGAGAAGTCGGCCGACCTGGTCCTGGGCAACACGCCGCTGCCGCCCGAGCCGCTCCCGTTCTATCGCTCCGGGGCCGGATTGCCGCTCAGGTTCCCGGGCGAGGTAGCCGGCACCGCCGGCGCCGTTATCTCGTAGGCACGACCATCTCGTAAGCTCGGTGCTCCTTGGCCTGGGCCGGCACCCGACCCGCACGTTTTGGAATTTTGGTGCGCGCGGAGCGCGCCATCCAGCTCGGGGCCGCCCACCCTCCAGCTCGGCTCGGGGCCGTTCGCCCTCGGCATGCGGTCGCCTGACTCGCTCGCCTCTATCCTTGTCCGAAACGTGGCGCGCAGAGGTGAGGACCAGATGGACGTTGGCATGATCGGGCTTGGCCGGATGGGCGCAAACATGTCCCGACGCTGGCTGCACGATGGGCACCGAGTGGTCGGCTACGCTCGCCACGCCGAGACCGTCGATGGCCTCAAGGCGGATGGCGCGATCTCGGCCGGAGCAATATCGCTCAAGGACCTCGTCGACCAGCTCCCGGCGCCGCGCATCGTGTGGCTGATGGTTCCGGCCGGCTCGGTAGACGCAACCCTGGCCGAGCTGGTGCCCCTCCTCAGCAAAGGCGACGTGATCGTCGACGGCGGCAACTCGTACTACCGCGATGACTTGCGCCGCTCGCACGAGCTCGAAGCCAAGGGGATCGAGTACCTCGACGTCGGGACGAGCGGCGGGGTGTGGGGACTGGAGCGCGGCTACTGCCTGATGATCGGCGGCCCCGACGACGGCGTGGCCCGACTCGAGCCGCTGTTCAAGTCGCTCGCCCCCGGCGTCGATTCGGCCCCTCGGACCCCCGGCCGCAACGGTGATCCGGATCCGGCCGAGCAGGGCTACCTGCACTGCGGCCCGAGCGGCGCCGGCCACTTCGTGAAGATGGTCCACAACGGGATCGAGTACGGGCTGATGGCCGCCTACGCCGAGGGCCTGAACATCCTGCGCCACGCCGGCGCCGGCCTCGAGGGCCGCCCGGTCGACGCCGAGACGGCGCCACTACGCGAACCCGAGCTGTACCGCTACACGCTCGACCTGCCGGCGGTCACCGAGGTCTGGCGACGGGGCAGTGTGGTGGCCTCGTGGCTGCTGGACCTGACCGCCCAGGCCTTCCTGCAGAGCCCCGACCTGGCCGGCTTCACCGGCCGCGTCTCGGATTCGGGCGAGGGCCGTTGGACAAGCATCGCGGCGATCGACGTCAGTGCGCCGGCTCCGGTCCTCACCACGGCCCTGTATTCCCGCTTCACCTCGCGCGGCGAGTCCGATTTCGCCGACCAGGTGCTCTCGGCGATGCGCCTCGGTTTCGGCGGCCACCTCGAGACCAAGGCGTGACGGCCGTCTGGTCGGACGCCTTCGTCTTCTTCGGCGCCACCGGCGACCTCGCCTTCAAGCAGATCTTCCCGGCCCTGGCCGGGCTGATCCGCGAGGAGGGCTTCGACCTGCCGATCATCGGGGTAGCCCGCTCGGGTGATCTGGATGCCCTTCGGGCGCGGGCCCGGGCGAGCCTCGAGGCGGCCGGTCGGCTGGACGAGGACGTCCTTGCGAAGCTCCTCGCCCAGCTTCGGTACGTACAGGGCTCAGACGATGACCTCGAGACGTTCCACGCCCTTCGGACCGAGCTCGGCGAGGCCGCCCATCCGCTCCATTACCTGGCCATTCCGCCCTCCCTCTTTGCCCCGGTGATCGACAATCTCAAACGGTCCGGCTCTGCCCGCGGGGCGCGGATCATCGTGGAGAAGCCGTTCGGCCGGGACCTGGCCAGTGCCCGCTCGCTCAATACCACGGTCCATCGGGCGTTCGGCGAGGCGTCGATCTTCCGGATCGACCACTACCTGGGCAAGGAGCCCGTCCAGAACCTGCTCTACTTCCGGTTTGCCAACTCGTTCCTGGAGCCCATCTGGCGGCGGGAGTATGTGGCCAGCATCCAGATCACGATGGCCGAGCAGTTCGACGTGGCCGATCGCGGAGCGTTCTTCGACCAGGCGGGAACCATCCGCGACGTCGTCCAGAACCATCTCCTCCAGGTGATCAGCCTGCTGGCGATGGAGGCACCCTCCGGCCAAACCCCCGAGGCCGTGCGCAACCAGCAGTTCAAGGTGCTCGATTCGCTTCGCCCGCTGCGCCCCGAGGACGTGGTTCGCGGCCAGTACCGCGGCTATCGCTCCGTCGCCGGAGTCGCCCCCGGCTCCACTGTCGAGACGTTCGCCGCGGTGCGCCTTCACCTCGACACCTGGCGCTGGGGTGGGGTGCCGATCTACGTCCGCGCCGGCAAGGCCCTGCCGGTCACGGCGACCGAGGTCCTGGTCGAGCTGCGCCAGCCGCCGGAGATGGTGTTCCCCGAGATCGAGCCGCCGGACGGCAACAACCTGCGCTTCCGCCTGACCCCGGACATGTCGATCTCGCTCGGGGCTCGGGCGAAGCGGCCGGGCGAGGCGATGGTGGGCGAAGCGGTCGAGCTGTTTGCCCGTCACGAGAGCGGCGTGGAGCGCCCGCCCTACCAGCGCCTGATTGGCGATGCCTGGCGGGGCGACCAGAGCCTGTTCGCCCGCGAGGACTCGGTCGAGGCCGCCTGGCGGGTGATCGATCCGGTCCTCCAGACCGAACCCACCGTCCACGAGTACGTCCGGGGCAGCTGGGGGCCCGCCGCGGCCGCCAGTGTCCTTGCTCTGGGCGATCACTGGCACGACCCGCTGCCGGCCCCGGCCCCGGCCGCGGAGCCCAGCCCGGTCTCCTGAGGCGGATTCCCAGCCGACACGCTACGGTTGGGGTAGCCCCGCCAGGTACCGTCGAGGAGTTCCCGTGAGCGCCAGTCCGAACCGGCCGTTCTTCGGGTATCACATGCCCAACTTCACCTTCCCCGGCGTCCCGGTCGAAGGCCTGTTTGGCCGAGTGATCGAGCGGGCCCAGGCTGCCGAGGCGGCCGGCTTCGACCTCGTCACGGTGATGGACCACCTCTACCAGATCCCCGGCGTGGGCTCCGAGGACCAGCCGATGCTCGAGGCCTATTCGACCCTCGCCGGCATCGCCGCCAACACCAAGCGGGTCCGCCTGGGCACACTCGTGACGGGGGTGACCTACCGCAATCCGGCCATGCTGGCCAAGCAGGTCACCACGCTCGACGTGATCAGCGGGGGTCGGGCCATCCTGGGCATCGGCGCAGCCTGGAACGAGGCCGAGCACAGGGGCTACGGCTTCGAGTTTCCGCCCATCGGCCAGCGGATGGACCGGCTCAGCGAGGCGCTCACGATCTGCCACCTGATGTTCACCGAGGACCGGCCGAGCTTCGCGGGCGAGCACTATCGAATCGAGCGGGCGCTCAACCAGCCTCGCCCGATCCAGCCGGGCGGCCCGAAGATCCTGGTCGGTGGCTCCGGCGAGCGCCGGACGCTTCGCCTGGCCGCCCAGTTTGCCGACATGACCCACTGGTTTTCCGGCTCGCTCGACGTCCTCCGCCACAAGACGGAGGTCCTGGCGGAGCACTGCGAGGCCGTCGGCCGCGACCCATCCATGATCGTGCGCACGATCGGGTCGCCGGTGCTGCCGGTGGCCGACGAGAACCAGGCGAAGGCGGCCCTCGAACGGATCGCGCCCGAACGTCGCGGCAACCTGACAGTCGCCACCCCGGAGCGCGCCGCCGAGCACCTGTCGGCCTACGTCGAGGCCGGCTTCACCGGCTTCACCTTCGGCAACACGATGCTGCCGACGCTCGAGTCCCTCGCGGTCGCCGGCGAGGTGCTCCGCCTGCTGGCTTAGTACTACCGTTCGCAAGTTGCGTAACGTAACGATCGCAGCTACGCTCCCTGCCGAAGGAGGCAGCTGTGTCGAGACGAAGCCCGTATCGGATCGAGTTGACGCCCGATGAGCGGTCCGCGCTGGAGCGACGAGCGCGTCGCCTGACGAGGGCGGGTCCCGATCCGAATGAAACCGCTGTTGACCCATCAGGATGGTCTGGTCTTGGTCGCGGGTGCTGGGGCTCGCGCGGAGCGACCATCCGCAGATTCGTCCGGCGGGGCGTCGTGAGCCCGGAAGTGAGGAGCAGCTTGCCCGTGGCTCGGGTTTCAGCCCATACGAGTGGCGCAACAGCTAAACGTGCATCGGATCAACCCATCCAGGGAAATGTATGATCTGATAGGGGTCACGGTGTGGGCTTCAGCATCCACGTGCTTAGGGAGCTGGAGGGAGACTTAGGGAGTTGGAGGGAGATGCCACCATGCGGATGAGTTTGATCTGCTGTCCGTTCAACACATCCTATGGGGCATACGGTAGTTCGTTGAAGTCGGCAATCGAGAGCAAGTCCGGCGGTACGATGCAATGGGTCGGCTCGAACTGCGGATGCGGCGACGCGATGGAAGTAAGCCGCCAGTTCATAACAGACCAGTGCGACTACTTCGAAATGCCGATCCTCCGAGACGCTCGATCGAGGACTGCCTGGCAGCGCGAGGCTGCCGGCGCGGCGAGGACGGTCTTACTTTACTTCCGGGCGAAGAGATACGCCGAGTTGTCGAAGGACGCGGAGCTGGTCCACTTCCAGCAGATCGTGAACGCCACTGGATCGAAGGCCGTGTTCCACTGGCTGAGGCAGCCCTCAACCGCAACCAGGATCGTTACGGTCCATGAACTCGATGCCGACCAACTGGCGTCGCCGGAGAAGAGCGAGGCCTATAACAGGGCGGACGCAATCATCGTGCACTGCGACGCGATGCGAGAGCAACTCATCGGGCTAAGGGTGCGGCCGGAGAAAGTCCATGTTGTGCTGTCCGGCACAGACCTCCCGGAGCGTTCGCAGGAGAAGCGAGACGGGATCGTCTTCTATGGCGCCCACCACCTCATGACGGGCAAGGGCCTGGATACCCTGTTCAGGGCAATGAGCGTCATCCGGCAGGAGCGGCCTCTCTCCGTCCCAACGCTGACCATTCACGGCCACTACGGGACAGTGACACCGGATGCGGCCATGCTGCTGGCCAAGGATTTCGGAATTGCGGACAAGATCGTGTGGCGAAACGAGATATCAAATGAGGAGATGGTCAAGCTGTACCAGCGTTCGCTTGTATGCGTTCTGCCCTATACAGGGGGTTTTGCCGGCCTGGCTGCCTCGACCGCGGCTGCCTGCGAACTGCCCATCGTGGCCACGCGGACAGCAGGACTGCCTGACCATCTGGGCGAGAGCGGAATCTGGGTAGACGAGAACGATGCTGACCAACTCGCGTCGCGGGTCCTTGAGCTTCTCGACAACGACGAATCCTGGCAGCAGGCGGCAGCCGGGGTACGGAAGAGGGCAGAGGAGCTCCTTTCCTGGGATGTGATTGCTGAGAACACCCTGCAGGTTTATGAGCAAGCGATCGCCAATAGAACGATCGCTGCTGCACGCTGACATACCCCTTTGTCGGAGGTCGATGATGGCACCGACCTCCGCCTGGAGACCCGCATGCCGCTATCCGGCGAGTGTCCGGTGAGTCTTGTGTCCGCCCCCCTCCGGCCGTGAACGGCCATCGGGATCCTGCGGCGCTGACCGGTGATCGGACCCAAGGCACGTCGTCATCGAGCGGAGGACGTAAGCCGGCGTTCCCGGTCCGAGGTGAACGAGATCATGCGTGATGACGACGCGCTGTGACATCGCGTCGTAGGACATGATCCACCCCTTCGCGACAGGCCCAAAGGCACTCGTCCGGAACGGTCAAGCTACCCGGAGCCAGCCATCCGCTGACCGTAGATCTCGGCTGCCACCGCTTCGGTGACGGCCAGGCGATTGTCGGTGCTGCCATCGTTGATCACGACGATCTCGTAGTCGCTCTCGTCGAGGCCCGGATCCAGCAGGCTGCGGAAGCACCGCGGTAGGTACAGTTTGGTGTTGAAGACGGGGACGATGATGCTGAGACGCATTTGGTGTCTGGTTCTCGGCTACGAGTCGGTTACGTGGGCGTGCATCTGCAGGATGAAGGCGGTGCTTGGCAGACTGAACCGTACTGGGCCTGATGGAGACTCTGGCCTGCCCTGGGTTTCGTAGAGTCGAGTTGCTGGATGTCAGGCCACTGTCGCTGTCTTGTGCCGAGTCTCGAAGTCGACCGGGGTAAGCATGCCCAATGCTGAGTGACGGCGCTGGCGGTTGTGGAAGATCTCGAGTCCTCGAAGATCGCGTTCGCCAGCACCGTTGCCGGCGGGTCAATCCGGCCTTGTACAAGTCGCTGACAGCTCGCAGGAGCTTGGGCCACTCCAGCCCGGCGATGGAGCCGGGGAGTTGGGTCGACTGATTCGTCGACGTCATCCGCGTCTATCTTTCGCGCTCCTCCGTCAACGCGTTCTCGACTCAATCAGCGTTGTCATTGTCAGTCGGCGCTGCTTGAAGCCGTGACCGGTCGAGATGGCCAAGGATTGCCTGGCGCGCCCGGACGCTGCGTCGAACCGTCTCGCGACCGGCTCGCAAGACTGCATAGCGCGATCGGTAGAAGCGAGCCGCCCCGAGTGGTGTGCCGCCGTACTTGGCCTTGTAGTCACCGCCCCCGTAGTCCACCCTGCCGTTCATGTCGAATGACGTAGCTCCTCGTGCCCGCCACGCGCGCATAGACTCCCACCAGAGCAGCTCCATCGGATGCTCGCCGGAGTGCGCACGGAGAAGCGCAGCACCCCATGCAATGGCCGTCTTGCCACGCCCAACGGATAGCATCGTCGCGATGCTCGACCCGTCCCCCCCGAACCCGCAACATGAGCAGCTGGCCGCTCGGTTTCAGACATCGGATGAGGTGCCGAACCAGCTCGACGTCGTAGGCAGGCGTGAGCCGCTGGCGCGCAAATACTTCGCCCACCTGCCCGAAGTACTCATCGGCGAAGCCGATGTCCGTGACGACCTCCGCCGACATCCTCCGCCGGATTGCGCGGCGGATGTACTGGCGCCGGTGAGAAGTCATCTTGGCCAAGATCTCCTCCTCGGGGGGTCGCAAGTCGACGAGGTAGGTGACCTAGGGCTCGACTGCGTATTGCGAGCCGGTCATCTGCTCAGGAGCCAGCCGACGGTCGTTAAGCTCAACATGGAGGCACCCGAGGTCGTTGAAGGCAAACCAGACGAGAGCCTCTGCGGCGGCTCGACGATCGACGCCGTCCTCCAGAAGGAATCCCATCTAGGGCGTCACCCAGCCGGGAAGAGGGCTGCCAAGGATCCTGACGCCGAACCGGCGCACCACCGCGCCGACGAAGTAGCCACACGGTCGCCCGTCGAGCTTCACGACGGCCATGACGGGCTCGGCCCTTTGCGAGGCGGCGACGAACTGGAGCCCCGCTGAACTGTGGAAGACCGTCGCATCTGCGTGTCCATCGAGGATCGCCTCCAACTCCGAGGCGTCGAGCGCGGCGCATTGCAGGATCATTTCGGTGCGGCGGGACATACTGCCGTCGAGTTCCCCTTGCTACCCTGATCGAACGCTGCAGGGCGCACCCCATCGAACGAGGTTCTGTGAACGGCTCTGCGGAAACTCTGGGGGCACCTATCCCTGACCCGTGCCGTGCTGAACTCCGATCCCCGATCGGGCACCCGCCAACCCGTAGCACCGCGGAGCGGGGCCGTGGGATCGTGCCCCTGGGCGACGGTGACGGTCTGCACCACAGGAATGAACTGCGCTGGCGAAGGATGCGGCGTCAAGCCGACCGAGGCGACCTCAAGCCACGCTCGGGCGCTCGCCTCGATGCCCTCGTAGCAGCGCGACAGCCGTCGCCAGCGGCCGAGCTGGGCGATCGTGTGCTCGACCTTGTGGAGCGGCCAGAGCGGCGTGAAGCCGGGCGTCCCCTTGGGCGGCGCCTTGATGTCGAGCGTCACCCGCTTGCGCTCGGCGAGCTTGAGCAGGCCCCGGTAGGCGCGGTCGCCGACGATCGCGTGCACGCGCGGGAGATCAGCCAGGCGGTCACCCAGGAGCTCGCGGGCTGCGGTGACGTCGTGCGGCCGCGCGGAGTCCGCCCGCCGGGACCGCCGGCCTGGTGGAATGTCGGCCCGTAGCGGCCACCCTTCACCCTCTGAGCGTCGACCATGACCATCGACGGGAGGGGCTCCCGATCGTGGCGCACCCGGACGATCGCCACGAGGCGCGACCAGCTCCCATTGCTCATCGGTCAACGCGATCGCGAAGCTCATGCCCGCCAGCCTCACGGCTGGCCGTGTTAGCTTCTCTGGCACAAACGCCGCGATCCGAGCGGGAGAATTCGGCTACAGGCCCGTAGTGTCCCGCCGGGAAAAGCTAGATCGTCAGCGACATCGCACTTGTCCATAGGTTGTCCACAGCCGGGCAGGATTGGTGGACGAGCAGCTGCCGCCTCGGTGCCTTTGGTGGACAACCTGCTTGTGGGCAGGGACGGCGGACCCGTATCGTGAGCCTCGCTCGAAGGGGCCGATAACGCCGACGCCGGCTTGAGGAGCAATCCTCGGGTCCGGCATTGGTCATGGGTGTCGCTCCTTGATCAGCCAGGCAGACAGGACCAACCGAAGACCGCCGCTCCCGGCAGCCTGCTGCCGGTCGGCCGGGCACGTGTGGCACTTGGCCATTCCCCTGGCCTGCTCCTCGACCGGGCGCCGGTTCGACCTGTAATGGTCGCGCTCGCGCTCGTCCGCCACGAGGTTCGCAGTCACGGACGTGCTCGTCCACCCTCTTGCCGGAGCGGCCAATCGTTCCGTCGCCGCATCCCGATGCGGTGTTCCGGTAGAAAGGAGCACGTCTGTTGTCTTACTCGAGCGACGCCCAGTGGGCGTCTAGTCGACCAAGGTCGCGGCACCTCGTCCGTGCGAGCGTCTTGGTCGCGCTCCTTGGCGTGGGGAGCGCCTTGGCCGTCCCTAAAGCGGTCGTCGCGACCACCACGTACACGGTGCCGGC
>PLZO01000052.1 GCA_003152165.1 Chloroflexota bacterium
TCGAGGCAGTCCTCGACTCACTGACCGGCCGCGAGCGACGCGTCCTCCAGCTCCGCTTTGGCCTCGAGGACGGGAACGCCCGCACCCTCGAGGAAGTGGGCAAGGAGTTCAACGTGACCCGCGAGCGGATCCGCCAGATCGAGGCGGCGGCATTGCGCAAGCTGCGCCACCCGAGCCGTTCGCGCAAGCTCAAGGACTACCTCGTGTAACTCACGGCTCGGTCCAAGCGATGAGCGAGTGCCTGGGGCCACAGGCACGCAGGTGTCCAATCCGACTCCTGTCCCGCACTCGGCTTCACGCCCCCGCCGCACCCGTGTCGATCCCGTTACGCTCGTGGTCCGGGTTCACGGACGACCCCAGGGCAAGAGGCGGATGCCGGTCGCATCATATCCGGCAGTGGGCCAACCGGCTGGGGACCCACGGTGCACGAGCTGGCAGGCCAGCCGGGGGCGTAAGCGTTGGGGGTTAGCGCAGTCCGAACATTCGGGAGGCATCGCACGACATGGACCGCGGAGCTGTTATCAGGCTCAGGGCCGCCATCGAGGCGATGCTGAGAGAACAGGGCTCGTATCCCAGCTATGCCGAGGGCCTTGTCGAGGCAGACAACCGGTTTCGATCGGCCATCCACGAACTCGTCAGGGGGGATGGTGCGCTCGCCACCGAGTTCAACGCCCTCTTTCCCGCGGCGGCCTCCGGCCCGAGGCATGCCGGGCCGCGCGGCGGCGATCATCCCGAGCGGGCTGGGATGACGAAGAACGCCCGAATGCACCTGGCCGGAATGTCCGGCTGGCTACAGGGCCTGATCGACAGCCCGACTGGCCCTCCCTCGGCTTGAGCGAGCCGGTGCCAATCAGGCCTCCTCCGCAGCACTCCCGCTATCGTTCGAAGAGGTCAAGCCACCGGGTGGGTCAGATTGACTTCCTGGGAACATCTTCCTTCTCGTCGGCGTGGAACCGCTCGCGGGCCTTGGTTTCGGCTGCCTCCGCCAACGAGGTGGCCTGGTCGGCACGCGCCTTCCCAGCTTTGTGACGGATGGCCTGCGCCGACGAGCCGGCCGGCCCTAATCAGCGTCTGCGCATATGGCGATAGTCAGGCGATGGACGAGATCACGATCCTCCAGGCTGAGGTCCTCAAGACGCTCGCCAGCCCGCGCCGCCTCGAAATCCTGCACAAGCTGGCGAAAGGCCCGATCGAAGTCGGCCGATTGGCGGAGGCCATCGGAGCGAGTCAGCCGAACGCCTCCCAGCATTTGGCCGTGCTCCGAAACGCAGGGATCGTCGAGGCCGAGCGGGATGGTCGGGAGGTCCGCTACCGGCTGACCGATCCGGACGTCATGGTGGCCTGTGGCCTTATGCGGACCGTTCTTGAGCGGCGCCTGACTCGCCTTGGTGAAATGGCCGCCAGCGCGGGCCGCATGCCCGTTGCCGCCGCCCCCGCCGCCGCCGCCGCACCTCGCGCGACGCTGGCCTCGTCGGTACCCATCCGCGCAGCTTCGAGGTGACAGCCATGGACGAGCCCCTGAACCTGGTTCTCTTCTCCGGCACCGACGACAAGCTCCAGGCCGCCGCGGTCCTGGCCGCCGGAGCTGCCGCGCTCGGCAAGCCGGTCAACATCTTCCTGCAGTATTGGGCGCTCGACGCGTTCCGGGCCGACAAGATCGGGCAGGACCACGGACTGGCCCCGGAAGCCGGCGTCGCCGGCCGGGCCGCGGTCGATGCGCTCGCGCGCGCCGGCCAGGCGCCGTGGGCCGAGACGCTGCGCCAGGCCAAGGATCTTGGCGCGGTCGATATCCAGGCCTGCTCGGTCTCGATGGACCTGCTCAAGCTCGATTCGATCGATCTCGACCCGCTCGTCGACGGGGTCGAGGGCGTGACCGCCTTCTACCTCAACGCCGGCGGCGGCCAGGTCGTCTTCATCTAGGAAAGGAGTCTCCAATGCCGACCCTTGAGATCACCCAGACGATCGACGCGCGCGGGCTGTCCTGCCCGATGCCGATCGTCAAGACCGCTCAGGCCATCAAGGCGATCCCGTCTGGGGCGGTCCTGGAGCTGCTCGCCACCGACATCGGATCGATCAAGGACGTCGCGGCCTGGTGCCGAGCGACCGGCAACGAACTCCTCGAGCAGGCATCGGATGGTGCGGCCTACCGTTTCGTCATCCGCAGGAAGTGAGATCCGCCATGACCACCGCGACACTCCCGAGCTTCGATCCATTGGCCGAGGCCATTGCCGTCGTCGACGGCTTGCCCGAAGTCGTCGACGCGCCTCTCCCGGCCCCGGCTCGCGACAGCGAGCTAAAGACGAAAGATCTCCTGATCATCGACTACAGCGGCGACCTCGAGAAGGTCTGGGCGGCGCTCATCCTCGCCTCGACCGGGGCTGCGATGGGCGTCCGGACCCGCGTCTTCGTGACGTTCTGGGGGCTCCAGGTTTTCGTCAAGGATTCGAAGCGGATCACCGGCGAAAACTGGATGCAGAAGATGTTGTCGGCGATGCAGCGGCCCGGGATCAGCCATCGCAAGCTGTCCAGGATGAACTTCCTGGGGATGGGCCCATGGATGATGGGCCGCCTGGCCAGGCAGTACGGCGTGGCCAGCCCGAAGGAGCTGCTCGATGCCGCCCAGGCGCTGGGCGTCGAGTTCATCCCGTGCCAGATGACGATGGACATGTTCGGGCTGAAGCCCGAAGACATGATCGAGGGCATGAGCCAGCCCGCCGGCGCCGCCACGGTCATCGGCCTGATGACCGAGAACTCGACCCCGTTGTTCATCTAGGAAGGGCGTGGCCACCATGACCGACACCACCATCGCCATCACCCGCACCGTTGACGCTCGGGGCAGTTTCTGTCCCGGGCCGTTAATGGAACTCATCCGGGCCATCCGCGAGAGCCAGGTCGGCGCCGTCATCGCCGTCTACTCCTCGGACAAGGGCTCGAAGACCGACATCCCGAAGTGGGTCGAGAAGGCCGGGCATCGGCTGCTCTCGCTGGAGGCCCGCGACGGATACGACGAGATCGTCGTCGAGAAGCGACGCTAGGAGCCCGACATGGAACGCATCCTCATCCTTGGTGGTGGCGTCGGGGGAACCCTGACCGCGAACCTGCTGGTCAAGAAGCTCCGCGCCCGGATCGACCGCGGGGAGGTTGGGCTGTCGGTTGTGGATACGACCGGCCAGCACGTCTATCAACCCGGTTTCATGTACATCGCGATGGGTGGGGAACGGGCTGCGAACCTCCAGCGCCCCGAACGTTCCCTGCTCGATAAGCGAGTGACGCTCGTCATCGGCGAGGTCGAACGGATCGACGCCGAACATCAGGTCGTCACCCTGACGGACGGTCGCCCGCTCGGGTATGAGCAGCTCGTCCTGGCGACCGGGTCGCGGATCGTGCCCGAGGCAATCGAGCACTTCGACACGGAGGCGCAGCACTTCTACACGGCAGAGGCTGCGGCTCGATTGCGTGTCGCGCTCGACCAGTTCAACGGTGGGCGGATCGTCCTCGGCATCGCCGGCATGCCCTACAAATGCCCGCCCGCGCCGCTCGAGGTGGCCTTCCTCATCGAAGCCGAGATGCGCCAGCGCGGGTTGCGCGACCGCACCACGATCGATTACTGCTCACCGATCGGGCGAGCCTTCACGATCGAGAGCGTCTCGGAGATGGTGACGCCGATCCTGGCCGAGAAGGCCATCGAGCTGCACACCTTCTTCAACGTCGAGGCGATCGATCCCGAGCGCAAGATGGTCCAGAGTCTCGAGGGGGAGGAGCTCCCGTATGACCTGCTCGTCCTCGTGCCGCCGCACCAGGGCCAGCAGTTCCTGATGGACTCCGGCCTGGCACCCGCGCCGGGCGGTTGGCTACCGACGGATCGGGCGACTCTCAAGGTCGGCGACTGGCCGAACATCTACGCGCTGGGCGACGCCACCGACCTGCCCCTCTCGAAGGCGGGCTCGACGGCCCACTTCGAGGCACCGATCGTCACTGAACGGATCGTGGCGGCGATCGAGGGGCGCAAGGTCGATCACAAGCACGGCGACTACCTGGGCAAGGTCATGTGCTTCTTCGAGATCGGCGACGGCAAGGGCACGCTCCTCCAGTTCGACTACACCCACCCGCCCCGGCCGCCGAAGCCGAACCAGCTCTGGCACCTGGGCAAGATCGTCTTCAACAAGACGTACTGGCACACGGTGCCCAAGGGCCGCGTCTGACAGGTCGGCTGCAAATGAGGTCTCGACTTCCTGAGCTCGGTCCTCGCGGGGAGGGGTGGGTCATCGCCCAGCTCCTCTTGTTCGCCGTGATTGCCGCCACGGGCCTCCGAGACCTTGTGGGTCGCGGGTCGTGGAACTCCTGGGGTCCTGGCGCGTCGTTGGCAGGGGCGTTGGCGATGGGGCTCGGGGGTCTCGTGGCTGCTCGCGCGGTATGGGACCTGCGGCCCAGCCTCAGCCCGTTCCCACGGCCGGTGGCCGGGGCGCCGTTGATCAAGTCAGGCGCCTATCGATTGGTCCGTCACCCAATCTACAGCGGGCTCGTGCTCGGGGCGCTCGGTTGGGGGGTTGTCACGGGCTCCATCCTCGCGACGGTGTTGGCAGGCGTGCTATTCGTGCTGTTCATCGGAAAGTCTCGGCACGAGGAAGCGTGGCTGTGCATGGTCCACCCCGAATACCGTGCTTACCAGCAGCGGACAAAGCGCCTCATCCCGTGGGTCTACTGATCGGGTTCGGCCTTGGCGGGCGCACCCTCCAGGTGTGCGGCGAGGCGGGCGAGGAACGCCTGGCCGGTCCGACGCGCGACGAAATGGAGGATGCGTGCGTCGATCAAGAGACCGAGCCGACCGAACGGCGGAGCATATCGGCCTTCAAGCACAAGGCTCGTCGCGGTGATCCGGACCCGGCCAGCGAAGACCGGAAAGAGCGGTGCCATCGAGTCCGATTGCCAGCCGACCTCCACGAGCAGCGCACCTACGAGTGCGGCCGGAATTCCGACATCGATCAGCGCGGTCTTGCGGATCGGGCCGGTCGCGCTCCCGTCGGAGATCGGCAGATCGAGGATGGTGCTGACCCGACGCAAGTCTTCGCGTTCAGCCGGACCGTTCACCTGTGGGCCGAGCCAGTCGAGGTTGGTGAACGCGTCGAGCGCGCGGGTCATGTCGATCCGGGCCCCACGAGAAGCCCGCAGCGGGACAGTCGCATGCTGATCCACGCTGGACCCGGCGTCCGCATTCACGAACAAGCCACAGGTTCACGAGACCTGCGCGTCACGATTGAGGGAGGCCGACCCGGGTCCCGACGGAGACGGCGGATCTCCAGTGGCCCGGGGCGCAAGAGCGGCCTGGATCGCGTCATGGAGTCGCGCGCCCGTTGGCTGGCCCCGGAGCACGGTCACGGAGTGCGGCCCGCTGCTCTCCTCCCAGCTCAGCTCCAGTCCGGGCGACGTCAGGACGACTGGCGTATCCG
Organism: Chloroflexota bacterium; assembly: GCA_003152165.1. GTDB lineage: Bacteria > Chloroflexota > Limnocylindria > Limnocylindrales > CSP1-4 > Palsa-1033. The sequence continues at coordinate 5,448 of PLZO01000052.1, forward strand.
GATAGATCTCCCGGATGTTCTCGATCAGCGTCCGCGAGCCCTCCGCGTCGCCACTTGCCCAGACGTCGTAGACGAGAACATCCGCTTGGCTGGCCAGGTCACACGACCGTCCGGCGAGGACGGGGCATTGGTTCCGGGTCGGCCCGCCACATACGGTCACCTCGTAGCCGAACCGCCGCAGGGACTCGACCTCCTGGCCGGCCAGGTCGAGGTCGTGGTGGACAACGAGGACGCGAGTCATTTCATACCTCCTCGCGATGCGCTTTGTCCGGTCCCCCTGGGCCAACGATCCGCCGAGTCTGGGCCACCACGAGGCTGCTGACCGAGTGGCGAAGGTCATGGACTCGGGGGCCATCCGGCCCCATCTCGTGCCAACGGCCATTCAGGATTCAGCCGGACCGGCATGACGCCGCGGCTTTGATCCGTTCCCTGCCCCGAGTCAGCCCACGATCTGGCGCAGCGCGAAGAGCACGTTGGCTGGACGCTCGGCGAGCCGGCGCATGTACCACGGGTACCACGCTGTNNCGGACGCCATAGAGCATCTGCACCTCGAACGCAGTGCGTGCAAGCCCCAGGGCCGCCGCGTGCGCGGCGAGCTGCTCGATGAGGGCCACGTCGTGGGTGCCCAGGCCGAGGCGCACCGGGTGCCCGGCGGCGACCGCGGCGAGCAGCTCGATCGCGAGCGCAGCGTAGTTCGTGCTGACCGCGCTGCGCGTCCGGTAGGCGAGCACGGAGGGCTCGTCGTAGGCGCCTTTCACGAGGCGGATCGCCGGATCCAGCGGCATGAGGCGGGCCACGTCGGCGGCGCTGCGGCGCAGGTAGGCCTGCAGGCAGATGCCCACGTTCGTGTGCTGGGTCCTGAGCTGCTCGTACATGGTGACCGTGCGCTCCGTGTACGCACTGCCCTCCATATCGATCCAGACGACCCCGCCGTCCTGTGCCGCCCGCTCGGCCAGGCGTTCCATATGGCGCAGCGCCGCGGCGGCGTCGATGTCGAGGCCGAGCTGGGTCAGCTTGACCGAGAGCTCGCCCGGGATGCCCCGGGCCGCGATCTGGTCCAGGAAGCCGAGATAGTGCTCCGCTGTCGCGTCCGCTTCCTCAATCCGGCCGATGTTCTCGCCGAGGCGCGTGAAAAGGCTGCCGATGTGCTCGTCCCGGAACGCCTCCGCCTGAGCGAGCGCGGCCTCTGGATCCTCACCAGGCATGAAACGACGAATGGCGCGCCGGGCCAGCGGCAGGTGCGGGATCCGCTCGCGCAGCCACGCATTACGGGCCATCCAGAGCAACAGCCTATGCATGCTTCTCCCAGTCCCTGCGCAACACCCCGATCGCCGTGACGATACGCGACGTCGAGCCGGAACGTCCGTGCCCTTCGAGGGACCAACTCAATCCAGGCCCGCCGGATGTCGGCAGGCCGAGCGGGCTCACCGTGGGATGCTCATGATTGGCCGATGACCGAGACAGCGGACGTCATCGTCGTGGGCGCCGGCGTGCAGGGCGCCAGCCTCGCCTTCCACTTGGCGCGGCGCGGCGCACGCGTTCTCGTCCTGGAACGCGGGACGATCGCGGCCGGCGCGACCGGGCGCTCCTCGGGTTTCGTTCGGATGCACTATGACCTGGAGAGCGAGTCGCAGCTCGCGTGGGCATCGTTCCCCTACTTCCGGGCCTGGTCGGACATGGTAGGTGCCGGCGATTGTGGCTTTGTCCGAACCGGGTACGTGCAGCTCGTTCCCGCGGCGCTGGCCGATCACCTCCGGGCCAACGTCGAGATGCAGCAGCGCCTCGGCATCGAAACCCGCTTGGTGGGCCCGAGCGAGGTTGGGCGCCTCGTTCCCGGCGCCGTGACGGACGACATCACGGTCGCGGCCTACGAGGCTGCATCCGGGTACGCCGATCCGTCCGGGACGGCGGCCGGCTTCCTGACCGCCGCTGGGCGCGGCGCTGCGCGGGTGATCCAGGGCTGTCGCGTGGACTCGGTGCTGGTTGACCGCGACGCGGTCGTCGGGGTCGAAACGGACCGTGGTCGGTTCGCCTCTCCCGTCGTTGTGGACGTGGCCGGTGCCTGGGCGGCGGAGCTTGCCCGGACCGTTGGGGTGGACGTTCCGGTCGAAGCGTGGCGTCACCCCACGGCCTACTTCGGTCTGCCCGATGGCCGTGGAGCCGACTTCCCGATCGTGATCGACGAGAGCAACCAGGTGTACTTTCGACCCGAAGGCCGCGAGATGATGCTCGTGGGCCTGGAAAGCGGGAACGAGCTCGGCGGGTCGCCGGATCGGCCGCTCGAAGGGCTGCGTCCAGCGACCCTCGAGGAGATGGTGTCGCGGGTCTGCACGCGTGTTCCGTGGATGGCCGACGGCACGCTGCGGACTGCCCACGGGGGCCAGGACGGCATCACCCCGGACCAGCGCGCAATCCTGGGCCGGGCCGGACCGGACGGTTTCTACCTCGCCTGCGGATTCTCGGGGACCGGCTTCAAGACCGCACCGGCGGTCGGGGCGAGCCTGGCCGAGCTGATCCTCGACGGCCACTCCACGACTGTGGACATCGCGGGCTATTCCCTGGACCGGTTCGCCGCGGGCCGGCTCCTGGTCGGCGAACACCCGTACGGCAAGCTCTGGCGCTGACGCGCCGCATTCCATCGCTAGCTGGCAGACCAGTCCTGCAGCCTTTGGCGTTTGCTCGCCGTCGGCCGATCCGCCGCGTCAGGCATGGGCCTGATCGAGTGCCGACTGGAGCGACTGGGCGTAGGCCTGGCTGGTATAGGTCGCCCCCGAGACGGTGTCGATGCTGGCACTCTGGGCCGAGATCGCCTCGCCCTGGAGGATCGGGGCCACACTCTGCGAAATGAACCCGGACCGGCCTTGGCTTGGAAGTTGGAGGGCGGTCACGTCCGTAATCTTGCCGCCGGTCATGGTGACCTGGACCTGGACCTGGCCGTACGGGTCCTGGACGGCAACCCCAGTGAATGTCCCACTGCCCTTCGTCGCGACCGTCAGGGGAGCGGCCGGAGCGGCCGACGTACCCGGTGCAACGGCCGCCCGGCCCGGCAAGCCGAGCGCCGACGCACTGCTGGCAGGCGTCTTGAAGCTGAAGAGCAGGGCCAGGGCGAGGGCCGTGGTGATGATCGCAGCAATGGCACGTTTCGGCATGGGATCAGAATCCGAATCGCTCGAGATGGATGTGGCCTCGCGGGATGCCACGGACGCGGAGGCCAGGCGCGAGCAGGTCGTAGGCCGTCGTCCTCATCGGCTCCGAGTGTGGCGCGCTTGCCTGAGACAAGCCTGAAAGCACGCTCGGTGCATTCCGCACTCGAGCCGTCGCATCGCCGGCGAGTCGGCTCGGCGGAATCCGGCCTCAGCGGCGCAGTTCCTGACTGTAACGCGGCGCGACGAGCGGTGGCTCCTGGCCCGGCTCTGGTTCGATCGTCTCAGGGTGCTCGCCGTGCTGCCGGATAGCCCGGACCGGCACCGTTCGGGATCCGACCTCGAATCCATCGCGGGGACGCTCCGGGGTCATGATTGATCCTGGCGGGGTCTTGTTCGTCAGCACAATTGGGCCTCCTCCGGGTTCGGTGCCAGTCCGTTCATTCCACGTCGACGTAGCGCTGGACACCGAAGGCGACGAGGGCCTTCTCGATCCCATCGAGGTAGATCGGACTAGCCAGCAAATCCCGGCCGCTGGTCGACATCTACAGTAGCGCTTGCGGAGCCCGCGCGTTGCCAGGGCGAGTCCCCCGGCGGCGATCCAGAGCAACCTCCGCGCGCCTCCTGATCAAGGTCTTGACATACCCAGGCCCTGGGCCATAACGTGATACTCATGGGTAACACGTTAGTTCCGAGCGCCACTGGCGATGTTACGGACCGCAGCGTCTGTATCTCGGCAAAACGTCGACTCGGCGGATGAAGGCCATCGGCGGGCGTGATCGGGCCCAGAGATCGGTCCTGAAGGTGGGCGTTGTAGTCCTCGGGCTGGCGGTTGCGCTCAGTTTCTTCATCGGCTACCAGCTTCGCGATCCAGGCCCGCCCGAGGACATACCGCGCGCGATCGCGATCCCGGCTCTGTACGCTACGATGGGTCTCCTCGCGATCATCGGAGGGTTGCAGCGCCGGCCGGCGAGCGTCGTTGCGGCCGGCGTGCTCTGCCTCGCCGGCACGATCTTGTCGATCGCCACGATCGAGTTCGCGCTCCCTGGCATCCTGCTGATCCTGTTCGGGTTGCGACTCCAGGCCCGGCCCGCGCAACGCCGGCGAGAAGCGCTGATCGCCGCGGCGGCGGTGCTGCTCGTGGTCAGCGCCGCGGTCGCTCTGCTGGCCATGACCGAAGCACGTTGTTGGCAGGCGACGGGATCTCCCGCCAATCCGACCTACGCCTTGATCCCGTGCACCAGTCAGGCTGGCCTCGTCGCCGGCGGCCAGACCTTCGCGAGCGGATTCGACAGCGGCGAGCTGACCATTGGTGGCGGCCTGGTCGAGGCCGTTCTACTCCTCGGTGCGCTCGCCCTGACCGCCGCAACGGGTCGAACACGCCCCGGTTTGAGCGTCCTCCGTTCGATCGATCAGGAGCGGCCAGCCTGAGTGCCGGGCCACGTCGCCATCCGCTCATGGCTCGGGGCTCGTTGGGACGATCCTGACTGACGCGATATACCTGCAATGCGTGTCGGTCGCGCTGTGGAGCGGCTGCAATGCGAGATGGTCGAACATCAGATGGGGGCGCGGGTTACGAGAGGAACGAGTTCAATGGGATTCATGTCCTGGATCGTCGTCGGCGCAATCGCGGGCTTTCTGGCAAACCAGATCGTAGGCTCCCGTGAGGGTCTGCCGCGGACGCTCGTCCTCGGCGTTGTTGGCGGCCTCGTGGGCGGGTTCGTCGCCACGTCTGTGCTCAAGATCGGCTCCGTCAACGGCATCAACGTCGAAAGCGGCGTGATCGCCACGCTCGGGGCGGTCGCGATCCTCCTTCCCCGTGCATTTCGGGACGGGTTCGCGCGGCCGTCGCCATGGTCTGACGTGATCCGCCAGCTCAGGTGATTGCCATGCGTCGTTCCCTCACCCTGTTCCTTACCGGCGGGCTCCTGCTCCTCGGTTCTCTCGCCCTCGCGAGCGGTGCGTCCGCGGCGACGATCGCCCCAACCACGACGTGCAGCAATGGCGTCGACAATACGGGCGGCCTGGGCCTGATCTGCGAGGTCACCGTCGTCAACACGATTACCACGAGCGGCGGATCCGCGAGTGTCACGGTCCGCGAGTGTCACGGCGCTGCGGGCAACCCGCAGGCAGCCTGCTCGACCAAGGTGACCAACCTGACCGAGCCGGTCACGGCCGTGACCCAGTGCAACAGCTCGATCAACGGCGGGGGCGGCACGCTCCGCTGCAGCGTCCAGGTCACGAATGACTTCATCGGCCTCAGCCCCGCTGCGACGGCCGCTACGGTCGACCAGTGCGTCGGCTCGGGCGGCGGCATCACGACCGGCTGCGACCCATTCCCGGCCACAACCTCCGGCGCGACGATCACCCAGTGCAATGGCTCGGCCAATGGCGGCACCCTGGTCGGCCTGACCTGCACCGCAACCGGCACCGAATCCTCAGCTCAGAGCGTCACGATCAACCAGTGCAATGGCGCGGCCAATGGCGGTGGAGCCCTCGTCATCTGCTCCGCAAACGTCACGAGCAACGCGCTGGCCCCCAGCCCCTCTCCGACTGCCTCGCTCTCTCCGACTGCCTCGCCCGCGCCGACTGGCTCGCCCGCGCCGACTGGCTCGCCCGCGCCGACTGGCTCGCCCGCGCCGACTGGCTCGCCTGCTCCGACAGCATCGCCCGCGCCGACAACAACGCCAGTGGCGACTATTCCGGCCACGAGCACCACGGACCAAATCACCGGGCAGTCAAGCGGGACCACCCCCTTGGCCTTGGCCGGACTGTTGTTCCTCGTCGTGCTGGCGGTGATCGCAATGTCCAGGCGCGATGGAGATCGACGGCATATGCGCTGACGTCCTGGCCCGCTGGCCGACGATCTAGCGGAAGGCGCCGGTGACGTCCAGCACGANNCCGCTCTTGTAGACGGCGCTCAGGGTGCCGCCCGGGCCGAGCGGCACGGTCACCCCGTTGGCCCCGGTGTCATGGGCGGCGAAGTTGATCGTCGAGGTCGTGGGCGTGCTCGTCGGGCTCGGGGTCAGGCTGACGTAGCCGGCGGCGCTCGGGTCGACGACGGTCAGGTTGAGGGTGACCGCGACCGCGTCGCTGGGGACCCCCCCGACGCCGGCGATCTGGAACGTCCGGGGGACTCCGGCACTGAAGGGGCCGGCGAGGCCGGTGCCGGTGCGGGTGTCGAGCAGGCGGACCGGGCCCAGGGGGCTGTAGGTGGTGCCCGCGGGAGGTGGCGGCGGAACGGTCTGCGCGGCGCCGCCCGACCACTGGCCAACCGTCAGCCCCAGGTTGCCGCTGACCGAGTGCGAGTAGACCGTGGAGAAGGAGGGGTGCGGATCCAGCCGGAGTGCGGCCCCAGGCGTGCGCGGCGAAGCGACCTGAACGTCACTCACGCCCGCGAAGCCCACCTGCTCGAAGAGCTGGTTGACGGTCGTGGTCGAGGCTGAGCTGAAGAGAAGGTTCACCAGCTGGTCCATGGCGGAGCTGTCGTCGGCGAAGACCGCCCCCGCGCCCGCCGCGAGGAATCCAGCGGCGAAGTTGTCGACCCGTTGCTCCGCGACGGCCAGCGTGGGCACCGGCCGGCCGGCCTCGGAGCCGCCCGGCGCGTAGCATAGATGGTTGAGCAGCACGAGGGCGTTGGGCGCGAGCTTGAGCGGCGCGATGTATTGCTCGCCGTAGTACGTCGGGCAATCGGTGCCGGAGGAGCAGCTGCCGGGATCGAGGCCGAACCCGTCGTTGGACTGCGGCTGTAGGTAGCCGAGGTACGGGTCGGGGAAACCGTTGCCATGGCCGGCGAAGTAGACCAGGTTCGCTCCTGGCAGCGCGGCCGAGACGTCGGCCCAGGTGGCGTTCGGCGTGTAGATCTTTGTGACGCTCATGCCGGCCGCCACGGCGGCGGCGGCGACCGCGTCGGCGTCCGCCTTGTAGGTCGCGGTTGAGCCGCCCGTTGGACCGACGATGATCACCGCCCGCAGCGTGGTCGCGGCCCTCGCCGTCGCTCCAAGGGGGGTTGCCAGGCCGGCCGCCATGACCGTGGCGACGGCCGCCAGCGCTAAACGGCGGAGGGGCCGGCGACGGGAGGGGGTGAGGGTCATGGTGGTCGATCGAGGCTCCGACACAGGGTTCGGCCAATCGCAGCCGGCCGCACGACCAAAGCGTGGCGGGCACGGCGCGAGGGGACTATGCCGCGATGGTCCCGAACGGCATGGCCCCATTTGGCCAGCGCGTCACCATTCGTCCACGACGGGTTCAGCGGAGGTTCCGACGCCTTCCGGATCTCGAGCCGATGCGACCGAGCTCGACTCTCGATGGGCCGAACGGACCGCCGTACCGAGCTGAACACCAGATTTCGCAGGAGACGGTGTTGTCCTGGTTCCTGCCACTCGTTCCGACGCGGCTGGAGCTCGGCAACGGAGGGCCGAAAAAGCGGTTCATCTATGTTTTCGAGAACCTTCCGGCGTCAACGCCCGCAACTGACGTGCCGGCCGTTAACCACTGACCTCGAGCGACCCGACCCGGTAGGCCACCTTGTGGCCGCTACCTGTTCCCGCCGTTCGTCGAGATCGAGCCGCGTCCTACTGGTCGGCTTCGAGTGGGCGATCAGCCGCGCGGTTCGAACCGTCGCTTGGCCATCTCCACGAGGACGAGATACGCAGCCACGATGACGATCAGGAGCGGCCAGAACGCGATCGGCAGCGCGCTGAACCCGAGCACGTCGCCGAGCGGACTCAACGGGATGATCACCGCGGCAGCGAGGGCTGCGACGATTGCCGCAAGTAGTTGCGGACTCGGGCGGCTGAGCCAGAAGGGGCTGCGACGGGTCCGGATCACGAGCACGACGAGGACCTGGGTGAAGAGCGACTCGATGAACCAGCCGGTGTGGAATGCCCGCTCGTTGGCACCCAGGAAGAGAAGTAGCAGCCCAAAGGTGACGAAGTCGAAGAGCGACGAGATGGGCCCGAAGATGAGCATGAATCGCTGGATCGCATGGACGTCCCAGCGTGCCGGTACGTTTCCAACATCGGGATCGATCGTGTCAGTCGGGATGGCCGTCTGCGAAGCGTCGTAGATGAGGTTGTTGAGGAGGATCTGGCCCGGCGTCATGGGCAGGAACGGCAGCAGCAGCGCGGCCCCGGTCATGCTCAGCATGTTGCCGAAGTTCGAGCTCGTCCCCATCCGGATGTACTTGAGCGTGTTGGCGAAGGTGCGTCGGCCCTCGATGACGCCCCGGCTGATCGCCTCCAAGCTCGGCTCCAGAAGGATGATGTCGGCCGCCTCGCGCGCCACGTCGGTCGCATTGTCGACGCTGATGCCCACGTCGGCTGTGTGCAGCGCCGGCGCGTCGTTGATGCCGTCGCCGAGATAGCCCACGACGGCGCCGGAGTCGTGGAGCGCACCGATCACCTGGAGCTTCTGACCGGGATCGACGCGGGCGAAGATCGTCGTCCGCTTCGCGCGGGCCACCAGCGCAGGGTGGGTGAGCGTGCGCATCTCCTCGCCCGTGAGCACTCCCTCGACCACCAGGCCAACCTGCCCCGCGACATGGCGAGCCACAAGCTCGTTGTCACCGGTGACCACCTTGAGTGCCACGCCCTGGCGGGCCAGCTCGGCGATCGTCTCGGCAACCCCCGCCTTGGGCGGATCGCTGAACAGGATCACCCCCTCGAAGACGAGGTCGTGCTCGAGAGACGCAGGGTCGGCGACGCTCGCGGCGCCGGCCGCCGCGGGAGCTCGCAGCTCCCCGGCGGCGAGGACCCGGGACCCCACGGCCACCAGCCTGAACCCCTCGGCCGAGGCCGTGTCGACCAGCTTCGCGAGACGCTCGTGCTCGCTCGCTTCGATCGGCCGCGCTGCGTGGTCCTCGCGGACCTGGCTGGCGTGCACGATCACGGCCTCGGGTGCGCCCTTTGTCACGAGCAGCGGCGGCTCCCCTTCGCGCTGCACGACCACGCTCAGGAGCCGCCGGGAGAAATCGTAGGGAAGCTCGGCGAGCTTGCGGTACGTCGCCAGATCTGCGGGCGCCGGGGTGCCCGACAGGACCGCGGCGTCGAGAGGGTTGCTGAAGCCCGTCTGGAAGTGGCTGTTGAGATAGGCGTATTCGAGCGTCTGGGCCGCTTCGTCAGCAGCGTCGTCGATCCCGACCGCACGGACGAACGCCAGGCGCCCCTGGGTCAGGGTCCCCGTCTTGTCGGTCGCGAGGACGGTGATGCTGCCGAGATTCTGGATTGCCGGGAGGCGCTTGACCAGTACGCCGTGCGCGGCCAGGGCGTGGGCGCCCTGGGTCAGGTTGAGGGTGACGATCGCCGGCAGCAGCTCGGGGGTGAGGCCCACTGCGAGGGCGATCGCGAAGAGGAGCGATTCGAGGACCGGGCGGTGCAGCCCCACGTTGATGGCGAGGACGGCGATGACCAGGATCCCGGTGACCCGAAAGATGAGATACCCGAACCTCCGGACGCCGCGCTGGAAGTCGTTCTCGGGGGCGCGCTCGGCGAGCCGCCGGGCAATCTCGCCGTAGGTCGTCCGCGTCCCGGTGGCCGTGATGATCGTGCGGCCAGTCCCGCTCACGACGCTCGTACCGAAGAACAGGAGGCCGTCGCGGTCCTCGTCGCGGGCCGGATCGAGCACCCCCTCCCGCGGTGACTTGATCGCCGGTGCCGATTCGCCGGTGAGCGAGGCTTCATCGACATAGAGGTTGTTGGCCTCGATGACGCGGCCGTCGGCCGGCACGATATCCCCGGCGGCCAGGACCGCGAGGTCGCCGCGGACCACGTCGTGGATCGGGATCTCCTGCTGCACTCCGCCCCGGACGACCGTCGCCCGGAGCGTGAGGCGCGCCCGCAGCGCCGCGACTGCCGCCTCGGAGCGCGCTTCCTGGACGAAGCCGAGGGCCGCGCTCATGACGACGATGGCCAGGATGATCGAGGCGTTGATCTCGTCGCCGACAACGAGGCTGACGAGGCTCGCGCCGACAAGGATCAGGACAAGCGGGCTGGCGACCTGGGAGACCAGGATCGCCAGGCGTGTCCGCCGCCCGCTGCCGCCGACCGCGTTCGGGCCATCCTCGCGGAGGCGGTCCGCCGCCTCGGCCACGGTCAGACCCGTCGACGCGGCAGGCCCAGGAGCTCCCCGGGTCACGATGGCCGCGGCTGGGCCTGGTGCGGCGGCGTTGATCGGCGGCATCGAGCCTCAAGCGTACACGTCGCTACTTGCGGACGGGGCCGTCCGATCGGTCTACGATCACGAGCGGACGGACCGGGCGGGTAACCCGGCCGAGGCGTGGAGGACCGACCCTGCGAGTCCTGGTCGTCGAGGACGAAATCGCAATCGCCAATGGCATTCGCGTTGCGTTGACCGCTGACGGGAACGCTGTGGATGTGGTCTCCGATGGGCTCGAGGCGCTGAGCTGGGTTGAAATGTATCCCTACGATCTCGTGATTCTCGACATCGTCCTGCCGGGACTCGATGGATTCTCCGTGTGTGCCCGCCTGCGGGCGTCCGGGTTTCCAGCGCCGATCCTGATCCTGACGGCGCTTGACGGCGTGGACGACCGCGTGGCGGGCCTGGATCGCGGCGCGGACGACTATCTGGCCAAGCCGTTCGCCGTGACCGAACTCCGGGCCCGGGTCCGAGCCCTCCGGCGCCGAATCGGACCGGACCGCGCCGCGAAGATCACGGTCGGNNGGCCAGCTGTACACCCAGGACCGCCTGCTCGATGCGCTCTGGAACGCCGACTTCATCGCGGAGTCGAACATCGTCGAGGTCTACATCCGGAGCCTGCGCCGCAAGATCGATGAGGGCCGACGCAATGGCCTGATCGAGACCGTGCGCGGTTCGGGCTATCGGATCCGGCCCCACCTGGATTCGGGCGCCTGATGTTCCGGCAGGCCCGCCGGCGCTTGACCCTCCTGTACATCGGCCTCTTTGCGTTCGTGCTGGGCGTCTTCAGCGTGGTCTTCTACGTCGGCTTCCGGACGGTTCTCGGGCCGGCCTTCGATGTCGCCCCTGACCTATCGACAGCGCAGGCGGCGGGCCTTGCCTATCGGGTGGCCCTGGAACGGGTCGGGATCGCCCTGATCGTGGCCAATATCGTCACCGTGGGCCTGGTTGGCACGGTCGCCTGGATCCTGGCGAACCGGACGCTCCGACCCATCCGCGACGCGCATACCCGCCAGCGTCGGTTCGTCGCCGACGCTTCCCACGAGATGCGGACTCCGCTGGCTGCCATCCGGGCGACGGCCGAGAGCGGCCTCGAGCAAGCGACGACAGCAGAAGCGATGAGACGGGGGATGACCACGATCGTGGCATCGACCGAGCGGCTGGCCAGGATCACAAACGACCTGCTCCTCCTGGCCCGAACGGACGACCGGATCCTTGGCTCGCCCCCCGAACCATTCGACTTGTCCGTCACGGTCGCCGAGTCGATCGCGACGTTCCACCTTGCGCAGCCGGGATCTCGTCCCAGCCGGGTCAACCTCGCGCCGGACCTGCAGGTCGGTGGCGACCCCGCCATCACAGAACGGATCGTGACGAACCTGTTCGACAACGCCTTTCGCTACGGTGGGCCCGCGGTCTCGGTCACCGTCGCGACATCGGCAACCGAGCGCGAGGCCCTTGTTGAGGTTTCTGACAACGGCCCGGGGATCGCCACGGTCGATCTCGCCCGGATCTTCGAGCCGTTCTTTCGGGTCCGCGCCGACGCCGGGAGCCCAGAAGGCAACGGCCTCGGCCTGGCGATTGCCCGGAGCCTTGCCGAGCGAACCGGTGGCCGGTTGACCGTTTCGAGCCAGCCCGGGATCGGCTCGACCTTTCGACTGACGCTGCCCCGCCTGCGCTGAAGCTGCGGCGCCACCGCACGGCCGCGCAGCCCCATACCGACCGCCGAGCCGCGCCACGACCGGCGAGCCGCGCCGCGGAGCCTCGCGCGGCGCCACCGCGCGGCCGCGAACAACAACGTGCACACAGAACATCGAACAGGCGCCTGACCGTCCGAGCCGCGCCGCAGAGCCGAGCGGCGGCGCCACCGCACAGCCGCGGAGCCGCGAGGCCGCGACAACGACGTGCACACAGAACGTCAAACAGGCGCGTGACCGTCCGAATTGGGCCAATTCGGCATCGTTTGGCCTGGGTTGGGAGGGTCCGAGCGTCTGGCCCACACGGATCGCTGCCCGAGCTATCCCGGGCCACGCATGCGCCGGGATAAACGCTCGGCTCCGGACCACAGCCCAGCCAGCGCGTTGCCAGTTTGATGTCCTGATGCCCTGCGTGCACGCGTCGCCGGCTTAGACTCGGCCGCTCCCGGCCGTGCCGCGCCCGGGAGCTCCGCGCTCCGTGCCGCGCCCGCTCCCGCCCCGCTCTCCGCACGCCGCTCCAGCCCCGCGCTCCATGCCGCGCCCGCAAGTTCCGCGGCACGTCGCGCCGCCCGTGGCTTCATCTGGGATTCAGGTGCTTGCGGCAGTCTCGCGGCGGAGGAGACCCCGCCATGATTCCACGTCCGGCATCTGCGCGACGGTCCGGCGTCAGGTCGCTGCTTCCGGGTGACCTCGACCCACTGACGGCCGGATCAGATCCGGCTTGACGCCGGCCGGGTGGCGTTGATGCCTCGCGGCCGTGACGCGATCGCGATCGTCGGCTCGCGGACGGCCAGCCGGCTGACCCGCGCGGCTGGCTACGCCGGGACGTCCATGCCCGGGCTCGTGGCCGAGCGCCTGGCGCCCGGGATCGCGGGCCGACTGGCGAGGGACCTCGGCCCGGTCACGCTGGTATCGGGCACCAACGGAAAGACGACGACCGGCCGGCTCCTCGCAACGATCCTCGAGCGGACAGGCCGGCGGGTCCTGGCGAATCCCTCCGGCGCCAACCTGGCTCAAGCGATCGCGACGGCGCTCATCACCGGGGCCAGCCTCAGCGGCGGCGGGCTTCGCCGCCCGGGCGCGCTCGGCGTGTTCGAAGTCGACGAAGCGGCGCTGCCGCGAGTCGCCCGCGAGCTGCCCGTCGCCCAGCTCGTCCTGACCAACCTGTTCCGCGACCAGCTCGACCGGTTCGGGGATACCAACGAGATCGTCCGCCGCTGGGGCGCGATGCTCGCGGCCTTGGGACCCGAGGTGCGGGTCGTGTACTGCGCGGATGACCCACGTCTCGCCGCGCTCACCGCCTCTCGCTCGGCGGGCGCGTGGGGCTACGGGCTCGCCGGACCGCCGGCTGGCCGGATCGCCGGCGACATGACCCGAGATGCGACGGACTGTCCGATATGCGCTGCGCCGCTCACGGTCGAGTGGGTGGTCGTCGGCCACCTGGGGTCGTACCGCTGTGCCGGCTGCGGGTTCGTCCGGCCCGAGGCGTGCCTTGTCGTTCGCCCCATCGGCTCGGCCGGCTTCGCCGATCAGACGCTGGGGTTCCACTGGCAGGATGCTCCGGGCGAGCAGGTCGTGACGATCCGGCTGCCCGGTCCCGGCAATGCCTACAACGCGGCGGCGGCGGTCGCGGCCGCTGTCGCCCTTGGGGTCGAACGGAAGGCCGCGGTGGCTGGACTGGCTGAGGTCTCGGCTGCGTTCGGTCGCTGGGAGGCGCTCGAGATTGACGGCCGGCAGGTCGTGCTCAGCCTGGTCAAGAACCCGGCCAGCCTGGACGAGGTTACCCGGGTCGGCGCCGAGGCGACCGTCGACGCGGTGCTGTTCGCGGTCAACGACACTTACGCCGACGGCCGCGACGTGTCGTGGTACTGGGACGTCAACCCCGCCGCGCTGCTGGCCGGGCGGCTGTTCGCCGTCAGCGGAACGCGTGCCGCGGACTTCCAGCTCCGGCTCAAGTACCAGCTGGTCGACAAGCCCGGGTCCGAGCTTCCGGGGCTCGTCGGCATGTTTGAGCGACCGGCCGAAGGCCTGGCCAGGCTGGTCGCCGCGACCCCGCCGGGCGGGACAGTTCTCGTGGTTGCGACCTACACCGCGCTGATGGGCCTGCGCCGCGAGCTTGTCGCCCGGGGGCTGGTCCGGTTGATGCCGACATGAGCCTCCCGCTCGCCGGCGAGCGGATCGTGATCGGCCACCTCTTCGCCGACTTGCTCAACCTGTACGGGGACCATGGCAACATCGCGACGCTGGTCCGCCGGGCGGAGTGGCGCGGGGCGGCGGTCGAGGTCCGCGAGATCGGCGCCGACCAGGGAGGCGCGCTGGCAACGGTCGACATCATCTTCATCGGGGGCGGCCAGGACGCCCAGCAGATCACCGTGGCCAAGGGCCTCGAGCAGCTCGGCGGTGCCCTGCTCGATGCCGTCGGCAAAGGAGCCGCGCTGCTCGCGGTCTGCGGTGGCTACCAGAACCTGGGCCACCGCTTCCAGTCCGAGCTCGCCAGCGATCTGATCGGACCCGGCCTGCTCGACGTATGGACCGAGGCACCGGTCGGGGCCGCCCGCCGTGTGGGCGGCGTTGTCATCGAGCTGGCCAAGGGCTCACCCATCGCGGCGGCGGGTCGGGCGTCGGCAGCGGCCGCCGGCGTCGCCGGGGCCGAGACGCACCTGGTTGGTTTCGAGAATCACAGCGGCCGCACGTATCTCAGCGCCGGAACGCGGCCCCTCGGGCGGGTCCTGGTGGGCTACGGCAACAACGATCGGGACGCCTCCGAGGGTATGATCGCGTTCCCGGGCGAGGGTGGTCTGGCCGGTCTCCGGATCGGTACCTACCTCCATGGGCCGCTCCTGCCGCGCAATCCGCACCTGGCCGATTACCTGCTCGGCCGGGCCCTCGACAGGCACGGGAGTATGGAGCTCACGGCGCTCCCGGACGAGGGGGAATGGTTGGCGCATACCACCTTCGCGGCGCGCTGGAACGTGGAGCGGGCAACGCGCAGGGGGTCCCGGTTCGGAGCGATCGGGGAGCGGGTCGGCAGCCTCATCGGGTTCTAGGCGTCGAGTCAGACCCCTCAGAAGGACGATCCATGGCATCAGCCCGACGTAACCCGCGCAACATGGCGCGCCAGATCGGGGCCCCTGGGTCGCCCCGGCGTATTCCGCCG
>PLZO01000109.1 GCA_003152165.1 Chloroflexota bacterium
ACCCGCCGACCGTCGATCTCGTAGGCAACGCACAGGCAGATCTCGTCGATCCCCGACAGGATGTCGAGCTTGTTGAGCATGATCGAGCTGACACTGTTGACGGCCACGGCGTAGCGCAGTGGGACAGCGTCGAACCAGCCCACCCGCCGCGGCCGGCCGGTGGTTGTGCCGACCTCGTTGCCCCGCGCGGCGATTCCCACGCCGATCTCGTCGGTCAGCTCGGTCGGGTAGGGCCCCGCCCCAACCCGGGTTGAGTAGGCCTTCATCACCCCGATGACCTCATCGACCTGGAGCGGACCGATGCCGCCGCCGGTGCAGGCGCCGCCTGCGATCGGGTTGGACGACGTGACATAGGGATAGCTGCCGTGATCCAGGTCGAGGAGCGTTCCCTGGGCGCCCTCGAGCAGGACGTGGTCGCCCCGGCCGAGAGCCTCCTGGACGAGCCAGACGGTGTCGGCGAGATGCGCTCGAAGCCGCTCGCCCCAGGCCATGGCCTGCTCGACCAGTGGCTCGAGCTCGAACGGGCCAACACCGGTCAGTCGTTCCAGGAAGGCATTCTTGTCGGGCAGGATCCGGCCGAGCCGAGCCCGGAACGAACGTTCGTCGACCAGGTCCTCGACCCGCAGGCCGATCCGGAGGGCGCGGTCCGCATAGGCCGGTCCAATCCCCCGATGGGTCGTGCCGACGGCGTCGCCGCCCAGGCGCGCCTCCATCGCAGCATCCTGAGCGACGTGGTACGGCAGGATCAGGTGGGCATTGCGGCTGACCCGCACCTTGGCCGTATCGATCCCCCGCTCGGCAAGCATGTCTAGTTCGGCGATCAGGGTCGCCGGATTGACCACCACGCCCGGCCCGATCACGCAGCTGATGTGCGGGTAGAGCACGCCCGAGGGGACGAGGTGGAGCTTGAATACCTCATCGCCGAGGACGACCGTGTGGCCGGCGTTGTCGCCGCCCTGGTAGCGGACCGCCATGCTCACCTGCTCGGCCAGGAAGTCGGTCGTCTTGCCCTTGCCCTCGTCGCCCCACTGCAGGCCCACGATCACGGTGGCCGGCATCAGCAGCTCACCTGGAACCGGGCGTGCTTCGGGCCGCGGCGGCGGTTCGGGCGCCGGCGGCCGTTCGGGCACGAAAAAGCCCCGCGGCCATACGGCCCGGGACCTGGATAGAGTGAGGCCCTCGTCGAGTCGCCGGGCTTCCGGCGGCCCCCTGGTCGAAGGTGCGCGCTCGACTCACGGGACGAACGTTGCGCCTTCCTCGATCAATGGGCGATCTCCGTTGCAGGGCCTGCACCCGTGGTTTCGAGGACCCACCGAGTATAACCCGGCCGGCCACCGGTCCGCGGGCAGGGCGAGGCGTGGCATGAACGCGGGGTCGGTGGGCCTGGGCCGGCCGCTCCGCGTCGCCCTCAATGCCTGGGTCTCGACGCGGGACAAGGACCAGGACCCAGAGCTCCAGCTCGAGGCGATGCGGGAGTAGGTCCGGGTCCGGGGCTGGGAAGCGGTCGAGTATGTCGACACCTGCGCTGCCGGTGACCGCACCCACCGGGACTGCGTGGGCATGGCTCCTGGCGAGGCGATCGAGGTCGAGATCATCCCGGATGACGCGCCTCGCGAGGTTGAGGTCCCGGCCGACCTCGCCACCGCGCTCGCCGACGCGCCCGATGCGGCGGCCTTCCTCGCCGGCCTCTCGCACACCCATCAACTGGCATACGTGCTCTGGATCGAGGCTGCGAAGAAGCCCGAGACGCGGTCGGCACGGGTTGCGAAGGCCGTAGAGATGCTGTCGGACCACCGCACCCGCTGACGACTCGACGAGTCACGGGCAGCCACTCGCCGCCATCCTGTTGGCCCTACCCGACCCCCCAACGACCGCTGAACATTGCTCGGAACGTTCCGTGACCGGGATCAGCAACGATGGTGACGGGGTGTCGGCGCTAGCCCTCTCGCCCCGACCCACTGACATCACGCCGGTCTGAGGGGAGTCAGCCAGATGCCGCCGGCAGCCCGATCGGGGCCGGCATCGGGATTGCCACCCAGACCCGGCTCAGCCAGGGTCGGCCTGCCCTGCGGCCCTCGTCGAGCCGCGAGCACGACCGCGCGGTGACGGTGGTCAAGCGCTACGTCGCCCCCACCGACGTCGACTTCGTGGCCCACCACCGGGCCGCGGCAGCGGCCGACCGGCTGGCAGGGGTGCCTGCGCTGAGGACCTCGTCCACAACGATCCGGTAGGCGTTCAACGACGACATGGGGCGGTCGGGCGGTAGGAACCCCGACCGGCTCAGCACTCGGGTGTGTGGTTGTCGGACGAACGACTCGACGAGCAGGCTGGCGGAGCCACCGGTGACGCGATTGTGGTGGAGATCGCCGAGGAGGTGGCCCGTCCCTACGAGGGCGGGCAGCGAAGGGCCGTTAGTCACGCGATCATGGTCGGACCAGCCCTGTCGTAACGGCCCGCGCATGGGCGAACCTGTTCATGGCGCATCAGGCGTCCGAGCCGCTGCCAGGAAAAGGTGTCTCATGTCCACTCGAACCATTCCCAACGTTCTGGCTGCCGTCGCGACCGCGCTCGCTGCCGTTGCCGCTGCCGCTGGCCTACTCGTTCCGGGCCTCTACCGCGACGCCCCCTACTGGGTCCAACAGGCCCGCGGGACCGACCTCGCGACCCTGGTCGTCGCCGTCCCGGTCCTCGCTGTTGGGCTGTGGACCGCTCGACGTGGATCGGCCGCGGGCCGATTGGCGATCTTCGCGGGGCTCTTGTACGTCGTCTACAACTACGGGATCTTCGTGTTCTCAGTGGTCATGAACCCGCTCACGGCGGTCCACATCGCCATCGTCGGATTTGCACTCTGGAGCCTGGTCCTGGTGACCCGGGTCACGACACTCGAGGATGCCGGCGCAGCCGTCGCCGAAGGTCTCAACCGCCGGGCGTCCGGCGTCCTCCTGATCGGGGTCGCTGCCCTCTTCGGTCTCCTGTGGATCGGTCAGA
>PLZO01000117.1 GCA_003152165.1 Chloroflexota bacterium
CCCGGCTCACCCGACGAGCCGCGCGAACGCTGATGCCTGACGACGTTCCGCGGGAGGCTGACTGGTTCGCCTTCCATGACGCCCTCCCGGCCTGGCCCCCGCTCGGGTCCCGCCGTCGGGATCAGGTCCCAGGACGTCGTGTCTCGACTTCGCCGACACGATGACCTGATCGTCGGGTTCCGGGTCCCGCGCTGCCGCCGTACCTCGTCCCACGCGTGGCACCGATGTTTGCCCTATTGCCCATAGCTATCTACCATAGCGAGATGAACAACGAGGACGTCACCCGGTTCCGGGCGCGGATGAAGCTCCTGCAACGACGGCTGCGGCACGAGGTGCTTCCCGTCGCCGGCACCTCCAGGACCGCGTTGCAGGTCTTTGGAGCGGCCGGCCGGTTGGGGCAAGGGGCCCAGCCTCGCCAGATCGCCGACGAGCTGCGCATGACGAGCTCCAACGTCGCCGCCTCGCTGCGCGAGCTCGAGGCGGCCGGCCTGATCCGTCGCGAAACCGATCCGGCCGACGGCCGACGCGTGCTCATCTTCGTCACCGAGCTCGGCACCTCGCTCGCGGAGGACCTGCGCAACGAGAAGGACACCTGGCTCGGCCGGGCGATCGACGCGTCACTTGACGAGGAGGAGCAGGCAGTCCTGCTGGCCGCAGGGCGGCTCATGGAACGCCTTGCCAAACACGATGAGAAGCCGGCAGCCCGCCTGCCCGGGGGCCCGGCCATCCGCGAGTCGTCCGAACGCGGGTCATGATCCCGGCACCGGCGGTGCCGCCACGACGGACGATTGCCAGGCGCTCGATCGGCCGGATGACGTCGTCGCTCGCGGTCCGCAACTACCGACTCTACTTCTGGGGTCAGTCGATCTCGATCGCGGGCACCTGGATGCAGACCCTGGCGCTGGCCTTCCTCGTCCTCCGCCTGAATGGGGGTGGTGGTGAGCTCGGCATCGTTATCGCCGCCCGGTTCCTTCCGATGGTCCTGCTGGGGCCAGCTGGCGGCGCGTTCGCGGACCGCCACGACAAGCGCCGGCTCCTGTACCTGACGCAGTCGGCGTCGGCCGGCGTCGCGCTCGTCTTCGCCCTGCTCATCGCGCTGAACGTGATCACGATGGGCGCGGTGCTCATCCTCTCGCTCACGCTCGGCTCGCTGACAGTGTTCGACAGCCCGGCCCGCCAGAGCTTCATCCCCGAGCTCGTGCCGCGCGATCAGGTGCCGAACGCGATCACCCTGAACTCGGTCTCCATCAACCTGGCCCGGGTGCTCGGTTCTGTGGTCGGCGGGGGGCTCATCGCCGCCGTGGGCCTGGCGGCCTGCTTCGCGATCAATGCGCTGTCGTCCGTGGCCGTCCTCGTCAGCCTGGCGCTGATGCGAACGGCCGAGCTGTACCCCGCGGATCGGCCACCGTCCGAGAAGGGACAGGTTCGGGCGGGCCTGCGCTACGCCTGGCGGACGCCGGCACTCCTGCTGCCCCTGATCATGGTCACCGTGACCGGCACTCTGGCGTGGGAATTCCCGATCACCCTGCCCCTCATCGCGCAGGGCGCCTTCCACGGGGATGCCAGCACCTACGCCGCGATGGCCGCGGTGATGGGGGCCGGGGCCGTGGTTGGTGGCCTGGTCGTGGCTGGACGAGCGGCCCAGCCGACGGCGGCCGCACTCGCTGGCGCGTCCGTCGGGTGGGGAGTCGCGATCCTCGCCGCGGCGAGCGCCCCGACGCTGCCCTGGGAGCTGGCGGCCCTGCTCTTCGTGGGGTACGGCAGCGTCGCGTTCAACGCGCAGGCCAAGACCACCCTCCAGCTCGCCTCGGTCCCCTCGATGCGCGGCCGCGTCATGGCGCTGTGGGCCCTGGCCTGGGGCGGGACCACCGTGATCGGCGGCCCGCTGGTGGGCTGGGTCGCCCAGATCCTCGGCAGCCGCTGGTCGCTCGTGGTCGGCGGGCTCCCGACCGTCGCCATCGGGCTGGTCCTGCTGCCGGCCCTCCGACGCATCGACCGCAGGACGCTGCCGGACCTCTAGTGTCCTGAAGTGCGCAGGGCGCTGCCGGACAAGTGGGAGGCCCGGCCACCAAACCGAAGGCCCTACACAGCGACGCAGTCGTTGGGTCAACCCCGCAGCACGGCGGCGAGAGAATGACCCAACGCCCCGGTGAGGTCCGGCGATGTGGAACTGCGACGGCAGCGCCTCGCCGGCATGCCCGGCGCGCCGGGTCCTCCCAATTGTGACTCACCCGTATCTCCACACCCCCACGATGGCAACCTCGTGTGTAGCCCCGCGCGCCACTTCGCGTTCCGCTCGGCTGCGGCGTGCGATCTCGGTCGGTCTGATGATGCACAGGCCGGACCGGTACCGGTCGTCGGGCATCGGCCGCACGGCAGGAGCAGGGACAAACAGAGGCAGCTCTTTGCAGCGGGCGCGTCCTCCGGCCGATTTGACCTCTCTGGACGACGCGCCGTCGATCTCGATCTCAGATCGTCACCGACCGAGCCGAGCTCGTACCTTCAATCCGGGCCTACTTCTTGGCGGGCTCGAAGTAGGGGTTCGTGCCGCTCGCGTGGTCGGTCGTGTCGACGATCGAGAGGATCTCGGGGACCGCCGCCTTGATCGCGACCTCGACCCCCTGGCGCAGGGTGACGTCGACCTGGGCGCAGCCCTGGCAGCCGCCGCCCATCTCGATATAGGCAACGCCGTCGCGCACGTTGAGGAGATCGATGTACCCCCCGTGAGACGCGATGCCGGGGTTGATCTGCCGGTCGAGGACCTGCTGGACCCGCGCGGCGAGGGGATCGGCCCAGCCCTCATTCGGGTTGTACACGGTGATCGCGCCGCCCGACGCCGAGTCGTCGAGGTCGATCGTCGAGCCCCGGAGCTGCTCAACGCTGGCCGGGTCGACGTAGACGCGATACCCCTCGGCCTCGACGACGATGTCGAGCGCTGCGGCCTCGGCCGGCTCGATCAGCCCGAAGTCATAGGCGAAGCGTGCACCATGACGGGCGGTCACCCCGATCCGGAGGCAGGCGTTCGGGTGGCCGGCACTCGTGGCGGCGCGGGAGATCTTGGCGCGGGCGGCCGCGGTCACCCTGAGGAGCGGCTGCGGGAGGTCAGCCATCGGACGGATCGTACCGCGTCCCGAGCGAACCGCCAAAACGCGCGATCCGCGCTGCGGGCACATTCTGCCCGCTCATCGATACTTGGCGGCGATGACCCGGATCCTGCTCCTCATCCCGTCTCGGACGTATCGGACGGCCGACTTCGTCGAGGCCGCGCGCACGCTCGATGTCGAGGTCGTCATCGGCACGGAAGAGCGGCCGGCGCTCGCGGATGTGATGGGCGAACGGTGGCTCGCCCTCAGCCTCACGGATGTCGCTTCCGGGAGACAGGCGATCGTCGACTACGCGCACGAGCACGCCCTCGACGCGGTCATCCCGATCGACGACGGTTCGACGCTGGTCGCCGCCGCCGGTGCGGCCGCCCTCGGCCTCCCGCACAACCGGTTCGCGGCGGTGGCGGCCAGCCGGGACAAGGTGCGGACCCGCGAGCTGCTTGCGAAGGCCGGACTCAACACCCCGCGCTTTCGGACGTGGCCTGCCGATGCCGATCCGGAGGAGGTCCCGTCGCCGACGTTCCCGGTCGTCGTCAAGCCCGTCGACCTGTCGGGCAGTCGCGGGGTCATCCGGGCGGACGACCCAGGCGAGCTCGCCGGCGCGTTCGCCCGCGTGGCAGCGATCGTGCGCTCGCCGGACGTCTGCCCAGCCGGTGAAGAGCCGCAGCTGATCGTCGTCGAGGACTTCATCCCCGGGGTCGAGGTTGCGCTCGAGGGTCTGCTCCGCGGCGGCCGCCTCGAGGTCCTCGCGATCTTCGACAAGCCGGATCCGCTCGTCGGACCGTACTTCGAGGAAACGATCTACGTCACGCCGTCGCGGCTGCCGGCCGAGACGCAGTCGCTCGTCGAGACGACCGCCGCCGCCGCGACGCGCGCGATCGGCCTGACCGAAGGCCCGATCCACGCCGAGGTCCGCCTGAACGAGAGTGGCGCGTGGGTGCTTGAGGTCGCCGCGCGATCGATCGGCGGACTCTGCGCCCGCACGCTTCGCTTCGGGGCCGGCGTGCCGCTGGAGGAGCTGATCATCCGCCATGCCGCGCGGCTGCCCCTTCCGTCACTCGAGCGTGAGCACGCGGCGGCCGGCGTGATGATGCTCCCGATCCCGCGGGCCGGAATGCTCCGCGAGGTCCACGGCCGGGACGAGGCGCTGGCGGTTCCCGGGATCGAGGGCCTGGTGATCACGATCCCGACCGGCGGTCGGGTCGTGCCGCTCCCAGAGGGGGATCGCTACCTCGGCTTCATGTTCGCCCGAGCTGAGACGCCGGCGCAGGCCGAGGGCGCGCTGCGAGAGGCGCATCGGCGGCTCGAGATCGTCATCGAGTAGGAAACAGTACTCGGCCTTGCGGAGCTGGTCGCGCGCCGTGCCTCCAAGAAAGGGAACGTGGCCGGCGGTCCCGACCTCCTCCCACTCTATTGATTCTCACCGCGGGTTGCGCCAGGCGTCGCCGACCCGCTTCATCTCCTCGACCCA
>PLZO01000027.1 GCA_003152165.1 Chloroflexota bacterium
GCGCCGCCGCCGTGTCCCGGGCGGGACGAGTTCGTCGACCGCGAGGGAGGCCGCCCTTGGCCCTCGTGCGGTAACCTCCCAACCAGGCAGGCGCCATTGGCCCCCGAGGGCCGGATACGGGTCTCGCCGTCCGGTGGCTCCTCATCGGACTCAACGTCCTGAGCGCACTCCTCGACCAGCGAAACCGAGCGCTGTGTGACCTGATCGCCCGCTCGGCGGTGGTCTCCCGCGGGCCGCTAACCACGGCTGTCGGCGCGCATCTCACGCACGGGACCGCGGGCAGCCCCGAAACGAGGGGCGGGTCCTTCCGGAGCAGGGAGACTCGGGCGGAGCTCGGCGGCATAACGACCGTTTGTCCATGGAGCGGCGTGCTCGTCCGCGCTGTTCGCTCTCGATGCGTTCGCCGGCGGGTTCGTGATCGCGGGACCACGGAGGGGCCGACAGAACTGCGACTATGTTAGCCTTGGCGATGGGTGTTTGAGCGACCCACGCTCATTTGAGCGGTCCCCATGAATGGTCGATTGCATGGACATGACGGAACGGGCGAGCGCGACGACCGGCACTGCGATCAGGGAAGGGGAACTCCTTGCCCTCGCCCCCGAAGTCGCGCGCCTCTACTTTGAGCGGCAGCTGAGCAAAGTGGCGATCGGCGTGCAGCTTGGGATCTCGCGCTTCCGGGTGGCCCGCCTCATCGAGCGCGCACTCGAGACGGGACTGGTAAAGATGGTCTTCAGCGAGCGCGTGCTTTTCGACCACGAGTTAGCTGGCCAGATCGAGACGAGGTTCGGCCTCCGCCTCTGCATCGTGGCGCGCGATACCGACGCCGCGACCGCGGAGGGCCTTGGGCAACTCGGCGGGGTGGGCGCTTCCATCGTATCCGACCTGATTTCGCCATCCGAGACGATCGGGGTCTCGTGGGGTGCCACGGTTGCTGCGTTCGCCGCTCGCCTCCCGTACCGCGATTTCTCCGGCGTTAACGTGGTGCAACTCGCGGGCGGGTCGGGTCGGCTGCGCGGCCATGAGAACGCGTCAGAAGTCGCACGCCTCGTCGCTGACCGCCTGGGCGCGACGTTCCACCCGCTGTATGCCCCGGCCGCAGTGCGCACCACGAGCCTGCGTGATCATCTTCTCCTGGAGCCCGACATCCAAGCGACCACCAGACTCTGGGACCATATATCGCTCGCGGTGACAGGGATCGGGGCGCTAGGTGACTTGCCAGCAGGAACTGGGCCCGCGGTCCTCTCGAAGGTCTTCGACCCGTCGTCGCTCGAGTCCCTCCGCCGCGCGGGAGCGGTCGCGGAACTGATGCTGACGGTCATCGCCGAGGACGGAAGTTCGGTCGTCGGGGGCGTCGTTCCCATCGCTATCACGCTTGAGCAGCTCCGCAGGGGCGGACGGACGGTCGCGATCGCAGGCGGCGCGTGCAAGAGTCGGGCGATCGCCGCCGCGTTACGCTCCGGCGTGATCGACATCCTGATAACGGACGACGCGGCGGCTCGGGCCATGATCGCTGCCGACCCCCCGACGCCAGAGGCCAAGAGGGCGCCTCGAAAGCGCCGCAGCAGGACCGTGCGGCGGCAGGACCGTCGATCCTCGGTCGAGGTCATAAAACGCTCATATGAGTAGGGATTACTCGCATGATGGGAGACGAAGTACGGTATCGACGATCGGCGGCTGAGCGGCGACTGGAGGAATGTGACGTGGACGGACTGCCGCGATGGGCGCAGGCACTCAAGGATCGACATCCTGAGGGTGAAATGCCAACGCGGGACCACCCGATCCCCGAATGGCTCCTGCAGGAAGTCGCCCAGACCCCACTCTGGTACATCATCCGCGAGGCCGGGGAACCCCGGACCCAGCATCCGTACGTCCTGCTCGACGAGATCCACCGTCAGCCCGGCCAGTGGGCAGAGATCCTCGGGTCGAAGGGGCCCGAGGTTGACCGCCTTGCCGACGTCATCGTCGACGGCGGCGTGGAGCAGGTGATCTTCACCGGATGCGGTTCGGCGTTCTTCACGGCCATCCACGGAGCCTTCATCTTCCCGAGGCTCACCGGCATCCGCGCCGAGGCCATCGAGTCGTTTGAGCTCACGCACTATTTCCCGAGCGTGGACCCGGCCCGAACCCTCGTCGTCGCGCACTCTGGTACGGGCGGGAGCATCGAGACGCTCGAGGCTGTCCGCGCAGCCGCCGCGCGTGGGTGCCTCACGCTGACCATCACGAACACGCCAAGCTCGTCGGTGGCACGCGCCGCTCGCCACTCGCTCGCGTATGAGACCCGCCAGGCGTGCGGACCCTGCATCTCCGTGATTAGCACGCGGATCCTCCTCCAGACGATGCTCGCACTCGCCGTGGCGGCCCGCCGGGGAGTCGAGTCCGCGCAGGTCGTGGCGGCGACACTCCCGGGCGTAGTCGATGCCGGCCGCGCCCTCCTCGACCAGGGTGAATCCAGGATCTGGGAGCTAGCGAAGCAGCATCGCGGCGCCGAATCGTTCATGCTCGTGGGAAGTGGGCCCAACTACTTCTCCGCGCGGGAGGGGACCCTCAAGATCGAGGAACAGGCGATCCTCGTGGGCAAAGCCTATCGGACGGGAGACTTCCATCACGATGCCCTGAGTCTCGTCGCGCCCGCGCGCGTCGTCATCGGCATCGAGGCGGCTGGCAGTGCAAACGAGCGGATCGTCGACGCGCTTCGCGCCGCGAGAGAAGGGGAATCCCCGACCGTCGCCGTGACGTGGTCCGACGGTGCGGGTGCCTCCGACTTGGCCCAAGTGGCCGACGCCCAGATCGCGATCGCGGGTAGGCTGCCCGAGATCATCTCGCCGATCCCGATGACGCTCGTCTTCCAGCTCCTCGGGTACTACCTCGGCGTGGAGCGGGGGTTCAACCCGGACACGCTGCGAACCGACCATCTTCCCAACGCGCGCGCCTGGCTCACCTCCTTCCCCCTCGGGACGCACTGACCAGATGCGACACCCGGACCGCGCGGAACACCCGGACCTGGCGATCGGCCTCGACGTTGGAGGAACCCGCGTCAAGGCCGTCGGTATCGACCGGATGGGTAGTGTACTTTCGTCGGCGGTGGTCACGGTTCCTCGCAGCGTCGATGGACTCGTCGCCCACGTCGTCGCGACCGTGAACGGTCTCTGCCTTCGCTTCGGCCCCGCGACGTCACTCGGGATCGCACTGCCCGGGCTGGTTGATCCGCAATTCGGGGCCCGAAGCCTGCCCGGCAAGCTTCCCGGCCTCGAGGGGTTCGCCTTGGTCGACGCTATTCAGCGGGCAATCGAGATCCCGGTCACGTGCTTGAACGACGGGGCCGCCGCCACCTACGGGGAGTGGCGGTATGGGGCGGGAATGGGGCTGTCCGACATCGTCGTGCTCACGCTGGGGACCGGTGTGGGCAGCGGCGTGGTCGTGAACGGCCGCCTATTCACCAACGCAAACCTGGGCTCCGGCGGCGGATTGGGTCATCTGACGATAGACGCGGAAGGGCCCCGATGTCCGTGTGGCAATCGGGGCTGTGCGGAAACCCGGATCTCCGCTACTGCGATGATCAACGCGCTGTGGGACCACGTGTCCCGAGGAGTGCCGTCCGTTCTTGCGGAGACCGTGCTCACCGGGCCCGGTGAGGCCCGCTTCGAGAACCTCGTCGCGGCAGCGACGACCGGCGATCTCCTGGCCACGGAGCTGTTGGAGCGCTTCATTCGGGACCTGGGAACGACCATCGTGTCCGCCGTCCACGCCTTCAACCCGACCGCCGTCGTGATCGTTGGCGGGATGACCGTGGAGGCTGCCGCGTTTCTCCCGCAGGTCCAGGCCTACGTGAGCGCGCATGCATGGCGCTACCCGCGGGATCGTGACATCCCCGTCCTGGTCGGCGCGCTAGCCGATCTCGCCGGCGCGATCGGCGTCGCCGCGTACGCCCGGGAAAAGGATCCCCCGCCGCAAACCATGACACGCCCTGGTCGGCTCGATCCGGCCGAGATCGAAGCGCCTTCAGCTCAGAGGGGAGGAATGACCGGCGATCTCATCGCGGCCACGGCGGGCGCGGCCCGCGACGTCCTTCGGTCGTGTAGCACCTCGCACGGCTGGCGCGTCCGCGCGTGACGACGAGTGCCCCGAGGTGTGGACGCTCGACACCGCAATCAGCCTGCTGGGTATCTGCGCCGACGGTTCGGGGAGGCGGTGCCTGACCTCGAGGCCTCTCTGGCGGCGCTCCGCGGAGCGCAGTCCACCCCCGGCTACGTGCCGCTCAGTAAAGACCCCCCTGTGCCCGAGCATTCTCTTCTTCATCGGGAACTTCACTTAGCCGCGGACCGCCGGCTGTTCGGCCATCCCGTACTCGACGACTGTGGTCGGGATGACGATGCGGCGCGGGGGGCTATCGGCCGCGCCGGGTTCGCGATCGATCCGGTCGAGGAGCAGACGGGCCGCCTGCCGACCCAACTCCTCCGGGTCGTAGGCCACGACGATCAGGGGCAGGCCGAGCACGTCCGCCATCTCGAAATCGTCGAAACCGGCGAGCGCCGGCCGTGAGCCCGACGCGCTGATGGCCCGGAACGCACCGAGCGTGTTCCGGCTGTTGGCGCAGAAGAACGCGTCGGGCGGGTCGGGGAGCGAAAGCACCTGGAGGGCGGCCGCCTCAGCCGTCGCGATCGTCCGCTGATTGCGCCGGACGTACCGCTCGTCGAGAGTCAGCCCGGCCTCGTCGAGGGCGACGCAGAAGCCCCTGAATCGCTCCGAGCCGGTCCAGGCCGAGAGGGGCAGGCCGAGGAATCCGGGCCGTATCGCCCCGTGCGCGATGAGCCGCGCAGTGGCCTCCCGCGCGCCGCCGAAGTCGTCGACTAGGACGCAGTCTGCGGCGATGTTGGACGGGGGCCGCGCGGCCAACACGACCGGCAGCCGGCCGAGCCGGGACGAGGTCAGGTGCGAGTGGTCGGCGCCGGCGGGAACCACGATCAGGCCATCGACCCGGCGCGCCGCGAACTCCTCGACCAACCGCCGTTCACGCTGGACGTCCTCTGCAGTGTTGCCCAAGACTACCTTGAGGCCCCGCTCGCCGGCGATCGCCTCGACTCCGAGCGCGAGCTGGGAATAGAACGGGTTGGCCAGGTTCGTGACGACGAGGCCGACCAAACCGCTCGTTCGGCCGAGCCGCAGGTTGCGTGCCAGCTCGTTGCGCCGGTAGCCGAGCGCGTCGACGGCCGCAAGCACGCGCTCGCGCGTGCGCTCCGTGACGCGAGGGTGATCGCGCAGGACGCGCGAGACCGTCATCGGGCTGACACCAGCTCGCGCGGCGACGTCGCGCAGCGTCGGCGGCGATTGCTCAGCGCTCATCGTCACCTCGCGCTCGTAGCCTCTGTTGCCTCGTCCTTGGCATCAGCATTCCCGTTCTCCGCCGATCACCTGTACCGGGCTGCAGTGTGATGCGTTTAGGGGCTCGTGCCTCCGCCCCGTGGGCGTAGAGCGCGGCCCCGATCAGGCCGGCATCGTCGGGCAGCCGGGCCGGCAGTAGCGCGATCGTCGATCCGAGGCCGTCGCGAAGCGCCGGTTCGACGAGGTCCCAGGAGCCCGCCATCGAGCCACCCACGACCAACCCGCTCGCGCCGAACCGTCCCAGCCATGACGCAAGCGCCTCCCCGAGCGCGCGCAGCGGCTCCTGGATCGCGCGCCGAGCGAGCGTGTCGCCGCGTCGAGCCCTCGCCGCGATCTCGTCCACGTCGGGCACGGGTCCGTGCTCGTTAGGGCCGGCGAGACGTGCGTACCCGGCGACGATTGCCCGCCGGGAGGCGGTCTCCTCGAGCGGCCGGCCATCGATTGTGAGCCGATCAACGCGGCCCCCGGGAGGGACATCGGGGCCGTCGTCCACGATCCTACCCGCGGCCAGGAACGCCGAGCCGATACCGGTGCCCAGGGTGATGGCGGCGACCGGGTCGTGTCCTGCCGCGGCGCCTGCGGCCCATTCGCCGATGAGAAATGCATCCGCGTCGTTGAGAAAGGTGATCTGCGACGCCGGCGGCAGCCCGTCGAGCAGTCGACGACTGACATCGACACCGTTGAGCGCGCCGAACTTGGCCACGCCTTCGAACCGCCCGATACCAGCTGCGTAGTCGAACGGCCCGGGGATCGCGACGCCCCAGGCGGCACCCGGCTCGGCGTCCAGACGTGCGGCGCAATGGAGGATGGTGGCGAGGATCGCATCCGACGTCCCGTTCGCGTCGAGTGACTCCCGTGGCCTGGATCCGGCGACGACCCGTGGCTCTGACAGGTCGACCCAGGCCGCGGCGACATGAGTGCCGCCCATCTCTAGAGCCGGCACGACGTTCATCGTGGCTTCCGGGCAGGGGTTCAGCGAACGAGGGCCTTGATGACGCGCGCCGTGCCTGGCCCGCTTGGACGGATTGAATAGGCGCCCACCGAGGCCGGAATGACGAGGGTCTCGGCGTAGGCGAGCGGATGGACGGCCCCGCTGGCGGTCTCGACCTGCACGCCCTCGCCCTCGACGACGTTGAGAACGTTGAACCTGCCTCCGGTGTCATTGGGAGCCGGGTCGTCGCCGACGATGTCCAGCCGGCGGACTTCGTAGAACATCTCAGGCAGCGCGCCCAGCAACTCCTCCCGCCAGGCTTCGCCGGAGCGCAGCCGCCGCGGGAGCTGGATCAGCTCGTCCCGGACCACCTGGCCGGTCCGCCGCCTGTTCAGGTTGGCGAAAGCGTGTTCAACGTGGACGGGTCGCTGCGCCCCGCTGCCGTCGCGCCGGAGCCAGTCGTAGAACCGGAGGCTATAGAGGTACGGCGTAGCGCTGATCTCGAGCACAACGTTGCCCTTGCCGCTCCCATGCGGTGTACCGGCCGGAATCATGAATAGCTGGTGCGGCGTGGCCGCGAAGCTCTGGACGTAGTGGTCGATGTCAAACGGATGTCCGTGCTCGTTAGCGGCGCAGGCACTGTCATGGAACGCGGCGATATCGACGTCAGCACGAAGGCCCAGGAAGACCTTCGAACCCTCGCTCCCGACCATCAGATAGTAGGTCTCGTGCTGCGTGTACGGCCAGCCGAACACCCGGCGCATGTAGTCGGCCTGGGGATGGCAGTGCACGGACAGGCTACCGCCGTCGACCGTGTCGAGGTAGTCAAAGCGGATGGGGAATGACGTTCCGAACGTGTCGTGGACGGCATGGCCGAGCAGCTCACGTGGGCACTGTGCGACGATGAGCTGGAATGGGATCTCGACCCGCGCCGCTCCCGATCGGCCGATCAGGACGCCACTCTCCGGGGCGATCAGCTCGTAGCCCAGGGCGGTGTTCCGCGCCGTCGTGTTCATGCCCAGCATTCGCTGGCCCCAATGTCCCCCCCAGCTCACGGTGTTGAACGTCGGGCGGGTCCGGAACGGCCGCCCCACCAGGAAGGCGGCGGTTCGCCGAAGCGAGGGGCCATCCAGCGACGCCGGGCGGTCGAGCTCCTGGACATCGATCCAGCGATCGATTCGCGGCGCAATCTCGTCGCGATGCCGGTCGAGTAAGGGCCAGTCGATGTAGAACAGGCGGCGCGTCGTTCCGGGGCCCGCGTCGGAGGGTTGGCCGAGGTTTCGAGCCATTCCGGCACCGATCGCCGCCTCCGCGTGGCGCTTGGGCACGTCTGCGTACCACAGGACGTCGTGCTCGACGAGCCCGGCGCCCGGCCCGAAGACGACGAGCACCCCGTCGCCGGGTGGTTTCTGCTGGCGCGGCAGGTCCGCGAACATATCGGCAAGAGAGCCGCCCACGAGCGTTGCGAAATCCGGGTCGTCGGGCAGTTCGGGCGAGGCCGTCAACTCGAGGATCCGGTCCCACGGCAAGATGTGCTCGCGCATGGCCAAACGCAACGTTGCGCGGCCTCGCTCGCTCAGCGCACCGCACACCGCTTCGGCGAGGCCATCCCAGTCGGCGACGGCTGGCCCGTCGATGGCCAGCACGACCGCCCGATCGGGCAACGTTGCGACCGCCGCCGGCCAGCCCAAATCGACCTGCCCGCCGACCGGTTCGTAGCTGGGATTGGGATCGTACCGGATGGTGGCCCCTCTCCTGGCTCAGGCGGCGCCACCGCGATGGTAGCGCTACCACATTCATTGGTGTCGGCGGACCTCGCACTTCGGGACCGACCATACCATGCCGCCCTGTTCGGGACTCCCGCAGAATGCCCTTGACACGGCGGCTTGGCGCCCCGAAACTGGATCCTGTTCTTGATGGTAACGTTATCTCGGCCGTGGCGCAATGCCGAGCAGACAGTTGAGCGGGTCGCCCGTCGCAGCTGGAACGGCCCCCGGGAGCGGCCGATGGATATCCGCAACCGGGAGGCGAGCCTGGGTCTCGAGGCGACCACCAAGGAGGAAGGCGACACCAGCATCGTTCCGATCCGGCGCGTTACGAAGGCTACGGCCCGTAACCTTTACGACCCAAACCACCCGGGAGACTGCGAATGCAATCGACCATTCATGGGGACCGCTCAAATGAGCGCGCGTTGCTCAAGCACCCATCGCCAAGGCTAACATAGTTGCAGTTCTGTCGGCCCCTCCGTGATCGAAGAGGTGAACTCATGCGTGCGTCTAAACGCTGGCTGGCGATGGCACTCACAACCGGCCTCGTCGCGGGGGCCTGCTCGTCAGGGGCGTCGCCTACACCGAACTCGGCGGCCTCGCAGGGCGCGGCAAGCGCGCCCGCCACGGCAAGCGCCGCGTCTGCCCCCGTAACGTTGACCCTGCTCGAACATCAGCAGCTCCGCGCGGATGTCCTCAAGAAGTTGTTGCCCCAGTTCGAGGCGGCCATGGCCGCGCAGGGCAAGAACATCAAGGTGAACCTGGTCCTGGACATCCTGCCCGACGCCCAGTTCCAGACCAAGCTGACGCTCGACTATAGCGCCGGCAATGCAGCCGACGTCACCTCGGACGTTGGCGGCGTGGTCCCGGGCTTTGCTGCTGCCGGCTACCTGCTCGACTTGACGAGCCGCGTGACCGCGTGGCCCGATTGGCAGCATTTCTACCAAGTGATTCGTAACCAGACCACGCAGGCGGATGGAAAGATCTACTCACTGCCGCGCGGTGCCAACACCATGGAGCTCTTCTACCGGACGGATGTTCTCCAGAAGTACGGGATCTCAACGGCTCAACCGACATCGTGGGCCGACCTGATCTCCAGGATGGTCGCCCTGAAGGCGAAGATGGGCACGCCGCCGATCCTCTATCCCGCGGGGACCGCGTGGGGCGGTGGCTCGATGGATGAGGGATTCCTCCACGTGTTCCTGGGCACAGGCGGCCAGCTGTACGACAACGCGACCGGCAAATGGGTTGTGAAGAGCACAGCGCTGACCGACGCCTTCGGTTTCTATGCGACGCTCACCAACGACGGACTTCTTCCCGTCCAGGCTCTCCAGAACCCGAATCCCTGGCAGCCAACCAAGTACGTTGCATTCCCGGCCGGGACTCTTGCGGTGACTACTCAGGGCACGTGGGGTTGGACCTACGACTGGGGTCCGACCGGCTCCGCGCCGATCCCCAACCTCTTCTCGAAGGTCGCGACCTGGGAGTTTCCGGCCCAGAGCGGCTCGCCGTTCGTCTCCGTGCCGGTGGATTGGATGTGGATGATCTCGGCAAAGACCCAGCATCCTGATGAGGCGTTTGCGCTGGCGCAATGGCTCGATACCGGTCAGGCCCTCGCCAATGACATCGTGGCGGTCGGCAATGCATCGCCGCGCGATGACATCCAGAACATCGCACCATACAGCCAGGATCAGTATCTGATCGACGCGGAAAAGCAGCTGTCAACGGGCAAGACGTTCCTGCCCCAAGTCGGGTACGACAAGATCCAGCAGGCAGTTGGCCAGGCGACCGAGGACATCATCAGCGGCACGATGACCGGTGCGCAGGCCGCCGCCGAGTTCACCAAGATGGCGACCGATCTGCTCGGCGCGGATAAGGTCGAACAGCAGTAGCGACGGCATCCATCTGGCGTAGCCTGGACATCAGGCTACGCCAGATGGAGGTTGCCCAATGGCCGGCCCAAGCCACCGTCTGCTGATCGCTGGATACCTCGCCCCGGCGCTCCTATTGCTCGCGGTCTTCGTGGTGGCACCGGTCTTGGGGGCAATCGGGCTCAGCCTGACGAACGAGACGCTGACCGGTCCCGACGCGCTCGCGCCACGCTTCGTCGGCCTGACGAACTACGGACGCCTCCTCGCTGACAGCGAGTTCTACGCCTCGTTCCTTCGCTCCGGGGCGTTTGTCTTCTTCTCGGCGCTCGTGGGGCAGTTCGTCCTGGGGTTGCTGGCGGCACTCTTGCTCGCTCGCCCGCTGCTGCGCGGCAAGGGACTCTTCGGCGGGGCGATCCTTCTGCCGCTCGTCGTCCCCGAGACGGTAGCGTCACTCGCTTGGGCCAGCATGCTCGCTCCGGCCGAATTCGGGACAGTCAATCGAATGATCGGGGGGGCCGGCTTTGCCCCGATCGCCTGGCTCCAGGCCTATCCGCTGCAGTCCATCATCGTCATCAACATCTGGCGCGGCATCGCCTTCGCGATGATCCTGTTCCAGGCCGCGCTCGAAGGTATCCCCCGGGAGCTGGCGGAGGCCGCTCAGGTCGATGGAGCGTCGGCCTGGCAGCAGCTGCGGCTGATCACCCTCCCCCTGCTCCGGGGCGCGATCGTGCTGTACATGCTGCTTACCACGATCGCGACCTTCGGTGTCTTTGGTCTGATCTACTTCCTCACCCAAGGTGGGCCCGGAAAGGCCACTTCCGTGATGTCGATTTACATCTACAACCACGCCTTCAACTTCTTTGAGATCGGCCTAGGCAGTGCCGCGTCCGTGATGATGTTGGCCGTCGTGCTGGTGATCGGCCTGGTCTACGTCCGGCTCCTGCGTGCAGAGATCTGACATGAGCGCTGTGCGCGCCGCCGTTCAGGGGAATCGTGGGAGCGAGCCGCGTGCCCGTGGCGGGCGTAGGCTCGGAACATCGCTCGCCTATTTGACGCTGGCGATCATCGGCATCTTCTGCCTCATCCCGTTCAGCTGGCCCATCCTCGCCTCGCTGGACCCCCAGGCGGGGCCCTACCTCGCCGTGCCGACCCAATGGAGCCTCGCCAATTTCGGCCGTCTCCTCAGCGACCCGACATGGCTGCGTCTGCTGTTGAACAGCATGATTCTGTCGGGCGGCGCGACGATCGTCGCGCTGGCCACCAGCGTCTTAGGCGGGTACGCGCTTTCGCGGTTTGCGTTCCGCGGTAGACGCGTGCTGTTGTTCGGGATCCTGTTCACCAGGATCATCCCGGCGAGCGCCACGATCGCGCCGCTCTATTTCATCGTGTTGCGTCTGGGCCTCGCGAACACCTACCACGGAGTGATCCTGGTCGAGGCGGCTCAACAGCTACCCCTCACGTTGTGGATGATGAAGGGGTTCTTCGACACCGTCCCCCGGGAGCTTGAGGAGGCGGCGTGGATCGATGGCGCCGACCGCCTCGGTAGTGCCATCAGGATCGTCCTGCCGCTCGCCATGCCGGGGGTCGGGGCGGCTGCGCTCTTCGCTTTCATCGCCGTCTGGGGTGACTTCCTGACCCCGCTCATCCTGCTGCAGTCTCCGGACCTGTTCCCGATCTCGATCGGTCTCTTCCGAGCGTACATCGGCTACAACCTTGTGGACTGGGGCGAGCTGGCGGCAACCTCGATCCTCTACATGCTGCCAGCCATCGCGTTCTACCTCCTCGTGCGCCGGTACCTGCTCAGGGCGACGGTCGTGGGCGCTCTGCAGGGCACATGAGCGCCACTGGCTGGTCGCGCCCGGCGGCCCAGGTGCATACGGGACCGCGGAGGAGTTCGCCCCGACGCTCGGCATCAGGGGGACCGCTGCGCGTGGGCCTGATCGGCTGCGGAAACATGGCGCTCAACGATCACGCCCGTACGTATCTCGCACATCCGGAGCGGTTCCGCGTTGTGGCGGCGGCCGACCCAACCCCCGAGCGACTCGCCCTGGGCCGCGAGATGCTCGGCCTCCTCGCGGTTGACGTGTACGCCGACGCGGCTGCCGTCGTCGCGCGGCCGGACGTTGAGGTCGTCGACGTCTGCACTCCCCAGCACACGCGCCGCGACATCGTCGAGGCGGCAGCCGCGGCGGGCAAGCATGTCCTCTGCGAGAAGCCGCTCGCGACCGTGCCCGCCGACGCGGCCGCCATGGTCGCCGCCACGCGAGCCGCCGGCGTCCTGCTCGGTGTCGTGCACAACTACTACTTCTTCCCGGAGATCGCAGCTGCGCTGCAGCTGCTCCGTGACGGCGCGATCGGGCAGGTCGAGGTCGCCATCCTCAACTACCTGGGGGTGATCGACCTCCCTGGCAATGCCGCCTACCGCCCTACCTGGCGCCACGAAGCGGCCCTGGCGGGTGGTGGTGTGCTGATGGACATGCTGCACGTTGTCTACGTGGCCGAGGCGCTGCTCGGGCGCACCATCGAGCGGGTCTCGGGCTACGTCGACGCTCGAGACCCGGGGGCGCCGGTCGAAAGCCTCGCGCTCTGCCGTTTCGAGACCGAGCGCAATGCCGCTCTCGTCAACGTCGGCTGGGGGGTCGGTCCCGGCGGCATCGAAGTGAGCGGCAGCGCGGGTCGCCTGGCACTCGGCTACCGCGACGGCGCGACGAGCCCGTTTGTGCCCTTCGAGGAGATGGTGCTCCACGACACGGTCGGGCGTCGCAGGATCTCGGTGCCGGCCGGCGCGCCGGATCCCTTCACGGCGCTGGCGCTCGACTTTGCCGACGCCGTCGTGCATGGGCGCGACCCGATCGCCCCCGGCGAGCAGGGGCTTCACACCCTGGAGGCGACCCTCGCCGTGTACGAATCCTGCGCCCTCGGGCGTACCGTGACGCTGCCCTTGGACCATGGTGACCCGGTGTACCGGCTTGGCGTCGCGGGGGTGAACGAGCTCGAGCTCCCGGACTGGAGCCCCGTGCGGCGACACCGACTCTTCGGAGCTGGATAATGGCAGGAGCGTGACATGGAACTCGGACTCTATACCGACTCGGTCGGCGATCTCCCCTTTGAAGCTGCGCTCGATCTGGCTGCCTCTATCGGCGTCAGAGGCATCGAGATCGCGGCCGGCGGACAATCGTCGGCGCCCCACATGCGGATCGATGAGCTCCTCGAGAGCACTGACCGACGAACGGCGTTCCTTGACGCCTTGCGCAGCCGCGGACTGCGCATCGCGGCGCTCAACTGCTCGGCATGGCCATTGCATCCACTCAAGGGCGCCGAGCACCGGGCCCTGATCTTGAACACGTTCCGCCTCGCCGAGCTGCTCGATGTGCACAAGATCGTGACCATGTCTGGCTGCCCGGGCGACGGGTCTGCTGCAACCACGGTCAACTGGGTCTGGTACCCCTGGCCGCCTGAGATGGTCGCGCTCTCAGAACGGCAGTGGGACGCGGCGATCCCGTTCTGGCAAGAGTTGGCCGGGATTGCTCGCGACCATGGCATCGAGCGGCTCGCCTTCGAGCTGCACCCGCTGCACCTTGTCTACAACGTCCCCACGCTGCTGCGCATGCGCGAGGCCGTCGGTCCGATCATCGGCGCCAACGTCGACCCCTCCCACATGTTCTGGCAGCAGATGGACCCCCTCGCGGTGATCCGGACGCTTGGCCCTGCCGTCCATCACGTCCACCTCAAGGACACGCAGCTCGTCACCGACCAGGTGGCGCTCGCCGGCGTACTGGACAATCGCCCCTTCACCGACCCGTCCGCGCGCGCCTGGATCTTCCGCACCATCGGCCGCTCCCACGGCCGCGAGTTCTGGGAGCCGTTCGTCCACGCCCTCGCGGCAGCGGGCTATGACGACGTCCTCTCCATCGAGAATGAGGACGCCCTCCAGCCAGCCGCCGAGGGCGTCCGCGAGGCAGCGGCGTTCATCGCGCCGCTGCTCGCCCGATGAGGGCCATCAGGGGCACCCAGATCGGCGGGAGCGCAGCGTGACCGGCGAACTGGTCGAGGAGGCGGCACGGCGGGCGATAGGCGTCCTCGAACGCTGCGTGACGCCGCTCGGCTTCCGCGCCTCCGCGACCGACGATGGCTACCCCGAGGTCTGGGCGCGCGACGCAATGATCGTGCTCCTCGGCGTGTGTGCCGCGGGCCTGGAGTCGCTCGAGCCCGCGGCGCGCGCCTCGCTCGAGACCCTCGCTGCAGGGCAGTCGCCGCTCGGTGCTCTGCCGATCAGCGTCGACGCGCAAGGCCGACGCTCAACGGCCAACGCAGGTGGTCTCGACGGCAACCTCTGGTATATCATCGGGCACCACGCGCTTCACGCCACGTTCGGTGAGATGGCGCTGCTGGAGCGCAACCGGGACAGCATCGCGCGGGCCATGCTCTGGGCGCGGTACCAGGACAGCGACGAGGATGGCCTGGTCGAGACCCAGGAGGCGGCTGATTGGGCCGATCTCCTCGCGGGCCGGGGCAAGGTCCTCTACGACAATGTGCTGTACCTGCTCGCCCTCCGCGCGTACGCCGCCATGGCGAGGGTCGTCGAGCTTCCCGACGGACCCGCGCACGCCGAGCTCGCCGGGACGGTCGTGGACCAGCTCAACGCGCTTCATTGGGTCGAGTCGAGGGATGGTATCTGGGACACGGCAAGCTCGCCGGCGCTGCATGGGGCGCACATGGAGTCGCAGCGCCTCGCCCAACTCACCGTGACGCAGCTGTGGTCCCGACCGTACTACCTGCCGTGGGTCGCCTTCCGGAGCTACGGCGATTGGTGCGACGTCCTTGCGAACAGTCTTGCGGTTCTGGCGGGGGTGCCGGATCCGGTGCGTCGTGCACGCGTGCTCGATCACTTTGCCGCGGTCGGCGTGGCGGAGCCGTACCCGGCCCGTTCCATCGACCCTGCCATCCAGCCTGGCGATCGCGACTGGCGCGAGTACTACCGCAACGGCAACCTCAACCTGCCGCACCAATACCACAATGGCGGCATCTGGCCGTTCGTCGGGGGTTTCCTTGTGGCGGCGCTGATCCATGCCGGGCGACGATCCGACGCGGAGTCGCACCTCGAGCGCCTCGCGGCCGCGGTGCGTTGTGGCCGCGGTGGAACCGAGACGTGGGAGTTCAACGAATGGCACCATGGCGTGAGTGGCCGCCCGATGGGCCGTCCGCTCCAGGCCTGGTCCGCGGCGATGTACCTGTTTGCCTATCACTCGGTCCAGCGCGGCAGGCCGGTGTACTTCGATCAGGGTGGGATGCTCGGTGGGTGACGAGGGACCGTACCAGCGGCTTTCAGGCGCCCAGATCCTCGTCGAGTACTTGGTTCGCCAGGGCGTCCCGTACGCGGCGGGGATCCCGGGCCACGGATGCTGGAACATCACGGACGCCCTCGTGGACCGCCAGGATGCGATCCGGACGGTCCAGGTCATGCACGAGCAGGCCGCCGTCCACCTAGCCGACGGGTACTACCGCGTCTCCGGGCGCCCGATGCTCGCCTTCACGAGTATCGGCCCCGGGGCGATGAACGCGGCCATCGGGATGGGCACCGCGTATGTCGATTCGACTGCGGTTCTACTCGCGGTCGGATCGCCCCACACGTACATGCGCGGCCACGGCCTGCTCCAGGAGTTCGAACGCAGGCACGGGGCCGACAACCCGCGAGTCTTTGAGCCGATGGTCAAGGAATGGTGGCAGCCGTCGCGGGTGGACGAACTTCCCTTCGTGCTCCACCGGGCCTGGAATCAGATGGTCTCCGGACGCCCCGGTCCCGTGCTCCTCGACCTGCCGATGGATGTCCAGGCCGAGTCGGCCGTGGTCACGATTCCGACGCCCGATGCGCGAGAGGCGCGCGGCAGAGTTCGCCCTGCGTTCGACGATGTCGAACGCGCGGCCGCGATCCTCCGCTCGGCCAGGCGCCCCGTCGTCGTGGCCGGTGGCGGCGTCCTCCTCGCGGAAGCCTCACCCGAGCTGGCCGCCCTCGCCGAACGCCTCGGGGCGCCGGTCGTCACGACCTGGAATGGCAAGGGCGCGATCGACGAGACACACGAGCTGGCGGCCCAGACGATCGGCGACACCGCCTCGACCTGCGGCAACGAGCTCGCCGCGAGCGCCGACGTCGTCATCTCCGTCGGCAATCGGTTCACGGACTGGTCTGCGTCGTCGTATCGGAGAGGGGTGACCTTCTCGATCCCACCGGCCCGCCTGATCCAGCTCGATATCGACGCGCGCGAGATTGGCAAGAACTACCCGACCGACGCCGCGCTCGTGGGCGACGCCAAGGCTGGCCTCGGCGACCTCCTCGCGGCACTCGGCCCCGGTGGCGGCCCCGCAGCGTACCGGACGACGGCCTACTTCGAGGAAATCCAACGCCGGAAGCGCACGTGGTTCGAACAGGTCGAGCGCCTCTCCGGTTCCGCCGCCGTGCCAATGACCATGGCCCGAGCCGTCCGTGAGGTCCAGGCCGCGACCCGCCCGGATGCGATTGTCGTGACCGGCGCCGGGCTGCCCCAGGGGGTGGTCAAGCAGCGCTGGGTAACGCGCGAACCCCGGACCCACATCACGTCCGGTGGGTTCTCGACGATGGGCTTCGAGCTTCCGGCAGCGATCGGCTGCCAGCTCGCGGCACCGGACAGCCAGGTGCTGGCCATCGGCGGTGACGGAAGCTTCCTGCAGACCATGCAGGAGCTCGCGACTGCGACGATGCTCGACGTGCCCATCTGCATGGTGGTCCTGGACAACAGCGGCTGGATCAGCATCAAGGGCGGCCAGCAGGCGTTCTTCGGCAGGACCGCCGCCACGGACTTCATTCGTCGCGGGGCGCTGTATGAACCCGATTACGCGGCGATCGGGCGGGCGTTCGGCGTCCATGCCGAGCAGGCGACCGATCCGGATGGCGTCCGACCGGCCGTCGAGCGCGCGCTTGCCTCGGGCGGACCGTCGCTCGTTCACATCCGGGTCGACCGCGATCTCGCCGTCGCCGGTCCGGAGAAGACCGGCTGGTGGGACGCACCCAGCCCCGAATACCACCCCGAGGAGCGGGCTCGCTACCTGGCCGGCCTCGCCGAGGAGCAGCTCAGCTAATGGACGTCCTGACCGATACTCCCCTCGCCCGGACCGTCGCGACGACGGCGACCGACATGTGGAACGACTCCTGCGCCCTCGACGAGTTGGAATACGCCGTCGCCAACGGAGCCGTCGGGGCGACCGCCAACCCGACGATTGTCAGCGACGTCTGGAAGAAGGAACCGGCCCTGTGGCGGGCGAAAACCCAGGAGCTGGCCCAGGAACACCCGGCGTGGACCGAGGTCGATCTCGCCTGGGGCATCGTCGAGACAATGTCGACCCGAAGCGCCCCGCTCCTCCTACCGGCCTTCGAGCGGTTTGGTGGACGCCAGGGACGCCTCTCGATGCAGACGAATCCGACGTTCTGGCGAACGCCCGACGCGATGCTCGCCCAGGGTACCCACTTCGACTCCCTCGCCCCGAACATCATCGTCAAATTCCCGGCCACAGCCGCCGGCATCGGGGTGATGGAGGAGGCCACGTATCGCGGCGTGAGCGTGAATTGCACGGTGAGCTTCAGTGTCGCTCAGGCGGTAGCGGCGGCGGAAGCGGTGGAACGGGGCCTGCGGCGGCGCGAGGCCGAGGGCCTTCCGACGGAGCAGATGGGCCCGGTCATCACGATCATGGTCGGGCGGATCGAGGATTGGTTGCGCGTCCTCTCTGAG
The DNA here is from genome assembly GCA_003152165.1 of Chloroflexota bacterium. Lineage (GTDB taxonomy): Bacteria > Chloroflexota > Limnocylindria > Limnocylindrales > CSP1-4 > Palsa-1033. The sequence goes on from PLZO01000027.1 coordinate 17,708, forward strand.
CGTGACGGCATCCTCGCCGATCCGGTGGCCCTCCCGTGGTCCGGGGTCGCGGTGTTCAAACGAGCGTACGGGATCTTTCGCGAACGCGGCTTCCGCGCCCGCCTCCTCGCCGCCGCAATCCGCCACCGCCTCCACTGGTCCGAGTACATCGGTGGCGACGTCATCATTACCCTGCCGGCGGTCTGGCAGCATCGGTTCAACGCCTCCGCCCTCGAGGTGAGGCCGCGGATGAACGTTCCGGTCGACCCGGAGATCGTGGCCGAGCTGGCCGCCCATTTCCCGGACTTCGTCCGGGCGTATGAACCGGATGGACTGTCCATTGGCGAGTTCGATGGGTTCGGGCCGACGGTGCGGACACTCCGGGCGTTCATCGGCTCGTACCACGACCTGCTCCACCAGGTGACCGATGCGATCCTGCCTAATCCGGACGCGAAGCCACCGTGAGCGATCCGGCGGTGACGCCCAAAGCAGACATCCCCAGCACCGCACCGCGGAACCGCCTGCCGACCGACTCGCTTCACCGGGAGCCCGACAACGACGGGAGTCTCTCGGTCGACCCGACACTCGCCGGCTGGCGATATCTCTCGTTCCGGACGCTCCGGCTCGCGGCCGGGGAGACGTTCGATCTCCCCGCCGACGGCCAGGAGACGGCCGTCGTGGTGCTCGGTGGCGGGGGCGTCCACGTCGCTCCAGAAGGATCCGCCGGGTTCCCACTCGATGGCCGTCGGTCCGTCTGGGACGGGCTCCCGTGGGCCACCTACTTGCCGGGCGGCTCGGCCGCGAGGATCACCGGCTCGCCGCTCGACCATCACGGTTCCGTCGACATCGCAGTCGCGCGGGCGCCGTCGTCCGGGCGATCCGGCGTCCCCGCGACGCCCGTCCTGATCCGCCCCGCCGACTGCGTGATCGAGGTCCGCGGGGCAGGCAATGCAACGCGCCAGATCACCCACATCGTGCCGCCCGATTTCCCCGCCGATCGCCTCCTGCTCGTCGAGGTCTATACGCCATCGGGCAACTGGTCGTCTTGGCCGCCGCACAAACACGACCAGGACGCGATGCCCAATGAGGCGGTCCTCGAGGAGGTCTATTCGTATCGGTTCCGGCGACCCGCCCAGGACTGGGCGATCCAGCGCGTCTATCGACGCACGGGGACGCCACTCTACACATCGTCCGGGCCACGGGATGGGTTGTGGACCGTGCATGACGGTGACACGGTGATTGTCCCCGACGGCTACCACCCCTTCGTGACCGCGCACGGAATCGACGCGTATTACCTCAACGCATTGGCTGGGGACCGTCGGACCATGGCCTGCTCGTTTGACCCGGACCTGGACTTCGTGCGGGATGCCTGGGCCGTAATGGACACTGATCCGCATGTCCCGCTGGTCGATCATTTCGGGCCGCGGCCCGTGGGGGTCGAACGCTCGACCCCCACGGGGAGCGGGCGCCACGGGAGTGATCGGTCCCACGCCGGGCAGGGCCAGGAGGGGATGGCCGGCGACCCCGGCGGTGATCCGTCGGGTCAGGCCATCGACCTCTCCTCCAAGGCGCACGAGCGGGGCCAGGAGTAGTCGGGCGAGCTCCGCCTGGACCGCGCTGTTTCCACGCAGGCGCCGGCCGACCGTCGTCCGATTGTGGGCCGCGACGAGGTTGGCGACCGTCCCGCCAATAGCCAGGCAGCAGGATGATCAGGTGGGCATGGAGCCGGTTGCGCACCCGAGTCGCCTGGCCAATCGGATCCTCGCGAGCCTCAACCCGGTGACGCAGCTCGGTCGTCTGATCGGGCAGCCGGATCGGGCGGCAGGCGCGCCTCGCGGGCCGTCACCCGGGCGATCGCGTCTGCGTCACCGGGATCGCTCTTGCCCGGTCGACGGGTCCGCCGGCGCTCTGGCCTGGCTTAGATGCGGCGGTATCTCCGGGACGCCCGGCCGGCCTGTTGGGCCGAGCGAGCGAGCGGGGCAAGTTTGTGTTCCGCTTCAACCGGCGCTTTCTACCCGATGGCAGGGTTCGCCACCCTGCTCGGCCTCGGCGCCACCTCGCCGCCCACCCCGATCGAGCAGATCCTCGCGCCGCTCGCGGACAGCGCGGCCGGCCGGCGACCGGGCCAGGGCGACCGGACTCACCAGCGGCCGCTTCTCGATCGAGATCATCGAGCGTTCGTCATTGGACAACATCCGGGCCGCTCGGGGCGACTGACCGCCGGACACTACATGTTCTGTGCTGAGGCAATCGGATAAGCAAGAGCGCGGCTTATCGCGTGGGCCGAGGCTCGCGCGGGCCGCCTGGGGAACTCTGGTTCGGGCTGGGACCTCGGTTCAGTGCCAGATCACGCCGGTGACGTTCGCACCGGTGAAGTTCGCGCCCGTGATGGTCGCCCCCTTCAGGTTGGCGTAGGAGAGGTTGGCGCCGGAGAAGTTCGCGTTGGACAGGTTGGCGTTGCTGAGGTTGGCGCTAGAGAGGTTCGCCCCCGTCAGGTTCGCACTGGCGAGGCTCGCTCCCTGGAGGGCCGCCTTGGACAGGTTGGCGCCCGTGAGGGTGGCGCCCGTGAGGGTGGTGCCCGATGCGACTGCGCCGGAGAGGTTCGCGCCGCTCAGGTTCGCGTTGAGAAGGCTCGTGCCGGTGAGGTTCGCGCCACTGAGGTTGCTGCCCGACAGCGTCAGGCCGTTCGGGGAGAGGCCCGACAGGTTGCAGCTCGTGCAGTTCATCCCCGTGCCGAGCACGAAGATGGTGACGGTTACCGCTTGCGCCAGCACGCCCTTGACGGTGGCCCGGTAGGCGAACGTGTCGGTGCCGCTGAACCCCTTCTTGGGCACGTACGTGAAGGCGCCACTCGTCTGGAGCGTGAGCGACCCCTGCGGCGCCTTCGTGACGGTGATCGCCGACACCGGACCGCTGGTCAGGGCCAGGATCCCGGGTGCCCCGACGGTCAGGGTCGTGTTCACCGGGGTCAGGTACCGGTCCGGGATGGCAATCGTCAATGAGCCGGTCTCGTAGGTGATGGCGTAGTTCGAGGAGGCGCCGCCGGTGCAGGTCACCGGGTAGGTGCCGACCGGGTTGGCGGTGGTGGCCGTGGTCGAGCAGGTTGGCGCGGTGGCTAGGCTGGCCGCGGTGTCCCCGTTGGCGAAGACGCCGTAGGCGGGCGACAGGCTCGGGTTGGCCGCGCCGTACGCCCGCGACGGGCTCGGGGCGGTGACGCTGAGCGGCGCCTTGGTGACGGTGAGGGTGCCGGCCACGTAGGTGATCGCGTACCCCGAACTGGTTAGCGGCCCCGACGGAGTGATCGGGTACGCGCCGACGGGACTGGCGGCCGTCGCGGTCGTGCTGAACACGAGCGTGCCCCCGAGGGTGACGCCGTTGGGGAAGCCCGCATAGGTCACAGTGAAGGCGGGCAGGGCCGCCCCGTATGCCTTCGAGGCGTTGATGGCAGTGACCGTGAGCGGTGTCTGGGTCACGAGCGCGAAGGGCGAGAGCGAGGTCGTGCTCCCGCAGATGATCTCGTTCGTCGTGTCGTTCGAGGTGGTGATGACCTGCCATGCGCCGTTCTGGAAATGGAGCAGCTGCGTGGGAGCAGGCGTGATCCCAGCGTACGAGATGCAGACGGTGATGTTCGCAAAGCCGGTTGCGGCCGTCGTGATGTCGAAGTAGGTCGAGCCGACGAGCTGGTAACCGGCCGACGGCGCGGGGCCCGTGGTGCTCGTCGTGACTGACGTGGGCCCCCCGACGGCCACGGTGTCGAACGTGAGCGATACGGGGCTGGGGGACAAGTTCGCACTGACTGGCGTCACCGTCACCGGCAACACGCTTGCGGACGTGTCCACCGTGGCCGCCAGGCCCACGATGCTGAAGGGCTGGCTCGTCGCCGAGGTCAGTGAGCCGTCGGTGGCGACCAGGGTGTAGTAGCCGGTGCCGGGGTTGGCGATGGAGAGGTCATTGAAGGTGGCCACGCCGCCGACGGCGTAGACGGGAATAGTCCCGCTGAGGGTGCCGCCGGGGGAGCCGGGCCCGAGGGTGAGAGTCATGGGGCTCGTGTCGCCGGTGACGAGGTTGCAGAACTGGTCCTCGACCTGCACGGTCACGGCCGGGCTGATGGTGGCCCCGGGCAATGTGTCCGAGGGCTGGACGCCGAAGACGAGCTGCGTGGCCGGACTGGGGCCGGTGCTGGAGCTTGGTGCGGGGCTAGGAGTCGCACCGGTGCAGCTCGGTGGCGCGGTGGGACCGGGGGTGGAGCTTGGTGGCGGGCTCGGCGCGGGCGAGCCGATGGGCGTGGGAGTGGGTGTCGGCACGACAATGTTGAAGCCAGGGGGCTGGCTCGTCGCCGGGGTGAGCGCCCCATCGTTAGCGACCAGCGTGTAGCCGGTGCCGGCGGTGTCGATGGAGAGGTCGACGAAGGTGGCCACGCCGGCGACGGCACAGACCGTGAGGGTCCCGCTGAGGTTGCCGCTTGCGGGGTTCGTCCCGATGGCAAGTGTCACGGCGCTCGTGTCGGCGGTGACGAGGGCGCCGGACTGGTCCTCGAGCTGCACGGTCACGGCCGGGCTGATGGTGGCCCCGGCCGCCGTGTCCGAGGGCTGGACGCCGAAGACGAGTTGCGTGGCGGAACCGAGGCCGCAGCTGGGGGGCGCGGTGGCGCTAGGTGTAGGGCTCGGCCCGGGCGCAGCCATGCCTATCCCAGGTGAGAGGAGCAGCACGAGCAACGCGACCACCGACGCGACCGACGCGAGGACGAGAGCGCCGGCCCTGGGCGTTCCACCGCGTGTCCGGGACCCGCCGGCCGAACCCGGCGCCGCTGGTGGCGAACCGATCTGCCTCAGCCAGGCGACCATGCGCCGGGGCACGGCCGTCAGGTGGTGGCGTCGAGCAGGCGAACTACTGCCAGCGGGCACGCGACCGGGCCGGGGGTTGTCGCCGGGATGAGCGTTGTCGCTCATGGCACGCTCCGACGCCGGCTTACTTCATCACGCACTCGGTCGATCACGCACGATGGTCGAGCCGTCGAGCGCACCTGTAAGAGGGTCCCCCGGCGCGGTGGCCCGGTTACCGTTTAAACAGACTACTAGTACAAACGTACCGCGTCCAGCAGGACTTATGGCCACCGATGTCGTGTGTGGACGGAGTCAGCCGCGTGCCCCCCTGCAAAGAGGCGTGCGACGGCCGCGGCGCCAACTCGCCCGGCGCGATCAACCTCGCGGAAGAGCGGGCCGGACGTGATCCCAGCCTCGCCGAGCCACTCGTCCAAGGCGGCTGCGGGGTCTGTTTGAGGTGAGCGGCCATGAACGATCGTCACCCCTTCGGCTCGGTCGACTCCACGGGAGCGCCGTGCGACTCGGCCCAGGCGTTCATCGCATCCTCTGGATCCGCCCGCAGCGGGGACATGGCCATCGGAGACGCGATCTGCCCCGGCGAGACCTTGGGCTTCATCATCCGCATTGGCGGCTCGACATCCTCGAGGGTCAGCTTGAGCTCGGACACGACCGCGATGGTCCGCACCCGTAGCTCATTGCCGGTCGGGCGGCGAGCTTTGGTCATCTCCTCGACGATGATCCACGCGCCGGAAACCCTGCGGTTCAGGTATCGGCCGATCTTGCCCGCCACGAGCCTCTGCGTGACCTGATCGTCACCGGCCCGAATGACGAACTCGATGTAGTCGCCCTTGGCCATCACTGTCCTCCTAATGGAATGGGCACATACCAGATCGCGGCGCCGGGCCCCGAGTAGTGAATGGGCTCGCCGAGTGACTTGCGAACGGCCTTGGCACGACGCTCGCAGCGGGCGAATCGGCCGGTTATGCGTCGATCGGATGGCGTGAGCGTAGTCGACGGACGAGCTCAGCGGCCTGTTCGTAGCGGCCGAAGCTGGGCATCACGTACGTGCCGGCGGCCAGGTGGTCGACCTGCTCGAGCATGGCGAGGGTCAGCTCGAGTCCCACTTCGACTCCGCGCTCGCCCGCCTCGCGCATCGCCGCTCGCGTCGCGTCCGGAATCGTGATGCCCGGGACCTCGTTGTGGAGGAACTCCGCATGACGCGTGCTCTGTAGCGGGAGGACGCCGAGCAGAACCGGTAGCGGGAAGCCGCGCGGGCCAAACCGCCCGCGTGCCTCGCGATCCATCGCCTCCACCTGGGCGATGTCGTACAGGGGCTGGGTCATGATCAGGTCGGCGCCGGCCGCGATCTTCCGCTCGAGCCGGTCCCATTCGGTCGCGGCGTCGGCGGCGGTCGGGTCGAAGGCGCAGGCGATGGTGAAGCCGGCCGCTGCCCCAACGGGCGTCCCGGCCGCATCCTCGCCCCGATTGAGCCGTGACAGGATCTCGACCAGGCCGATCGAGTCGACGTCCCAGACGCCGGTCGCGGCCGGGTAGTCGCCGATCCGTGGCGGGTCGCCGGTCAGGGCCAGGATGTTGCGCACCCCCAGGGCGTGCGCGCCGAGCAGCTCCGATTCGAGGGCCATCAGGTTCCGGTCGCGGGACGTGAAATGGACGAGGCACTCGAGATCGAGGTCATGCTGGATCCCGAATGCGACCGCCATCGCGCCCATCCGGACGCGGGCCATCGACGAGTCGCTGACATTGACCAAATCTGTGCCGGCGTCCTGGAGCAGCCGCGCGGCAGCGATGGTCCGGTCGATGCGGACGGAGCGCGGTGGGTCGATCTCGACCGAGATGACGAAGCGCCGCTCCGTGATCGCGCGCGCCAGGCGGGTCGGCGGCGGGGTGTCGGACGTGTCGGTCGCACTGGACGTGGCGGCGATCGTCACGGTCCGACGTGGGCGCGTTGGCGTCTCTGCCGGCCGGGCGTCGGGCGCGATGGCGTCGAGCGCGATGGCGTCGAGCGCGGTGCGCATCGCCCTGATATGCGCGGGCGTCGTGCCGCAGCAGCCGCCGATGATGGCCGCCCCCGCGGCGACGAACAGGGGCGTCATCGCGGCAAGGTAGTCGGGGTCGGCGGCGTAGACGAACTGGCCCTCGATGCGCTGTGGCAGGCCGGCGTTGGGCAGGATCGCGCGGCGCGAGCCGCCCATCGCCGAGAGAGCATCCAGGCAGCCCTGCGGGCCGGCGCCGCAGTTGACGCCGACGACATCGACATCGAGGGCCGTGATCATCCGGGCCGCCTCCGCCGCCGGCGTCCCGTCCGGCAATTCGAGCTCCTCGCCGAACGTCATGAGCGCAACGATCGGCAGATCGGCTGCCCGCCGCGCCTCGTCGATGGCGAGGCGGAGATGGTCGAGGACCGAGAACGTCTCGAACATGAACAGGTCGGCGCCGCCTTCGAGCAACCCGTCGAGCGCCTCACGGAACGCCGCCCGCACGGCGGCCTCGTCGAGATGGAGAATCTCGCGGGTCGGCGCACCCAGCGGCCCGATCGACCCGGCGACGAGGACGTCGCGTCCGGCGACATCCCTGGCCTCGCGGGCGAGCTGCGCGCCGCGCCGGGCGAGCCGGCCGGCCTGGTTGGAGAGGCCGTACGGGGCGAGTCGATGGCGGTTGGCCCCGAACGTGGCGGTCTCGATGAGGTCCGCCCCCGCGGCCAGGTACTCGCGGTGGATCGCGCCGATCAGATCGGGGCGGGTCTGGACGAGCTCGTCGAGGGCGGCTCGCTGGGGCACGCCGCGCGAGAAGAGCAGCGTGCCCATCGCCCCGTCGGCCAGCAATGGGCGGGCGGCCAGGCGGTCACGGAACCGGGTTCGAGCGTCCATGTCGGGGATCAGTCCTCGGCGAGGTTCGGCGACAGCCAGCGGGCGGCGACGTCCAGCGCCATGCCCTTGCGCTGAGCGTAGTCCTCGAGCTGGTCGCGACCGATCCGGCCGAGGCCGAAGTACGCCGCCTGAGGATGCCAGAAGTAGTAGCCACTGACGGATGCGCCCGGGAGCATCGCGAACGATTCGGTGAGCTCGATCCCCGCCCGCTCGGTCGCCTCGAGCCAGGCGAAGAGCGGCCCCTTCTCGGTGTGATCCGGGCAGGCAGGGTAACCCGGCGCCGGACGGATGCCCGCGTAGCGCTGCGCGATCAGCTCGGCGTTGGAGAGCGTCTCGCTCGCGGCATATCCCCACAGCTCACGCCGGACGAGCTCGTGGAGCCGTTCGGCGAACGCCTCTGCCAACCGATCGGCGAGGGCGCTCGCTAGGATCGCTGTGTAGTCGTCAGTGGCCGCCTTGGCCTCGGCGACCACCGCCCCCAAGCCATGTCCAGTGGTCACCGCGAACCCGCCGACGTAGTCCGCGATCCCCGTCTCGCGCGGCGCGCTGAAGTCGGCGAGGGCTAGGTTCGGGCGGCCCGGTGGCTTGACCATCTGCTGACGCAGCGTGTGGATAGTGCCAATGACCCCGGTCCGCGAGTCGTCCGTGTAGAGCTCGATATCGTCGCCGATCGTGTTCGCCGGCCAGAACCCGACCACCGCGTTGGCATGGAGTCGACGCTCCCCGACAATGCGGGCGAGCAGCGCCTGGGCATCCTCGTACAGCGGTCGTGCGGCGCCGCCGACGATGGGATCATCGAGGATCGCGGGGAAGAGCCCGTTCAGCTCCCATGTCGCGAAGAACGGCGTCCAGTCGATCCGGCCGACAAGGTCGTCGAGGGGGTGATCCTCGATCGTCCGGACACCCAGGAAGCTGGGCCGCGGGGGCTGAACTCCGGTCCAGGCGATGGCCAGTCGATGCCGTCGCGCCTCGGCGATCGAGTGGCGGGCGATCTTCTCCTGGCGGGCTCCGCGTTCGCGCCGGAGCGTCTCGTATGCCTCGCGAACCTCGGCAGCGTAGGCCGCCCGCCGGCCCGGATCCACGAGTGCCGCGGCGACCCCGACCGCCCGCGAGGCGTCGGCGACATGGACCACCGGACCGTGATACTGGGGCTCGATCTTCACCGCGGTATGCGTCCGTGACGTGGTCGCTCCGCCGATGAGCAGTGGTAGCTCGAAGCCCTCGCGCTCCATCTCTGCGGCGACGTGGCGCATCTCCTCGAGGGACGGGGTGATCAGGCCGGACAGGCCGATCAGATCCGCCCCGGTTTCGCGGGCGGTCTCCAGGATGCGCTGGACCGGGACCATCACCCCGAGATCGATCACCTCGTAGTTGTTGCAG
>PLZO01000106.1 GCA_003152165.1 Chloroflexota bacterium
TGACGAACGGCCGGCAGTACTACTCGTCGTTCGCGATCGGCCCTGGACCGCGCGGCGTCGTCCGGGTCGCTGCCGTTCGCTCGACGCCGACCGAGCTGCCCGACGTCGTCGCCCTGGACCTGCCGGCCGGCCGCCTGCGCCGCCCGCTGGAGCATCGGGCGATCAGCGACCTGAATCGCGAAGTGCGCGAGGAGGTGGCCCTGGTCGCCCCGGAATCGCGTTGGACCGAGGTGGACGGCCGCCGAATCCAGGGCTGGTATTACCCCCCGAACCCGGTTGCCGGCGCGGGCCCGGGGGATGCTCCATCGACCGACGTCCGCGGCCGTCGGCGGCGTGGCGGCACTGGTCCGGCACCACTGGTCGTGGAGATTCACGGCGGGCCGCACACGCTCTACGGCTGGAGCCCGTGCTGGGAGTGGCAGGTCCTGGCCGCAGCCGGGATCGGCGTGTGGGCCGCCAACCCACGCGGCTCCCAGGGTTACGGCGAGGCGTTCAATGGGGCGAACTTCCGGGACTGGGGCCCCGGGCCGATGCGCGACATCCTGGCGGGCGTCGACGGCCTGATCGCCGAGGATCGGGCTGATCCCGATCGCCTGGGCGTGACAGGCGGCTCGTACGGCGGTTACCTGACCAGCTGGATCGTTGGCCATACGGATCGGTTCCGGGCGGCGATCACCTGTCGCTCGGTCAATGACCTTATCAGCCAGATGTCGACCGGGGATATTGCCGGGCCAAGCTTCGGNNTGATCCAGCACGCCGAGCGCGATCTGCGCACGCCGATCGGCCAGGCCGAGGAGCTGTTCACGGTCCTCCGATCGCTCCGCCGGCCGGTCCGGATGATGCGGGTTCCTGACGAGTCTCACGAGCTGACGCGATCGGGGACGCCGTTTCGTCGGGTGGAGAATGCCGCCCAGATCCGGGCCTGGTTCGAACACTTCCTTATCCGCGGCCGACGCGACCTGCCGCCGCTGCCGCGCAACCGGGCCGGCCTGTAACCCCGGCCATGACAACGATCCGGCACGCGCCCGACACCGCCGCCCGCGAGAAGGCGAGCGCGCTGGTCCGCTCCTTCGATGCCCGGGCCGGCTCCCTCGGCAGCCTCCTCGGCCGGGTCACGCCGGTCGACCAGGTGGGCGTGGAGGAGCGGGTCGATTCGCTCAAACGCCGCTCGATCAAGGCTGCCTCAAAGCTGTGGGCGCTTGACCTGGCGATCCGGATGATCGATCTCACCACACTCGAGGGTAAGGACACGCCGGGCAAGATCCGGGCACTGTGCGCCAAGGCGATGCAGCCCCAGCCGGGCGACCCGACGATCCCCCACGTCGCCGCGATCTGCGTCTATCCAGCACTGGTCGCCGAGGCAAAAGCCGCCCTTGGCGCCTCCGGCGTGTGGGTTGCCAGCGTCGCCACGGGCTTTCCCTCGGGCCAGACGTTCCTCGACCTCAAGCTGGCCGAGACCCGCCAGGCGATCGATGCGGGTGCCGACGAGATCGACATGGTCATCGACCGGGGCGCGTTCTTGTCGGGCGACTATGCAGCCGTCTTCGAGGAGATCGTGGCGATCAAGGAAGCCTGCGGCGAGACCCACTTGAAGGTGATCCTCGAGACCGGCGAGCTGGAGACCTACGACAATGTCCGCCGGGCGAGCGTCCTGGCGATGGCCGCCGGCGCCGACTTCATCAAGACCTCGACCGGCAAGGTGACCCCTGCCGCGACACTGCCGGTCACCCTGGTCATGCTCGAGGCGATCCGCGATTTCGAGCGGGCCACGGGCCGGGCCGTCGGAATGAAGCCGGCCGGCGGGATCCGCACGGCCAGGGAGGCGATCCAGTACCTCGTCGTCCTGTACGAGACGCTGGGTCCCCGCTGGATGACGGCCGAGCGCTTCCGTTTCGGCGCCTCGAGCCTGCTCAACGATGTCCTGATGCAGATCGAGAAGCAGCGCACCGGCCGCTACCAGGGCCCCGACCACTTCAGCCTCGATTGACGCCAGCCGGGGCCGCCGGCGGCAGGATCGGGTCGGTGCCGGCGCCACTCAGCGACGGGCCTACGCCCGAGTCTGGCGCGACTCCTGGTACCACGGGATCGTGAGCCGTTCGACGACTCCGACGAGCAGCCACAAGCACAAGGTCAGGACCGCAGTCACCAGAATTGCCCCGAAGACGAGATCCGTTCGGAACAGGTTCTTGCTCAGGATGATCCAGATGCCGAGGCCGTTCACCGCGCCGACCTGCTCGCCGAAGATCGCCCCGATCACGGCATAGGTGACCGCGATCCGTAATCCCGTGAAGAACGAGGGCAGGGCCCCGGGCAGGCGCAGCTTCAGCAGGATCTGGGAGCGGCTGGCGCCCATTGTCTGGAGCAGGCTGGCCGCGTCGCGTTCGGTGCCGGCCAGGCCGTCGAGCAGCGCAACGGTTACCGGGAAGAAGGTCACCAGGACAACGACGAGCACCTTTGGGACGAGCCCGATCCCGAACCAGATGATGAGCAGTGGCGCGATTGCCACGACCGGGATCGTCTGGCTCGCCACGAGGATCGGGTAGACCGCTCGCCGGACCCAGCCGATCGAGTCCATCACCAGGGCCGCTCCGACCGCGAATACGACCGAGACGGCGAAGCCGACGACGGTTTCGAGCAGGGTCGTCAGGGCATGTCCCGCGGCGACCGCCCGGGCGTCCCATAGGGCACTCAGGATCCGACTGGGGGCGGGCAGCACAATCGGGTCGATTCCCAGAACTCGGACGAGGGCCTCCCAGGCCAGGACGATCCCGAAGAGGAGGACCAGGCTTGGCAGGCCGCGTCGCAGCGCGTTCACCGACGAAGTCTCGTCACGGCAGGTAGGCGTTCGTGAAGTAGGTCGAGAAGTCCGGTCGGGTCGTGAGTGGCTTGCCGTCGGGACCGGTCAGGACGCCGAGGCCGTAAAGATACCCGGAGTAGGCATCCCAGGTCGCCAGCGTCTCCGGGCCGACAGCGCCCGACGGGTCGACGTACAACTTCTGGGTCGCCAGGTAGTTGGCGCTGTCGCGGGGAAGCGCCAGGTTGGCGTCGAAGACGCCTGGATTGGCCGCGATCAGGTCGGTCGCCGCGGTCGTCGGCTCCGTCGCCGCGAGCTCGAAGCCGCGAACCGAGGCGGCGAGGAACCGCCGGGCGACATCCCCGTTGGCGGCCAGCCAGGCGTTGTTGCAGACCAGGACCACCGCGTACGAGTCAGGCAGGCCGTAGTATGGGAAAGCGAACGTCCGCAGCGCGATCCCGCGTTCCTGTGCCTCGATCGCCTCCCAGGCGCTGAAGGTGATCGCCATGTCGGCCTTGCCGGCGTACAGAGCCTCATATGCTGCGGTGTCCAGGGTCACGGTGGTGAAGACGCCCTTCCCGCCATCGGCCTTGATCACCGCGGTAAGGAGCGGGCGCTCCTGGGGTGACCCAAAGCCGGCGTAGACCTTGCCGTCCATGTCCCGCGGGCGGGTGATCGGCCCACTGGCCAGGACCGCGATCTCGCTGGCGGTGTGCTGCAGGATCGCCATTACCGACTGCTCCTTCTCGCCGGCGGCGATCGCGAACGTGGCTCCTTCCTCGGTGCTGATTCCGCAGTTGGCCTGCCCGGCTCCGACGAGCGTCTCGGGATTGGCGCTGGCGTACGGAATGAACTGCAGGTCGATCGCCGCCTGGGCGTACCAGCCGCTGTACTGGGCAACGTAGAAGCCAGTGTGGTTCGTGTTCGGCGTCCAGTCGAGGGCCAGGGTGACCGTGGCCACGGGCGGCTTCGGCGTGGCCGGCGGCGGGCTGCCGATGCCGGCCGATGCCGCCGGCATCGTGCTCGGGATGAGTGAAGGAGCGGTCGGTCCGGGACTGGCGGTCGACCCCGAGCCCACGCAGCTGCCTGCAAGGAGTGCCAGCAGCATGACGAGCGAGCCCAGCCTGACGAGGTGGCGAGACATGCAGACCGTGACTCCTTGGTCGATGCGAATTCGAAACAAATGAACGCCGCCCCAGCTGACCGGGACGGCGTCGAGTCGACGGTTGGCCTGCTCCCTACGCCGGTTTCAGCCGGATCAGGTTCGGCGGGTCTGTGGTCGGACCACACTCTCAGCGCGCTGGCGCTCCCCGGAGGCGTATTCAGTTGTCATCCGATCTTACACGAGCTGGCGAGCAACACCCGCGGACGAGCGGTCGGCACCGGGCGCACATAGGGGGGATGCAATAATGGCTTCGATGGCCACTGACACGAAACCGAGCGCCCCCGTCGTGACGACCGGCGGTGCGCCGAACAGCTGGGGCCTGGGCGACGGCCAGGCGATCCCGTGGGAGTACGCTCCAGCACCCGAATCGCGCGAGATCGTCACGATCCGCGAGCGCTACGGCCTCGTGATCGGCGGCAAGGAGGTCGCGTCGTCGGACGGGCTGACCTTCAGCACGATCAATCCTGCCACCGAGGAGCCGCTGGCCGAGATCGCCCGGGCCACCGCGGCGGACGTCGACGCGGCGGTTCGCGCCGCCCGCCAGGCCCAGTCCAAGGTCTGGGGCAAGCTCCCCGGCCGCGATCGGGCGAAGTACCTGTTCCGGATCGCCCGCCTCCTCCAGGAGCGCTCGCGCGAGTTTGCCGTCCTCGAGTCGATGGACTCGGGCAAGCCGATCAAGGAGTCACGCGACGTCGACGTGCCCCTCGCGGCGGCCCATTTCTGGTACTACGCGGGCTGGGCCGACAAGCTCGAGTACGCATTCCCGGGCCGCGTTGCCAAGCCGCTCGGCGTGGCCGCCCAGGTGATCCCCTGGAATTTCCCACTGCTCATGCTCGCCTGGAAGATCGCGCCGGCGCTGGCGGCGGGCAACACCGTCGTGCTCAAGCCGGCCAGCACCACGCCACTCAGCGCGCTCCTCTTCGCCGAGCTGTGCCGGCAGGCGGACCTGCCGCCGGGCGTGGTCAACATCATCACGGGTCCGGGCGAGATCGGGATGGCCCTGGTAACGCACCCGGATGTGGACAAGGTCGCGTTCACCGGCTCGACCGCTGTCGGCCGCAAGATTGCCCAGGGCATTGCCGGCCAGGGCAAGGCGCTCACCCTCGAGCTTGGTGGCAAGGCAGCCAACATCGTCTTCGATGACGCGCCGCTCGACCAGGCCGTCGAGGGGATCGTCAACGGGATCTATTTCAACCAGGGTGAGGTGTGCTGCGCCGGCAGCCGCCTGCTCGTCCAGGAATCGATCGCTGAGCTGCTGATCGCCAAGCTCAAGGACCGGCTATCGACGATCCGGGTTGGCGACCCGCTCGACAAGAACACGGACGTCGGGGCGATCAACAGCCGGGCCCAGCTCGAGAAGATCACCGAGCTGGTGGCGGCCGGGGTGGCCGAGGGGGCAGACCTGTACCAGCCCGCCTGTGAGCTGCCCGATCGGGGTTACTTCTGCCGGCCCAGCCTGTTCACGAACGTGGCCCAGAGCCATCGGATCGCCCGCGAGGAGATCTTCGGGCCGGTCCTCGCCACGCTGACATTCCGTACGCCCGAAGAGGCGGTCGAGAAGGCGAACAACACACCCTATGGCCTGTCGGCCGGGATCTGGACAGACAAGGGCTCGCGGATCCTGATGATGGTCCGGCGTATGCGGGCCGGTGTCGTCTGGGCGAATACGTTCAACAAGTTTGATCCGACCTCGCCCTTCGGGGGCTACAAGGAGTCGGGCTACGGCCGCGAGGGTGGGCTCCACGGTCTGCAGGCGTATGTCCTGCTGGAGGACCGCTGAATGCCCCATGTGCGCCTTGGCGGGCCCGACCGGATCGATGTCCGAAAGACGTACAAGCAGTACATCGGCGGGGCGTTTCCGCGCTCCGAGTCGGGTCGGACGTACCTGGTCGTCAACCCCAGGGGCGACGAACTGGCGAATGCCAGTCGCGCCTCGCGCAAGGATCTCCGCGACGCCGTCCGCGCGGCGCGCAAGGCCTTCGAGCCGTGGGCAGCCCGCACGGCGATGAACCGCGGCCAGGTCCTCTACCGGGTGGCCGAGTTGATGGAGGGCCGGCGCGACCAATTCAGAACGGAGGTCGCCGCCGCTGAGGGTGTATCGACCCGCCGGGCCGGAAGCCTGGTCGACCATGCGATCGACCGCTGGGTCTGGTATGCCGGATGGGCCGACAAGATCGCCCAGGTCCTGGGCTCTGCGAATCCGGTGGCCGCTCCGTACTTCAACTTCACGATCCCCGAAGCGACCGGCGTCGTCGGCCTGGTAGCCCCCGAGTCGAGCTCGCTCCTCGGCCTGGTCAGCCGGCTCGCCCCGATCCTCGTGTCGGGCAACGCCGCGGTGGTGCTCGCCTCGGAGACCCGTCCACTGCCCGCGGCCACCCTGGCTGAGGTTCTGGCCACGAGCGACGTCCCCGGAGGCGTCGTCAACCTCCTGACCGGGCGGAAGGCTGATCTCGTGCCGGTCCTGGCCGCTCACGTCGATGTCGACGCGGTCGATACCTGGGGAGTCGCCCCAGATGACCAGGCTGCCGTCGAGATCTCCGCCGCCGAGTCGATCAAGCGGATTGCCCGGCGACCACCCGGGATCGCTGATGCCGCGTTTGACTGGACCGATGACCGCGCCACCCAGCGCCCCGAGTGGATCGCCGCCTTCCTCGAGATGAAGACGGTCTGGCACCCGATCGGCGCCTGAGGCCTGCGTCCAGCGCAGCGCTCGCGCCCAGACCCCAGCCGATCCCAGATCAATGCCGGTTCCCCGACCTGCTCCGCCGCCGGGCGTCCTCGAGCGGCTCACCTACATCCAGGCACCCCTCCGCGCGGTCTGGGCGACGCTCCATGATCCGGCGGCCCAGGACGCCCTCTTCCCCGAGTTGCGGCTTGGCCCCCCGGCACCGAGCTGGCCGGCCGCCGGCGCAACCCGCTCCGCGCGCCTTCGGATCGGGCTGCTCGGCACGAACGTGCGGCTTGAGAGCCTCGAGGCGCGCCCAAGTGCGCGCTTTCAGATCATCCTGGTGGGGGACGGGATCCGCCTCGAGCGGGGCTGGTACCTGGAGGAGGTTGCCGGCGGGACGCGGGTCGCCGGAACCGCTGGATTGACCACCACCGGCCGCTGGACTGCCGGATTCATCGCCCTCGGGCGAGGCTCGACGGCGAGCATTGTGGAGACCCACCTGCGGATCCTCAAGGAGATGGCCGAGGGCAGCCGACCGACCCCGGAGCCGGGTCGACCGACCGCCGGGCGGCGCTGATTGCCGCCCGGGATCATCCTCCTCCTACTGGTCGCGGCGGTACTGCACGCCGCCTGGAATGTCCTGCTCAAGACAGCCGATGACCCCCTCCGGACGGCCGGCGGGGGCATGCTCGTCGGGGCGAGTTTCCTCATTCCGATCGCGCTGATTGGATGGCTGGTCACCGGCCGCCCAGCGATCCCCGACGGTGCCTGGCAGCTGTCGATCCTGTCGGGCATCCTCGAGGCGGCCTATTTCGTGTTCCTCTCGGCGGCCTATCGCCGAGGCGACCTGTCGCTGGTCTATCCGATCGCCCGCGGCACAGCCCCGGTCCTGTCGGTCGCGGTTGGTGTCATCGTCCTAGGAGAGCGGCTCGAGCCGCCCGGCTGGATCGGGGTGGGCCTCCTGCTGGCCGGCATCCTCGCCCTCCAGAAACCGTGGGCTGTCTTCCGGCGGAGCAGCCAGATGCCCCGACACGTGCGCGAGGCGGCGGCCTTCGCGCTGCTGACCGGGGTCACGATCACGGCTTACTCGGCGGTCGATCGCGACGGGGCTCGCCTGATCGACCCGCTCTTCTATGCGGCGATGCTGTGGACGTTCGGCTCGATCTTCCTGCTCAGCTGGATCGGCCTGGTTGTCCGCCGCGACCGAAAGCGAGCAGCCGCCGGGGAGGTGACCGTGGGCGCCGTGGAGGTGCCTCGGCCGGGCCTGGTCGGTCGCCTGCTCAGCGGAAGGTGGACGCGGGCGGGGATCGGCGGCCTGATCACCGTGGCCGCCTACCTGTTCGTGCTGGTAGCCTACCGCTACGCTCCGCTGACGGCGGTCGCCCCGCTGCGCGAATCGGCGATCGTGATCATCAGCGGCTGGGGCTCGTTCCGGCTGAAGGAGGCCCGCGGCCGGCGTGACGCGACGACCCGGATGGGCGTGGCCGTGATCGTCGTGATCGGGGCTGTCCTCCTCGCGACCGAGGGCTGACCTCGACGGAGCGTCCTGGACGGCCCTGCCCTGGGCCGCCGCCGGGCCGGAGGGCTCGCTGATCGATCGGGCGTGGTGGTGGTGC
>PLZO01000095.1 GCA_003152165.1 Chloroflexota bacterium
GATTGCAGCCACGGGTGGCAATGAGATTGGCCACCTCGACGACCTCCTGGCCGACGCCCGCTACGCGCAACCACCCAGGGTGATGCGGATCGCCGCGCGACTCGATGGCCGGGGTCCCCGCTGGCTTGATCGTGCTGCCGTGCGGAGCTTCGACCCGACTCGGATCGAGATCGAACCGGGGGCCATCTGGCAGTTGCCCAGCGGGACGCACCAGCTGCGGCTGGCGGGCCCAGCTGTCAGATCATCAGCTGATCGATCTGGTCGGTGGAGTGGTGACCCGGGTGAATGACGTGGTCCTCGCGAGGACGCCCGCTGGGCTCGCCGTGACCGGGGTCGATGTCGGGCTGACTGGCCTGATGCGGGCATTGGCGCCACGACGCAGCCGGCGCCTGCTCGGTCGGGTTCACCCGAGATCGGCCTGGCAGCGCGAGCTCACCTGGGCGGACATCGACCCGGTCGAGTCGGCGATCGATCACTACCAGCTCGTCGACGCCCATGCGGGCATCCAGTATCTCTCGTCAAAAGCGATCGCCCGAGTCCTGCGATCCCTCCGTCCGAGCGATCGCCTCGCCATACTGAACACGCTCGACGGCGAGAGCGTGGCAGCCGTGCTCGAGGCGTCGGACCCGCGGTTTCGTCGGCTGCTTATCGCCCAACTTCGCCACTAGGCCGCCCGGAGACGCGCCGATGCCCGACCGCCCGCACCCGCGCATTCCCCGGCGACCGGGCCTGCCTGCGGGCCCGCACCCGCGCCCGCACCTGCCGCCGCGTCCACGGCCGCGCTTGCCGAACCGCCCACGGGGTGGGGCTATCCGCCTGGGTCTGCTGCTGGCGATTTTGGGTCCGGGCCTCGTGTCCGGGTTTGCCGATAACGATGCCGGCGGGATCGCCACCTACTCGCTGGCCGGGATCCAGTTCGGGTATGACCTCCTGTGGGTCATCCTGGCCAGCCAGATCGTGTTGTTCTTCACTCAAGAGGTCGGCGCCCGTCTGGGACTCGCGACCGGGCAGGGGTTGACCGGGCTCGTGCGCGGCCGGTACGGCGTGCGCTGGGCCGCGTTCGTGGCGCTCCTGATGCTTGTGGCTAACTTGGGCACAACACTTGCCGAGTTCGCCGGGATCGGCGCCGCCCTGAGCCTGTTTGGGGTGCCCATCGCCGTCAGCGCGGTGCTCTCCGCGGTGGCGATGGTGCTGCTCGTCTCGCGGGGCAGCTTCGGACGGGTCCAGTTGTTGTTCGTGGCCGTGGGCATCGCGGTCTCGCTTGCCTACTTCGCCTCGGCCGTGCTGGCCAAGCCCGATTGGGGGTTGGCCGCGACGCGCCTGGTCATCCCCAAGCTGAGTGCCGCCCCGCTTTATTGGTTGGCGGTCGTCGGCACGGTGGGGACGACGATCACTCCGTGGGGCCAAGCGTTCATCCAGGCGTACGTCGTTGACAAGGGCCTAGGGGCGAAACAGCTCCTTGGCGAGCGGGTCGATGTCGCCCTAGGCTCGTTCCTGACGAACGTGATTGCGGGCTTCATCGTCGTCGCCTGTGCCGCCACGCTGTGGGCGTCGGGTCAGACGAATATCACTGACGTCGCCCAGGCTGCGAAGGCGCTCGGCCCGCTCGCCGGGAACTCAGCCACCCTCCTCTTTGCTGGTGGCCTGCTCGCCGCCTCGCTCCTCGGCCTCGGCGTCGTGCCCCTCACCAGCGCCTACACGGTGTGCGAGGCATTCGGCTGGGAGGCAGGCGTCCAGTGGCGCTGGCGTGATGCCCCGGCCTTCTATGGACTGCTTGCCTTCTTCGTCGGCTTCGCGGCACTCGTCGTGCTCATTCCGGGGTTACCGCTCTTCCAGGTGATCGTCCTCTCGCAGGTGCTCAATGGGCTGCTTCTGCCGTTCATCCTCGTCTTCGTCATGCTCCTGGCCCGGGATCGCGAGCTCATGGGCGAGCTGCGCAGTGGGCGCGTGCTGACCGTCATCGGCTGGGGCGTCACGGTCATCCTGGCGGCGATGTCCATCGTTCTCATATATGTCGCCCTGGTGCCGCCGGCGGCGTAGGGGCTACGGGCGCGGCCCTTCGCAGCGGCCACCTCGCGACGGTGTTTGGCAGGAGTGTCAACGATCGGTGTGGGACCGCTGTCGATCGCTCTTCTCGTATGCCAGATTGTTGCAGTGGGAGCTAGTGCTGGGGCTCTGGCCCCTCAGCTTCCCAGCGGACGTGCTCGGGTGTCTCGAGCTGAAACGTGGAGTGATTGATGTCGAAGTCGGCCGAGAGGCAGCGGCCGAGATGATCGAAGACATCCCCGGGCACGCCGTCTATATCGAGCACGACGTGGGCCGATACGATGTTCATGCCGCTCGTGATCGTCCAGGCGTGGAGGTCGTGCACCTCGGTCACCCCGGGTGCTTCCAGGATGTGACGCCGAACCTCGTCCATCGGAACGCCCTTGGCGTCGCTTCCAGAAGCAAGGGTAGTCAGGTCGTGGCTGGAGATCACTTCGTTGGATCCGGGAGGCGCAAACGGCTCGAATCGTGGAACAGGACCGACGCCATGACATTATCATGGTGGACCAACTCAGGTCTGATACGGTGCTGAGGTATGCTCAGCCCGAGTTCGAGAGGGAATCCGATGCGTCTCGCAAGGGCGATGCCGCTGAACGAGCGCTGGCACACCGCGGCCGTTGCGCTCAGGGTGGGCCTTCTCGTCCGCGCCTGCAGCGGCGCAACGACGTTGAGTGGCTCAGCCACCTGCGTGGTGTGCGGCGCTCGACCATGAGGCGTCCGGACACGGCTGTCATTGTCGTCGTCGCGTTGTCGTTTGCTGCCTTCCTCGTCTTCCTGCTAATCGCCCTGACGGCACCAGTGAAGAGCTGACTCAGGGGTAGCCAAGGCTCGCACCATGAGTGAACGGTGAGCGGGCACGATATGCCCTGGGTGGCAGGTCCATCGTCGTCGTGGGCCGCGCCATCGATCAACCCAGGATCGTCGTCACGATCAGGCCGATTGCAGCAACGGCCATCACGGCGGTCGTTGTCCAGCCAAGGACGTTGAGCAGCCGGCCATTGGTCTTCCAGGCGCTTCTCGGTCTCGGGACGACCCGCGACGCGACGACCTACGAGACGATCGCCGGCGCGAAGGAGATCGACGTCCTCAACCGGGTCGTCCGCGCCGGGGACTCGGTCGTCCACCTCTCGGGCATCGAGCAGAGCCTGCTCTACCTGCTCGCCAGCCGGAGCGGGCGCGTGGTCTCGCAAGAGGAGATCCTCGATGGCATCCGGGGCACCGATTTCGTGGCGGAGAGCAACATCGTGGATCGCCACATCCGGAGCCTCCGCATCAAGCTCCGGGACGACTACCGCCGTCCCCGCTTCATTGCCACCGTTCCTCGCGAAGGCTATCGCTTCATCCCGACCTTCTCCAACCTGGGATGGGCTGGCGGGCGGAACCCGGGGACGCACACGCGCAACTGAGCACTGCCGCGGAGCTGCCGGGCAGCTCGATCGCCGGCAGGTCGCGAAAAGCGGCCGCGTGTGACGGCGCCCCGGCGAGATGACCGGCCGTCATGACGCGGCGGCTTCGGGCAACTACACTGGCGTCACGTTCCATTCTCTGGGGGACCCGGAGCGGTCGCGTTGGATGTGACGCGAGCGTCGCCGCCCGGTCGCACCAGTCCCTCTCAACCCAAGGCGCAGCCGAAGGAGATGGAAGTGGGAAAAGTTGAGCTGACCACCAAGCGGTATTTCACGAAAGATCAGGCGCGCGCCGTTGCGACCGAGCTCGGGATCGACTTCGGGGCGCTGGGGTGCGATCTTGAGCAGTTCCGGATGGGGCTCGGCGTGGAGCTCGAGCATGGCCCCCGGGACCCGGAGACCGACGTCAGCGCGGACGATCCGATCGTCACCGGCAAGATCGCACTCGCCCACCTGACGGAGTTCCCCGACTACTACACGCGTCTCGCCGTGCTGGAACGCGAAGCGGCCGACCACGTGAGCAAGAAGAAGTAGCGCAGGGTTCGTCCGTCGCGACGCCCATCCGCCCCCGGGGTCGGGGCACTCTTCCGTCATTGCTCCCGCCCCGAGCCCCACCACCCGCCAGCAGTCCCGCGTCCGGGTGGCGCTACTTGCGTCGCCCAACGTCGACCGGCCTCTGGTCGCCCGTGTGCCGTCGCGCGGCGTCGCCTCGAGCGATCGTCGGGCCGGGAGCCCATGGGGCTTCGCTGGGGGCGCCAGTAGCATGGTTGAGCGAGGTGCCTCGCCCGAGTGCCGGAGCGGGTCGGCCAAGAAGATAGCCTTGGCCTGATATACCGCCTTGTGGGGT
>PLZO01000096.1 GCA_003152165.1 Chloroflexota bacterium
TACAGCGGGGTCAGGACGCCACCCGATTTGATGTGCGGAGTACACGACTGTGCGGCGTGGCGGCTGCGCGGCTGCCCCAGCCGCTGGCGGCGCCTCGACGTTTGCCGCAGCTGCTCAGCTGCCGCTGCCGCAGCCCCAGCCGCCGACGGCGCAGCGGCGGCGGCTCGTGTGTCCCACTCTACGGAACGGCGTCTCACACTACGGAACATAGGGCGCACCTGACGGGACGCTGAGCCGGTGAGAAGCGCGGCCCGGACAGAATGCCGGACATGACTGAGCCAATTGACGCGATCGTCGTGGGCGGCGGCCACAACGGACTCGCCTGTGCCGCGTACCTCGCGAAGGCTGGCTTCCGGCCACTCGTCCTCGAGAAGCGCGGCGTGATCGGTGGCGCGGCGGTGACCGAGGAGCCCTGGCCGGGCTTCAAGGTCAGCTCGCTATCGTACGTCCAGAGCCTGATGCCGCCCAGGATCATCAAGGAGCTCGAGCTCCCCAAGCGCGGCTACAAGGTCTACCCGATGGGACCGTACTTCATGGGCTTCCCGGACGGTTCGGGGGTCGTGATGTACGAGGATCACGATCGGCGCTACGCGGAGATGGCCAAGTTCAGCAAGCACGATGCCGATCTCTATGACGACTTCGTGGCCTGGAAGGACGGCCTCGCCCAGGTCGTTCGGCATCTGCTCTGGATGACCCCGCCGAAGCTCGGCTCGCGCTCGCTGCCGGACCTGCTCGACCAGCTCCGCTTCGCCTGGAAGCTGCGCGGCCTGGGCGGACGGGGAGTGGCCGATCTCACCCGGATCATGACGATGAGCGCGGCCGACCTGCTCGACGACTGGTTCGAGTCGGACCGGATCAAGGCCGGCCTGTCGATCGACGGAATCATCGGGACGTGGGCAGGCCCGTACGAGCCTGGTACGGCCTACGTGCTGCTGCACCACGAGATCGGCACCGTCGACCAGGACGAGGCCGACGGCCCGATCGGCGGCTGGGGTTTCGTCGAGGGTGGGATGGGGGCAGTCAGCACCAACCTGGCCGCGGCCCTCGAGGAGTACGGCGGCCAGGTCCGACTCAATGCGCCGGTTGCCCGCATCCTGGTCGCCGGCGACCTGGTCGCCGGCGTGGTGCTCGAGTCGGGCGAGGAGATCCGGTCGGACCTGGTGATCTCCAACGCGCATCCCCAGATCACCTTCCTGCGCCTGATCGAAGAGCGCCAACTTCCGGCCGAGTTCGTGACCGACATCCGCAACTTCGACAGCCGGTCGGGCACGGTCAAGGTCAACCTGGGGATCAGCGAGCTGCCCAGCTTCGTGTCCCATCCGGGGACGAACCTGCAACCCCACCACACCGGGGCGATCGAGCTGGCCCACTCGATGGCGTATGTCCAGCAGGCATTCGATGACGCCCGCCAGGGCCGCGGCTCGGCCACGCCGTACTGCGACGGTGTGATCGCCACCACCCTCGACCAAACGCTTGCCCCGGAGGGGATGCACATCTTCTCGATGTTTGCCCAGTGGGTGCCCCAGGAATGGCACGCTGAACCGCATCGCGAGGAGGTCGAGGCGTTCGCCGATCGGCTGATCGACGGCTATACCGAGCTGGCCCCGAACCTGCGCGGCTCGATCGTCCATCGCCAGGTGATCAGCCCCTACGACATGGAGCACGAGTATGGCCTGATCGGCGGCAATATCTTCCACGGTGAGCTGACCCTCAACCAGCTCTTCCACATGCGGCCCGCCGCCGGTTACGCGAACTATCGGACGCCGATCCGGGGCCTGTACCAGTGCGGTTCGTCAACCCATCCAGGTGGCGGGGTGACCGGCCTGCCCGGCCGCAACGCCGCGCGCGAGATCCTCAAGGATCGGCGCAAGCGGAAGATCGCCTGAGCTCAAGGCTGCCGGGCTACCTTTCGTTCGGGCGTTGGGCACGAGCGGGGGCGCTAGACTCGGTTCGGAGGTTCGCTCGTCGATGACCGTCAGGGCTCCATTCAGCCGCGAAGAGATCGAGTTGATCCGCCGCCCGTTCCGCGCTGCGACGCTGCTGCCCGGTCGCGCCTACCACGACGAGACGGTGTGGGCCTTCGAGCGTGACAACTGGTTTTTCCGCGACTGGGTCTGCATCGGTCGCGATGAGGACGCGCCTGAACCCGGCACCTTCTTCCGATCCGGAGAGCTAGGTGAGCCACTCGTCGTCGTGCGCGCCCGCGACGGCGTCCTACGCGCCTTCTACAACGTCTGCCAGCACCGCGGCACCGCCGTGGTGGAAGAGCAATGCGGCAAAGCCGTCCGCTTCCAGTGTCCGTACCACGCCTGGATCTACGACCTCGACGGCAAGCTGATCCGGGCCAAGCACACCGAGGACCTCGACGACTTCAGCTTCGAGACGTTCGGCCTGCGAGCGGTCCGTCTCGCCACCTGGCAGGGCTTCGTGTTCGTCTCGCTCGACCCGGCCGCGCCCGAGCTTGAGACCTACATGGTTGACTGGCACGACCATCACGCCGGCTTCAACCGTGACTACTCGCGCCTGCGCCGGGCGACCCGGATGACCTATGACGTGGCCGCCAACTGGAAGATCGTGGCCGAGAACTACTCCGAGTGCTACCACTGCCCGGGGGTCCACCCGCTCCTCAACAAGCTGACCCCGTACGACCTGGGCGAGGATTTCTTCCCCGAAGGTCCCTGGAAGGGCGGCTGGATGGTCTTCTCCGAGGGCTGCGAGACGATGTCGATGGACGGCCTGCGCCACGGCCGTCCGCTGCTCTACGCGACGAACGAGATCGACGAGCGCCGGATCTACTACTACATCCTGTGGCCGAACCTGATCGTCAGCGTCCACCCCGACTACGTGCTCACGCACCAGGCCTGGCCGGACGGACCGAACCGGACGATCATCAACTGCGACCTGTTCGTGGACAAGGATTCCATCGGCGTTCCGGGTTTTGACGTTTCGGGCGCACGCGACTTCTGGGACCTGACCAACCGGCAGGACTACCACGTGGTCGAGCTCCAGCAAGCGGGCACCCGCTCGCGTAGCTGGGTCGCCGGCCGCTACTCAAACCAGGAGGCGAGCGTCCAGGCCTTCGACCTGATGGTGGCCGACCGCTACGCCAACGACGGCATCCGCTCCGACCGAGCTGCCCGAACCGAAGTTGCCAACCCGGACCGGCTGGCTGCCCGAACAGCTCGCGTGGCGGCCCGGTCCGGCGCTGACAGGAGGCCATGATGGCGATCCTCACCCCGGCTGAGCTGGCGTCGATCCGTCGCCCATATCGAGCCGCCTCGCTCCTGCCTCGACGGGCCTACCACGACCCCGAGATTCACGAGTTCGAGCGGCGCGAATGGTTCCATCGGGACTGGTCGATCGTGGGCCGGGAGTCCGACGCTGAGGCGCCCGGTGAATACTTCCTGGCCGAACAGGACGGTGAGCCACTCGTCGTCGTGCGCGCCCGCGACGGCGTCCTACGCGCCTTCTACAACGTCTGCCAGCACCGCGGCACCGCCGTGGTGGAAGAGCAATGCGGCAAAGCCGTCCGCTTCCAGTGTCCGTACCACGCCTGGATCTACGACCTCGACGGCAAGCTGATCCGGGCCAAGCACACCGAGGACCTCGACGACTTCAGCTTCGAGACGTTCGGCCTGCGAGCGGTCCGTCTCGCCACCTGGCAGGGCTTCGTGTTCGTCTCGCTCGACCCGGCTGCGCCCGAGCTCAGCCACTTTCTGGCCGATCTCGTGCCGCACTGGAATCGCTTTGACTTTGGGCGGCTGCGCTCGGCCAGGCAAGTCCGCTACGACGTTGGCTCGAACTGGAAGTTCATCGCCGAGAACTACTCCGAGTGCTACCACTGCCCCGGCCTGCATCCCCAGCTGAACAAGCTGACGCCATATGACCTGGGCGGCGACTACGAGAGCGAGGGCCCCTGGGAAGGCGGCTGGATGGAGCTCGCCGGGAACGCCGAGACGATGGCCCTCGCGGGTGGTCATCGCGACGGCCGGCCGGCAATCCTCGGGATGACGCCGCTCGATGAGCGCCGGGTCTACTACTACGTGCTCTGGCCGAACACGTTCATCTCGATCCACCCCGACTACGTGCTCGCCCACCGGCTCGTTGCCCGGGGTGTCGAACGGACGACGGTCGTGTGCGACTGGCTGTTCGACTCGGCGACGACTGCGCTGCCGGGCTTCGATGCCAGCGACGCCTATGACTTCTGGGACATGACGAACCGTCAGGACTGGCACGTCTGCGAGCTCCAGCAGCAAGGCACCAAGTCGCGCAGCTGGGTCTCCGGCCGGTTCTCGAACCAGGAGGCGAGCGTCCACGCCTTCGACCTGATGTGCGCCGACCATTATGCCAACGACGGGATCGAGACCCGCCGGACAGTCCGCGAGCGCTACGACACGCTGCCGCCAAAAAAGCGAGGCGAGCGCTGGGATTGCGACCGCCGCCAAGTCAGACGCCCGCCTCAAGGCTCGCGCCGCCCGAAGACGTAGTTCCGGCGCGGCGGCGGTGCCACGGCGGTAAACGCCGCGCTCTGGCGTCGCGCCACGGTGCCGGGTTTCGCGACCGAGTCGCGCCAAGCTGCATGTGACGCAGATAACCGACGAGTTCGGCGTTTAGATCGTCGTTTCCCGGCCCCTGGCGCAGGATATCGAGGTGAATCTGCGTCTCATGCAGGAGATCGACCGGATTCGAAGTCAACCTCGTCGGTTACCTGCATCTGACGCAGGACCGACCGTGGCGGAATCTATCCATTACCCGGGAGGATGTGTCGTCGCGCCACCCCACATGACGTCAGAACTCGAAGCTAGCCCCTGGGCATGATCCGGGCGATGATCCGCGCGATCACGTGGGAGCTTGCCGCGGCCGCCTGTACGGGAGCGGCCGCCTGTACGGGCTCGGCCGGCACGACCGGCGTCGCCTCGGGCTCGGCGGCCAGGCGACTGCGTTGAGCGGCCGCTGCTTGGCCCCCATCGGCCGCGGGAGGCGCCGAGCACGCAGCGATCACCGGCGCGAGCGCGGCCGCAGCGCCGACCGCGGCGATTCGCTCGAGGAGCTGGCGACGTGTCATTCGCTGGGCAGCGAGGTAGGCGGCGAGCGTGTGCTCGAGATCGGTGCTCGCTTCCTCGCGCGGTTCGCTCATGACGCTCCTTGGCGGCCGCGACGTGCGGCCAGGCTCGGAACTCCGGGCCAGACGCGAATCCTAGCGACTCGGCGCTGTTTCAGCTGGCCAGGTCCACATACAGCGGGGCGTGGTCGGACGGCAGCTTGCCTTTACGCGCGTCCCGATCCCGGTCGGCCGCGACGACCCGGGCGGCCACAGACCGGCTAGCGTAAAGGTGGTCGATCCGCATCCCCAGGTTCTTGTGGAAGTTGCCGGCCCGATAGTCCCACCAGGTGTAGAAGCCGGCTTCCGGATGGAACGGCCGGACGACGTCCAGCAGGCCCCAGGCACGCAACCGGGCCAGGGCATCGCGCTCGGGAGGAGAAACGTGGGTGGCCCCGACATACGCTCCAGGGTCGTAGACGTCGAGGTCGTCCGGGGCCACGTTGAAGTCGCCCCCGATCAGCAGGTCATCGGCCGGGTCCTGGGTTTCCTCGAGCCAGCGGCTCAGGCGCTCGAACCAGGCCAGCTTGCCGGCATAGAAGGGCGTGTCCAGGGCGCGTCCGTTCGGGGCATAGATGCTCACGACCCGGATCGGGCCGCAGCGCGCCGAGATCATCCGGGCTTCCGGACCAAGCCCGTCGTCGGCCGGATCGGCGGCCTCGTCGCGGCTTCCTCCGCCAGCCCCTACGCCCGGCGTTACGACCGGACCGTCGCCGAAGTTCGTGACGACGTCGGTGATGCCGACCCGGCTGGCGATGGCCACTCCATTCCAGCGGCCCTGGCCGTGATGAGCGAGCTCGTAGCCGGCCATGGCGAAGGGCATCACCGGGGCCATCTCGTCGGCCAGCTTCGTCTCCTGCATCAGGAGGACGTCCGGGGCCGCAATGCCCAGCCACCCCTCAACCCGATCGAGTCGGGCCTTGAGGGAGTTGACGTTCCAGGTCGCGATCCGCCTGAGTCCCGCCGGACTGGCCAACGATGCTCAGCTGTCGCGAGTTGGCCGGAGGTCGGCGACGGACATCCGATCGGGCTCGAGCCCGCCGGTCGGGTCGTGCTCTTCATAGGGCAGGGCCAGCCCGGCGAACGCCTCGCGGGTAGCGACCGGGTCGCTCGTCGTGAGCATCAGCGCCCCGTCGGTGTCCTCCGCGACGCCGACGATCCCGGTGATGTTGACGCCGCGCTCGGCCAGGGCGCCGGCCACCCGGGCCAGGGAACCCGGTTGATCGTTGAGCTGGACCGTGAACCAGACCGTCACCGCGGATACCTCCTGATGCGATGGTACCGCCGGCGGACCGGCTACGATTCGGCGATGGCCCAGCCTCCTGCGCCCTCGGTCCAGGTCTTCGGCCTGGTTGACGACCAGCCGACGCGCGCCGCGATCCGCTTCTTCAAGGAGCGCCGCTTCACGATCCATTTCGTCGACCTCCGCCGAAAACCAATCGCGCCGGGCGAGATGCGCCGCTTCACTGATCGGCTCGGCCCGCGAGCGGTGCTCGACATCGACGGTCCAATGGCGCGGGAGGCAGGGCTTGGCGCTCCCAAGCTGACCGACGCCGAGATCATTGAGCGCCTCCTGGCGGATGGGCGCCTCCTGGCGGAGGGGCGCGTCCTCCGTCTACCGCTCGTGCGCTACGGCAATGCCTTGACCGCGGGTCGGGATGAGACCGCCTGGAGAGCCTGGCTGGCGTCGCCGCGTCCCGGCTGACGTGGTCGGCAGTTCTCGTGCATCCTTGGCCCATGCCAGATGAGCAGGACCCCGAGCTGTCCGGATCGCCGGCCCGGCGCCGCCGGGGGCGGGTGACCGTCGACCCCCGGGCCACCGCCCGGATGGACCGCGGCGGCAAGCGCACCGAGGATGAGAAGCTCCTCACCCGAACCAGCCGCCCGGCGTTCATCAGCGAGGATCCCTGGCGGGTCCTGCGCATCCAGGCCGAGTTCGTCGATGGCTTCGACGCCCTCGCCACGCTGGGTCCAGCGGTCACGGTCTTCGGCTCGGCCAGGATCAAGGAGGGCAGCCCAACCTACGAGCTCGCCCGCGCGATCGGGCGGCGCCTGGCCGAGGCCGGGTTCGCTGTGATCACCGGCGGCGGGCCAGGTGTGATGGAGGCCGCGAATCGAGGCTGTCAGGAGGGCGGCGGGATCTCGGTCGGCTGCAACGTGGAGCTGCCCCATGAGCAGTCGCTCAACCCGTATGTCGACCTGGGCGTCGATTTCCGCTACTTCTTCGCCCGCAAGACCATGTTCGTGAAGTACGCCGACGCATTCGTGATCCTGCCCGGCGGCGTCGGCACGCTGGACGAGCTGTTCGAGGCGCTGACCCTGATCCAGACCGGCAAGATCGAGCACTTCCCGGTGATCCTCGTCGGCCACGACTACTGGAGCGGCCTGATCGACTGGATGCGCCGCGTCCAGCTCCCGGCCGGCACGATCGATGCCGACGACCTGCATCTCTTCCACCTGACCGACGACCCGGCCCAGGTCCTGCGCCTGATCCGGGCCTACGCCCACAACGACCACGTGGATCCGTCCGAGGAGCTCGAGCTCAGGAGCTGAAACGAGTCCCGGGCGGCCGCAGGCGCGCCCGAACGTGCCGGTGGGTCAGCGCGGGATCGCGGCTTCGATCCAGCCGTTCACGACCCGGACGGGGTAGTAGCGGATGCGTCGCACGCGAGTTAGCCGGCGCGCCTCGGCCTTGCGACCCGGCGGGTCTTCCTTCGACGGTCCGCCGATCGGCGACCAGGTCGGGTGATACAGGCCATCTGCATCGAGGCCGCCGGTGGTCGGCATCCGAACGGTCTCGCCGGTCGACAGGTCGAAGCGGCCGCTGTGGAGTGGACAGTCGACGATGCAGCCGTCGAGGCCACCGATCGACAGTGGCGCCGACATGTGCGGACAGCGATCGTCGACGGCGACGATGCCGGCGCTGGTGTGGGCGAGCAGGATGTCGAGGTCGCCCCGGTTGATCCGGCGGAGTGAGCCGGCTGGCAGGTCTTGTGCGGCCAGGACCGGTGCAAAGGCGGCCACATCGGCGCCCAGTGCCAGAAGAGCCGGAGGAAATGGGGCGGGACGTGGTTCCATGAGTTCAGCCTACCCGGAAATGCGAACGGCCCCGCCGCGTTGTCCGCGGCGGGGCCGGTAGGGATGGGGGAAGGTGGTTCGAGCCGTCCGTCGGGCGACTTGCCGTCAGTCGATGGCGGCCACCGGAGTCGTACCACTCGACTCGGACGCCGGCTTGCCGTCAGCGGCAGGCCTGGCCCCCATCGTCGTGCGCAGGGGGATCTCCCTAAGGAAGAAGGCGACGATGACGGACGCCGCGGCGGCGCCCACTCCGAGCAACATCGAGTTGGCGATCGCGATCGTGAATGCCTGGTGGAAGCCCTGGATGAACACCGCCTGGAACTGGGCCGGTACCTGGCTGATGAAGGCAACCGGGTTGCCCGGGAGGGCCGAGGTCAGCGTGCTCAGGTCGAACCCGGCGGGTGCCGTTGCCGGTACCAGCGCGGGCGGTGCGCCGGCCGACACGATCTGGTCGTGGAGCAGATTCCAGGTCAGGTTTTCCCGGAAGAACGTGTAGGCCAGGGTGAGCCCGAGCGTGGTCCCGATCTGACGGAAGAGGGTCAGGTCGGCCGTTGCCGTGCCGAGCTCATGGAACGGCACCGAGTTCTGGACGATGATCGTGAACACCGCGAAGGTTGGCCCGACGCCGAAGCCGGCCACGAACATCCAGAGCGAGAGGACCAGGTCCGAGGTGTCCGCCCGCAGGTTGGACATCAGGTACAGCCCGATCGCCAGGATCACCAGCCCGCCCACGATCACGCCCTTGTAGCGGCCCGTCCGGCTGACGATCTGGCCGGATGCGATCGAACTGACGATCAGCCCGAACAGGAAGGGCAGGAGCTTGTAGCCCGAGGCGGTTGCGCTCGTCCCTTCGACGATCTGGAAGTACAGGGGCAGGAAGATGATCGCGGCGCCGAAGCCGAAGGTGGCCAGGAAGATCGCGACCATCGAGGCGCTGAAGGTCCGGTTGCGGAACAGGTGGAGGGGGATGATCGGCTCGGCCGCCCGCGCCTCGACGATTACGAAGGCGACGAGGAAGGCGACCCCCAGCACGATGGTGCCCCAGACGGCCGGGTCGCTCCACTGTGAGGACTCGGCCAGCGTCAGGCCGACGAGGATCGGCATGAGCCCGAGGGTCAGGGTGATCACGCCGAGGTAGTCGATCTTGACGTCTCGGCGACGCCCCTTGATGTTGGGCAGCAACCGGGCGATGACGATCAAGGCAAGAATTCCGATCGGCAGGTTGACGAAGAAGACCCAGTGCCAGCTGAAGTTGTCGGTGAGGAACCCGCCGAGACCTGGACCAACCAGGAACGCGATCCCGAAGACCGCTCCGAATAAGCCCTGGTACTTGCCCCGCTCGGCCGGTGTGAACAGGTCGCCGATGACGGCCAGCGCAATCGGGAAGAGCGCACCCGCACCGAGACCCTGGATCCCCCGGAAGAGGATCAGCTGCCACATCGTCTGGCTCAGGCCCGACAGGGCGGAACCGACCAGGAAGAGGCTGATACCGATCAGCAGCAGCGGCCGCCGACCATACAGGTCGGACAGCTTGCCGTAGATCGGAACAGTTATCGTGCTCGTCAGCAGGAAGATCGTGACGACCCAGGTGTAGAGCTCGGCGCCGTTCAGCTCGGTGACGATGCGGGGCAGGACCGGGCCGACGATCGTCTGATCGAGAGCTGCCAGGAACATGCCCAGCAGGATTGCGCCGAGGATCTCGAACTTGGCCCGCTGGTCAAGCGCGAGCGCCGGGTCGTTTTCCTTTGTCGGGACGTCCGCCTCGTTATCGATTGGAAACGCTTCCATTGATCCCTTCCCTTGCCTTGATAAAGACGCCCGCCGGCTCAGCCGGCCGACGTCGTGTGCTCATGAATTTCGTGGGCCTGCTCGGCGTCGATCCCGAATTCCGCTGCGATCGCTCCGCGCAGGTTGCCCAGGGCCCGGGTGATCCCGCGCAGCTGGACGTCGTCGAGCCGATTGCAGATGGCCCGAATACGATCGAGCTTGATTCCCTCGGTCTCGTCCAGTGCCTGGATCCCGAGCTCAGATGGTTGGATGAGCACGACACGCCGGTCATCCGGCACCCGCACCCGCTCAACCAGGCCGCGCTCGGCCATCCGGTCGATGATCCCGGTCGCGTTCGAGAGGGAGACGTCGAGGAGCTCGGCAATCCGGCTCATCGACATCGTGCCGTGTTGCTCGAGCTGCCGCAGGACATGGATCTGGGTCATGCTGATGCCCTGCTTGACGAACTTTTCGGTCGAGGCACAGCGGAGCTCCCGCAGCGACCAGCCCACTTCGGACAGAATTGACCCGATCAGGTCCTCCCGGGTCTGAACAGTAGTTCGCATTTCGTGAACTATCATAGCAAGCGGAACAGTTATGTCAACCCCGATGATCTTGCCCGGGGTGAACCATTCGTCGAGATCGCCAGGAGGCCGCCGGCCATGCGCTTCGCGATCATGCTCGAGCCCCAGCAGGGCATCTCGTATGCCGAGCAGCTCGCCGTGGCCCAGCGCGCCGAGGCGGCCGGCTTCGAGGCATTCTTCCGGTCGGATCACTTCCAGAGCTTTCCCGGACCGGACAACCTGCCGACGACCGATGCCTGGACGGTCCTTGCCGGGTTGGCCCGCGAAACGACCACGATTCGGCTCGGTGCGCTCGTCTCGCCGGTGACCTACCGCCTGCCTGGGCCGTTTGCCAAGATCGTGACCACGATCGACGAGATGAGTGGCGGTCGAGTGGAGGTTGCGCTGGGCACGGGCTGGCACGAGCAGGAGCATGCCCGCTACGGCGTGCCCTTCCCGCCGATCGCCGAACGAGCCGACATGCTCGAGGAGGCGCTGACCATCCTGCGCGGCCTGTGGCAAGAGCCGGATGG
Organism: Chloroflexota bacterium; assembly: GCA_003152165.1. GTDB lineage: Bacteria > Chloroflexota > Limnocylindria > Limnocylindrales > CSP1-4 > Palsa-1033. The sequence continues at coordinate 11,043 of PLZO01000096.1, forward strand.
CTGGTCGTACGACGGTCAGCACTGGAGGGTCACGGATGCGCTGTTCCGGCCGAAGCCCGTCCAGCGCCCGCGTCCGCCGATCCTGGTCGGTGGCGACGGCTCGCCCCGGGGCTTGCGGATCGCGGCCCGCTACGCCGACGAGTTCAACATCACGGTCACAGATCCGGCCCGCATCGACGATCGGTATGCCGCCCTGGACGCGGCCTGCCTAGCGATCGGCCGTGACCCGCGTTCGATCACCCGCTCGGCGATGATCGGCACCCTGGTCGGGGCGGACGCCGCCGAGCTGGCAACCCGCAAGGCGGCCCTCCTCTCTGGATTCGACATCCAGCCGGACGGGGAGGCCTGGTTTGCCAAACGACAGGGAAACTGGATTATCGGGACGCCCGATCGCGCCCGGGCGCGGATCGCCGAACTAGCGGCGGTGGGCGTCGAGCGCCTGATGCTCCAGGACCTCGTGCCCCGGGATCTGGCGATGATCGATCTGCTCGGGCGCGAGGTGCTGGCCGCCGGCTGAGCCCGGCCGCCGCCCTCGGATCGGCGCGGCTCAGCGGGCCGAGCGCCGCCTACTCGGTTGCCCGACCGGGCCGAAGGGCCGGCCGAATGGTCCGTAACGCAACCAGGCTCGGCCGACGAGGTGATCGAGGTTGACCGCGCCGTACCTCCGCGAATCGACCGAGATCTCCGGCGCGTCGCCGAGCAGCCAGGCCTCGGCCGATCCGAGCCGGTGCTGCCCTCCGGGAACGCGAATCGTGTCGCCCGGTCGAGCCGCGACTCGTTTGATGACGAGCCTTCCGCTGGCCGGCTGGCGAACCACGACGATCGTCCCGCGCCGCGGCCAGCGCCTGGTCGTCGGGTCGACGAGCAGCCAATCGCCGGGCTGCAGCGCCGGGCGCATCGAGCCTTCGGCTACCAGGACGCGCCAGGGGCGGCCGGGCGGCGGCGGGGCGGCCCGGTTTGGCACAGCGGCATCCGGCCCGCTGGCCGGCTCGACCGCCGAGTGTTCGAGCGTGAGGGTGATCGATCGCCGGTCGACTACTTCTTCGTCGACCAGAAGATGTCGGCGAACTCCTTGACCCCCGCCTGCAGCTGGGCGGCCGCCTCGGCATCGACGTTCTGCTTGTTCTTGCCGGCAAGCTTGAGCAGGTTCCAGACCTTGGTATGGAGGTCCGGGTTCGCGACCAGGTGCTCCGGCTTGAAGTAATCGGACCAGATCACCTGGACCTCGTGCTTGACGATCTCGGCGTGCTGCTCCTTGACCGTCACGCAGCGGATGAACTTGTTGCGATCGGCCGGACTGGTGCCGTCGAGGGCGCCGATCAGCTCCACCATCTTGGCGACCGTCTGGGCCGCGAGGACTGCCCCATGGGGGTCGTAGATCCCGCAGGGAATGTCACAGTGCGCGCTGGCGACGGTTGTCGGCGCGAGCGCTTGGACCAGCCGGGTTGTGAGTCGGGACATCGGGCGTCTCCTTCGGTGTTGCTTGGGATCTCGCTCAGTCTCAGAGTGATACTCACGCCTGTCAAACGGGACCCGCCATCCGTCCCGAGGGGCTTGCGAATGTCTGGCAGATCCACACCGCGCGACGGCGCCCGCGATGCATCTCGGGGCAGCGTTGGGCGCCCGCGGTGCAGATTGGGGCAGTATCATCCCTGGGATGACGGAGCCAACCCCGACTGGTGCGCTCGCCTGTCCATTCGTCGCGTTCGAGGACGATCGCGACGCCCGTGCCGACGCGCCGGACCATCGCCATCGCTGCTACGCGGAGGTTCGTCCCGCGCCTCGAGCGATCGCCCACCAGGAGGCGTTCTGCCTCTCGCCCGGCTTCGCTGCTTGCCCCACATTCCAGGATTGGGCCCGCCGGGAAGCCGCTCGAGCGAAGCCGAGCGCCAGCGCTGAGCAGGATGAGCTGGCCGGATTGGCTCGACCGGGCCGCGGCCAGAAGCGCGTCCCGCCTGCCGATGCCGGCGGCGACGACGATCAATTCGATGCCCGATCGGCGCCGGCATCCGACCCGCCGAGCGACGTCCGCCCGGATGACGTTCCTGCGGGCCGCCCGAAGAGTCGCGATTGGGCCGCGCCGCCCGTCTGGGTTGGCGGTTCCGAGGAGGGTGCCGAAGACGCTGAAGCGCCAGCATTCCTCGCTGGTGCGCCCGGGTCCGGTGCGCCGGATGTGTCTGCCGGCCTGGCCGGTTCGCGTTGGCTGAACGAGGCTCGTTCGAGCACCACGGAGGACCCGGACCTTAATGAACTGGACCGCTCTGTCGAGGCCGATCGCGCCGCCCGCAAGTCCCGCGGCCCGGCGGCCCGGCAGTCGCGGGATTCGGTGGTCCGGCGCGGCCCCCCGGTGGCCCCCGATGACGACCTCGATGACGAGTCGAGTCGCCCGGTCGCCTCAGCCGTCGCTTCGCCAGGTCGGCGAGCGAACCAGGCGTCGCGCCGACCAGTCCCTGCGGCCCGCGAGGCCGGCCGGCCGGCCTGGGAACGTTTCCGGCGGAACGAGGCCTACCCCACCCTCAAGACGCGGATCGGGATGCCCGCCATCCCGCGGGTTGCCCTGGCTCTTGGGGCGCTCCTGATCGCTGCGATTGTCATGATCTCGCTGCCGTTCCTGTTCAACCTGGGCGGCTCGCCCAGCGTCTCGACACCGTCGACCTCGGTCGCGCCAGCCGACAGCGGCGCGCCCTCGAGCGAACCGTCGGCCTCAATCCCGCTGGTGGCATCGCCGCAGACCTATACGGTCGTCTCTGGAGACACGATCACGAAGATCGCCAGGCAGTTTAGCCTGACGACCGCTCAGCTTCTGGCGGCAAACCCTCAGATCAAGAACGCGAACAGCATCAAGCCCGGGGACAAGATCACCATCCCGAGCAGCGCCCCGAGTGACGTCATCACCGGAGCATCGCCCAGCTCGTCCTAGCCGCCGGGGGCTTCGGCGCCCGCGGGCGCTCCCGCCCCAGGATGGCTAACGCGGCGCGAGGTTGATCGCGGTGATCTTGCCGGCCTCGACCCGGAATGTCGCGTCGAGGTGCTGCGAGCTTGCGCCCGGCCGGACGACCAGGATGTCCGCCTCATACGTGGTGCCGGTATCGCGAACTTCGCCTGGGATCATCTTCAGGCCCCGGTCGCTGCGCAGGAACCAGCCGCCGACCCGCTCCACGCCGCGCAGCGTCTGGACGCTGTCGCCAACGTGGACGCGCATCTCCGTGCGCTCGTCCATGAGGGCCACGGCGCCCTCGCGGTCCCCAGCGTTGAGGAGCTCGAAAAAGACTTCCATCGTTTCAACTGCACCCATCTCCGCAGTGTAAGCGACGGCTACCGGGTAGTCTGCCGGGCCAAGACGGTCCATCAGGCGATGGTACGCACGCCGCCCCGGCGTCGGGCGAGGCTGAGCGATCCATCCGGCTCGAGCAGGACCTGGGGCGGTCGCGGCCGGCCGTTGTAGGTCGAGCCGAGCGACGCACCGTACGCGCCGGCGTCACGGATCGCCACCAGATCGCCGCGTAGGAGCGGCGGGAGCAGGTGCCGCCCGAACGAATCGGTCGATTCGCAGACGGGTCCCTCGACCGCGGTGAGTTGCAGCTTGCCGCTCGAGCCTGGCGGCGACACGACCGGTTCCTGAGGTGACCACGGCCGGCCGCCGGAGGTCAGGGCGACCACGCCATGGCGTGCGCCGTACAGGGCTGGCCGGATCAGCTCGGTCATTCCCGCATCGAGCACGACCATCGGGCCGTTTCGCTGGCGGACGTGGAGCACCGCGGTGACGAGGAAGCCGGCGCGGGCAACGAGGAAGCGACCCGGCTCGACCGCCAACCGGTCCGGCCGGCGGTCGGCCGGCAGGGCCTTGAGCAGGAGCCGGAGCTCGCGAGCGAAGCGCTCGGGTCGGGGTGCCGGCGCGCCGACATCGAACACAGGAAAGCCGCCGCCGACATCGAGGGTGTCGAAGTTAGGCAGCGAACCGCCGAGCAGGCCGACGATCGCGAGCGCCCGGCGGACCCCGTCGCGCCAGGCATCGACAGCGCCCAGCTGCGAGCCCACGTGGACGTGGATCCCGCGCCAGCGCAACGGCCCGTGGGGTCCGCCGCCGGCCTCGATGGCCTCGGCCAGCTCATCGTCGGCCAGACCGAACTTGCTGGTCTGGGCCCCGACCGCCAGACCCGCCAGTGTCTCTGGCTCGACCGCCGGGTTAAACCGAAGCAGGACGTCCAGTCGCGGCGCGCCTCGTCGGACGGCTCGAGCCGCCAGCCGCCGGAGCGCGGCCGCTTCATCGGCCGACTCGATCGCGGTCCACAGGATGGGATCGCGACGAGCGGCTGCCTGGGCCACTGCTGCCAGGTCGGCCTCGGTCTTGCCGATGCCCTCGAGGGTAATTCGGCCGTTGGGGATTCCGGCTCGCCGGGCGACCGACCACTCGCCGCGCGACACGACGTTCGCGCCGAGGCCCAGGCCGCCGAGCCGACCCACGATGGCCGGCACGTCGTTCGCCTTGACCGAGTACTGCCGGAGCCACGGGTCGGGAAATGCTGCAACGAGCTCACCGGCCGCGGCCGCAAGGCCGGTCACGTCGGTGACCGTGAGCGGTGTGCCGAATCGGCTCGCGGCGGCGTGGAGTCCCTCGACCAGGGTCGGCAGCCGGTCCGTCTCACTCACGGCCGCCGCCGGCAGTCCGGGACGGTCAGCGACTGGTCTTCATGAACGGCAGGAGCCCGATCCCGAGCGAGACGACGCTGAGGACGACGGCGCCGATGAGCGCCGCGGCGATCGTGGTCGTGTCAATGGTGTGCGGAAAATGGCCGATTACGAACGTGATCTTGAGCTTCTCGGCAACGTAGGCGACGCCGAGCAGGACGACTCCATTGACGAGCAGACCGGACAAACCCAGGGTCATCACCGAGAGAGGGAAGGACAGGACCTTGAGGACCGGCTTGACCAGGGCGTTGGCCAGGCCCACGACCACCGCCACCACCACGACGCCCCAGACTTCGGGATGCTTGCCGAAGCTGATGTCCGAATAGACCAGCGAGGTCACCCACAGGGCGAGCGCCGTGCCGACCGTCTCGACCGCAAATTCGATCATCGCGAACTCTCCTCCGAGGTATGACGCGCCAGGCGGGCCTGGAGGTGCGCTCGGACATCCGGCCACTCGGTGTCGATCACGCTGTAGTAGGCCGAGTCACGGGCCCGACCGCCGGTCATGACCATGTGCTTGCGGAAGATCCCTTCGAACTGGGCGCCGATGCCCAGGATCCCCGCCCGCGACTGCTCGTTCAGTACGTCCGTCTTGAATTCCACCCGGCGCAGGCCGAGTGTCTCGAAGGCATGGCCAAGTCCCAGCAGCTTGGCCTCGCTGTTGACCGCCGTGCGCTGCATCTCCGGATCGATCCACGTCCAGCCGATCTCCAGCCGGAGGTGGGCCGGGGCAAGCGCGAGGTAACGAGTGCTGCCCACGACCCGGCCGGTCGCCTGCTCGACCGTCACGAATGGGACCTCGCTGCCGGCCGTCTGGGCCGCCAGAGCCGCGTCGACGATTCCTGCCATGCCTTCCGGGGTGGAGCCGTCGAGCGGCATCCAGCGCCAGATACGAGGCTCGCGCCCGGCTGCGGTCAACCCGGCGAGGTGGGCGCGCGACAGGGGTTCGAGCCGGACATGACGACCCTGGAGGATCACGGGTTCGATCCGGACGTCCGTTGTCATCGAGCGAGTGTACGGGAGCGCTAGACTCGATGTCCCGTCGTGAATTGCCTTCCGATCCAAGGTGCAAGGAGCTGCCCGTGTCGTCGTTCTCCAACCGGATCGACACGTTCTTGGCCGAGTTCTTCCGCCTCAACCCGCTCGCCGCGACCGCAGCCGGGATGCATGAGCACGACCACCAATGGCCGGACCTGACGGAGGCCGGCCGGGTCGTCCGCCTGGCCTTCGCCGAGCGCTGGGCCAGCGTCTTCGGGGCGATCCAGGCGGGCGAGCTCGACCGGGATGAGGCAGTTGACCGGGCCCTGCTCCTGCTGGTGCTCGACGAGATGCGCTTCGACGACGAGGAGTTGTGCCAGCTCGCCTGGGATCCGCTCGAATGGGTCTACCTACTGGGTGCCGGCATCTTCCCGCTCATCGCCCGCGAGTTCGCGCCGCTTGCACACCGCCTTGTCTCGATCGCGGGGCGGCTCGAGGGTCTGCCGGCGGTGGTCGATGCGGCCCGGGCAAGCCTCATCGGCACGCCCGACGGGCGCCCGGTTTCTCGATTACACGCTGAGACCGCGCTGAGCCAGCTGCCCGGGATCGGCGAGTTGATCGGGGACGCCCTGGGTGAGGCCGAGGCGGCTGCGCCGAACGACCCGGCCGTGGCCGCGCTGCTCGATCGGGTGCGCACGGCGGCCGGCAACGCGACCGACGCCGTTGCCCAGGCCGAAGGGTTCCTGCGTGATGAGGTGCTGGCCCGCTCGACCGGCGAGGGCCGCCTCGGCCCTGGGCTGTTTACCGCCAAGCTGCGCCGAACCCTGCGCGACGCCGAGCTGACCCCTGCTCGGATCCTCGATCGGGCCGCGCGGGAGGCCGATGCGGTGCGGACCGAGATGGTCCGGCTGGCGGGTGATGCCTGGCCGGCCTGGTGCCCCGGCCAGGCGCTGCCGAGCGATGACCGTGAGCTCGTCCGGGGTGTCCTCGATGCGATCGCCGCCGAGCACCCGGCCCCCGCCGAGCTGCTCGACTTCTGCCGCGAGGAGCTCCTCCGGATCGAGGACTTCTGCCGCTCAAAGGATCTCGTCGGGCTTTCCGAGGAGCCCCTCGAGATCCGCTGGACGCCGGTCTTCCTGCGTGCCTTCGGCGGCGCGATGCTCGACTGGCCAGGACCCCTCGACCGTGGCCAGAAGAGCTTCTTTGCGATCACCCCAATCCCCGCTGACTGGCCGCCCGNNACGAGGCCGTGCCCGGCCACTACCTCCAGGGGTCCTATGCCAACCGCTGCCCATCGCTCGTTCGGGCTGTCTTCTCGAGTGGCGTCTTCGCCGAGGGCTGGGCGGTCTACGTTACCCAGGTGATGATGGACGTTGGCTATGGGGCGGACGATCCGGCGCTCATGCTGACCCATTGGAAGTTCTATCTGCGGGCGGTCCTCAATGCGATCATCGATGTCCGGATCCACGCGGGCGAGTCGTTCGGCGGGCCGATGACCGAGGACCAGGCCGTTCGGCTGATGGTCGACAGCGGCTTCCAGGAGGAGGCCGAGGCGCGCAACAAATACAATCGGGCGCGCCTGTCGTCGACCCAGCTATCGACCTACTTCGTCGGTTCGGCGGCCCTCTGGGAGCTGGAACGCGACGTCCGCCGTCGGCTGGCCGCGGTCTCCGGCGCCCCGGCCGGAGCCGGCGCGGTGGTGGAGCGGACGATCCCAGGCGGGTTCGGCGCGACGCCAGGCTTCAACCAGCGCCGCCATCTCGAGGCGACGCTGGGCCACGGAACGCTCGCGCCGATGCTCCTCCGCGACCTCGTCCTGGGCGACTTGCCGGGCGCCTGATCGAGAGCGCGGCCAGCAGGCGATCTACCCGATAGCCCGCGTCGGCGGCGACCTGCGCCAGGGCTTCGAGCTGGGCCAGGCTCGCCTGACCGCCGGACGGTCCGGGTGCTTCGGCGATCACCGAGATCCACAGCAGCCAGGCCTCGCGCTCGACGTACTCGACCCCTTCCCACGTGTTGACTCGCAGGCCCGTCCGGATCCAGGGGTCAGCGAACCAGCCTCGGACGGCGGCGTCCCCAAGCTCGGCCAGGGCCGGATCGCCGTTGGCGAGGGCACGCACGATCCCGACTGCCCGGTCGAGCTCATCGTTGGGCAGGCCGGCCCCGACCAGCGCTTGGCGCGTGAGGCCGTCGAGTCGGAGGCCGTCGAAATCGAGACCGCCCAGGACGGCGGCAGCGGCGGCGATCTGGCCAGGTCCCGACTGGGCGCTCGCCAGGGCCGTTGTCAGCGCCGTTCGCACCCGTTCGTGCTCCGGTTCGAGGATGAGGTCCAGCAGGGCAGCGGTCAGGCTTGGGACAGCCTCGCCCGCCAGCCTGCCGGCGAGGCGCGACCATGGCGCGCCCGCTGCGTCGACGACTTCGCGCAGATCGACATACACGCGGCAGGCATAGGCCGGCAAATGAGCCGCGAACCCGTCGGCGACGATCTCGGTCGTCGAGCGCAGCTCCTCGAGGCCGGTCATCGCGTCGCGCAACCCGAGCCAGCGGCCCGGCCCGGCAGTCAGGCCCAGGCCTGTCCCAACCGTGGTCCGGGCTTCGCGCTTCTCGCCCTCGGCATCGCGTTCGGCGTAGGCGCATGACTGCCGGGCCCGGCCGCGCACCTCGGCATAGCGGTTGTGAAAGAGGACAAGTGAGCGCTCACCGTTCGGCCCCACGTTCGAATAGGCGAAGACATCCTCGTTGACCTGGCCCGGCCCGGTCTCGAAGTCGTACAGCCGGAAGCCGTCCGATCCGGCGAACTCGGCCCGGCGATGGAGCAGCGGGAAGATCGTCAGCTCGTGGTGGGCGAGCAGGCCTTCATCAATGCCCTCGTCGAGGCGTGCCCGGCGGAACTCCATCCCGTACTGCTCGCGGAAGCCCTCGACCTGGCCGTGACCAAGCAGCGGCAGGCCGGGCAGGGTGGCCAGGAGGGCGGCCACTCCGAAGTACTTGTCACCCGTCCCGAACTGCTCGACCGCCGTCTTCTCGTCCGGATTGCTCATGAAGTTAACGAATCGACCGAGGATCGCGGGATCGAATTCGAGGGTGTTCCGGATGACCAGCCGGTACTCGTCGTTGTGCTCGTCGCGGAGCATGTTCATGAACGCGCTGTTGTAGACCCGATGCATCCCCAGGGTGCGCACGAAATAGCCCTCGAGGAGCCAGAAGGCCTCGGCCAGCAGGAGCGTGCCGGGCGCCTCCAGGGCCACCCGATCCACCACCTCACGCCAGAACTCGTGGGGCATCAACGCCTCGAACGCGCGCCGGCTCATGCCCCGCCCCGCCCGCGACGGGATCGCTCCACCTGCCCCGGGTTCGGGGAACCACAGCCGCTCGATGTGGCGCTTGGCCAGGACCATCGCGGCATCGAAGCGGATCACCGGGAACCGGCGGGCGACCGCCACGATCGTTTGGATCACGGCCTCGCGGACGTCCGCCTTCGAGTAGTCGAGCTGGGCCGTGTCGTTCCACGGGAACGTCGTGCCGTCGTTGCCGTGGTAGACGTAGCGGACGTCGCCGGTCACCCGATCGACGCGCTGGAAGACAACCGCCGCATCGGTTGCGTCGTAATAGTGGTCCTCGATCCGGGTTCCCACGCGCTCGTTGTCGGACAGGTCCGGACCATTGAACGAGTAGGCCGGAAACGGCGACTCGGCCAGCGACAGGAACCAGTCCGGGTGCTCGGTCACCCAGCGCGAGTCGATCCCCATATGGTTGGGGACCATGTCGCTGGCCAGGCGGATTCCGTGGCGACCGGCGCGCCCGCGCAGGTCGTCCAGGGCGCTCGGTCCGCCCAGGTCGGCGGCGATCACGTAGTCATCGAGTGAGTACGCCGAGGCGACCGCGTCCGCTTGGCCGCGGAGCTGTTTGATTCGGGCAGAGGCGCGGCTGCGTTCCCACAGGCCGATCAGCCACAGGCCGGTGATGCCTCGCCGGGACAGAGTGGCCAGCTCCTTGTCGGGAATTGCGTCGAGCGTCCGGATCTCGCGGCCGTACTGCCGCGAGAGCTGGTCGAGCCAGACGTAGGTGCTCTTGGCGACGAGGATGAGCCGGGGCATCCAATCGGTGTCGATGCTGAACCGCTCCAGTTCGGCTGCTTCGCCTTCGTAGGTGTAGATCTCGGCCGGCCCGCCCGCACCGGCATCCGGCTGGACGGCCAGCCAGGCAAGCTCGCCGGCATGCTGCTCCTCGGCCAGGACATCGAGCGCAATCAACAGACGGTCGAGCAGGTCCTCGATGAGCGGCCCGAAGCGCTCGCCCCAGGCCGAGCGGATATAGCGGAGCTGGTCGGCCAGCGAGCCCGGTGCGGCCTGGGCCGGCTCGCGCAGCAGGTCGATCAGCGAGCGGGCATCACCGGGAAACGCCGGCCGGCCATCGAGCTTCTCCTCGAGAGCCGCCTGCACGCGCGGGGCGGCGGCCGCACGCTGGCGCAGCGGCCGGAGGTCGATGAGCTCGCCAAAGGGGGCCACAGCAGGGTTCTGGGACAGGACGCCGAGCAGCAGGAGCTGGGCGAGCGCGACCTCAGGGTTGGGCGCCTCGGGCTGCTCGAGCTGGCGCGGAAACTCGATTGGAAATGCCTCGACGGTCGCCTCCAGGCCAGCCGGGCCGACGTCCGCCTGGAGTTGATCAGTAGCCAGCTGGAGGGCGTCGGGGTCGGTCGTCTCACGGTAGCGATCAATCAGCCGGCCGAGGATCGCCACGAGAATGCCCGCTGCCTGGAGCTCGCCTGGGGTAACCGGCCGGTCGGCAGCGTCAGCGACCGTGTCCGCGTCCGGGCCGTGGCCCCCGGCCGTGCCTCGGCCGGCGGCCAGCCGAGCCGCAATCGTGCGGGCCGTGGCCAGGTTCGGTTCGAGGGTCAGGTCGGCCAGGCCGTACTGCTCACGGGCCAGCCGGGCGAGTCGGAAGTCCCGGTCGGTGGGGCGCCGGCCGGTCACGTCAGCGACCGGCGCCGACCGGCGCCGGCGGGCTGACCTGGCTGGCCTCAAGCCGGGCGACGGCCGCCCGCTCCGCCTGGACGCGCTCGATCGCCCGCCGGAGGAGCTCCAGGCCGGACGGGTCGAATTCGTACTTCCAGGCTCGGATCCGCTCGGGTCGGCTGAACCGATCGTCGAGCCCGAGGGCGATCGCCTCCCGCGACAGCAGGATCAGGTCGGCAACTTCATCGATATGTTCCAGGCCTGGATCCGAATCGATTACGGCACTGATGATTTCGACCCCAGTCGCGCCGGCCAGCTCGAGCGTCTCGGCGATGTTGTCCGTGCCCGTCTCTGAGGCGCACACGAGCCCGACGGAGGCACCGGGCGGCAGCGCGGTGATCTCGCGGACCAGCTCCATGTAGCCAGGCCCGACGATCATCGCGATGACCGGGATCCCCAGGCCGACCGCGAACGCCTGGGCCGCGTCGGCGTGGAACGTGGTCGTCGCGATCAGGTCGTAGTTGAAGCGCTCCAGCCGCTCGGGGATGTCGTGGAGGAGCGTGGCGTCGGCCTCGATCGACTCGGGGAACGCCTCGACGATGCGGGCGGCGTCATAGACCGCGTCGGCGTTGGTGCACTCGGCGAACAGAACCCGGACGAGTGGACCGGGCCGCTTTCGCCCGGCCGCGGCCGCGAAGGTGGCCGAGGCCACCTCGTCCGCGCTGAACCCGGCGGCGCTCGCCCGGCGGAGCATCTCGGCGACGATCCCGGCGAGGGCTTCCTGGCCGCGACGCTGGGGCGGCCGATCCGCGACATGGGTCCCGGCCCCATGCCGGCTGGTCACGTAGCCGGCGTCGGCCAGGCGCCGGTAGACCGCCCGGATCGTGTTCGGGTTGACCCGCAGGGCTGCCCCGAGCTCGCGCACCGGCGCGAGCCGGGCTCCCGGCAGGAGTCGCCCCGAGTCGATCTGGTAGGCGACCTGCCAGTAGATCTGGGTACTGATTGGGACGTCCGAGTCGCGCTCGACATCGAGGCCCCGATGGGTGGTTGACATAGTACGATGGTCCAAGTATTATTTGGCCTAGTCCACTATATCAACATCGAGCGCAACATCCGCACCCGACCCGCTATCGAGAACTCTAATGGCACTCATCTTCGGTATCTTCATCATCGTCACCATCCTCGCACTATTGGCTGGCGCAGCGCAGGCCTGGGGCGTCGACTCCCGCGAGGACTCGCTCGACTCGCACGCATCGCAAAGGGCGCTTCGGTAGTCAAACCTTCTCCGCAGCGCAGCGGCGCGAGCCGCTTGCCGGCCCCGAGCCGCGCTTGCAGCGCCCCCGAGCGCGCTTGCAGCCAAGCGCCTGATCAGCCCAACCGTGCCTGATCGGCCTAGCCCGAGTCGCGCTTGCAGCCACGCGCGTTTGGTTCTTCTGGCGCTACAAATCGGCACAAACCGGGCTCGACCGGGACGATTCCAGGGCTCGCCGGGCTGGTTGATGGCTGGTCGGTCGAAAACTTGTCCCGAGCCGTGCACACGTCGGGATGAAATCTCAGGCAGCCGCCGGGCATCGAGCTTCCTTTGGCTCGGAAACCGCCGCTTTGTCGCTTCAGGAGAACCAAACGTCGCAGGAATCCGGCGGCGCCGCTGGACGACCAGTGCGGCGGAGGACATGGCGGGCGCTGGTCGCAGGCGCCAAAAAAGGGCCTAAATGGTTGCGCGTGCAATAATGAGGGAGGTCGCTGGCCAGCGACCCTCGAATGAGGCACCAACCCATGACCTCCTCAACCTCCGGAGCCGCCCCATTGCCGGGGACGCCTCAGCTCGATGCCGCCGGCACGCGATACCAGCCCGGGAACTGCAACATCGGCCCGGCGGAGATCGCACGACGGCGCCAGGCGGGCCACGTCGGACTGCTGGTGACCATCATCGTCCTTGGCGTTCTCATCCTGGCCAACGCGCCGCCGATCATCCGGCTCCTCATTGCCCTCCCGGCGGCGGGAGCCGCGGCCGGATACCTTCAGGCCGGGCTGAAGTTCTGCGCGGGCTTCGGGTCCCGCGGCATCTTCAACTTCGGTGAGCTCGGGCAGACCGAGCCGGTGGCCGACGTGGCCGCCAGGGCGCGAGACCGGGCGCGAGCCAACCAGATCTTCCTCGGGAGTCTCGGGATCGGCATCGCTTTCGGCGTCGTAGCCGCCCTCCTTCCGCTGTGATGACACTCGAGGAGAAGGTCTTCGAGGTGGACGCGGCCGAGTCCGACAGGATCGAGCGGGTGGCCACTGCCCTCCGTTCGCACAAGATCGAAGCGATCGTCGTCGACACCGGGACGGAGGCGCGCGGCGTCGTCCTTGGATTGATCCCGGCTGGTGCCGAGGTCCATTCGGGCAAGTCGAAGACGCTCGAGGATGTCGGCCTTTTCAGCGAACTGGTCGAGTCAGGTCGCTATGACCCAATTCGGCCCCGAATGTTCGCGATGGACCGCCAAACGCAAGGCAGCGAGATTCGCAAGCTGAGCTCTGCGCCGGAGTACATGGTGGGGAGCGTCGGCGCGCTGACCGAAGGCGGGGCGCTCGTTGCCGCATCGGGCACCGGGAGCCAGCTCGGGGCCTACGCCGCGGGCGCGGGCCACCTGATCCTGGTCGTCGGCAGCCAGAAGATCGTGCCCGACTTCGAGGCCGCGCTTGAGCGAATCCGTGATGTCGTCTTTCCCTATGAGGACGCCCAGGTCATGGCCCGGATGGGTGTCCACACGATCCTGGAGAAGGTCCTGATCATCTACGGCGAATGGACCGCGGGCCGGACCACCGTCGTCCTCGTGCGCGAGCCAGTCGGGATCTAATCAGCCTGCGCGCCGGCGACCTGCGCGGCAGCGACCTGCGCGGCGGCCTGCGCGGCGGCGACCTCCTCCGCGGCGTGATCGCGGGTTGTGCTGATCCGCTGTTCCAGGCGAACCGTGCGCTGCTCGCCTGGTTGCAGGTGAATCGGCCATGAGAAAAGCTGGCCGCTGCCCTGGTAGATCCGCTCGAAGCCGCCGTCCGAGTTCGAGACGGTTTCGATCGGCGCCCACCAGGTGTCGGCGGCTGGATCAATGGTGGTTTCCAGCCGAATCCCGACGGCGTCATTGCCGGCCGCCACCTCGGTCAGTGCCGCTTCGGCTCCGCTGCCATCGTGGGCTGATCGCTCGCCTCGAACCTCGTGGTAGGCCGCCGGGTTGGCGCCGCCGCCCAGGAAGATCAGCGACCACTCGATCCCCATGCGGCCGTCAATCGGCTCATTGCCGCGATGCTCGACGACGATGTCCAGCGCGAGCGTTGGGCTGCGCCGATCGCCTCCGATCGTCAGGCGCTTCTCGAGCCGCAGCGCCTGTCGCTCGCCACCGGCGGCGGCCCGCACGGAGCCATCCCGGCGCACGACCAGCCGGTCGTCGGCGAGCTCGACCAGCTCGAAGGCGCCGTCGACGAAATCACCCAGCTCGGTCTCGTTTGCGGCCGCGAAAGCATCGGGCGACGTATCCACCGGCAGGAATCGGACCAGGCCGGATCGGCGTTCGTGGCTGTCGTAATGGATTCGGTCCGCCAGCCCGGTCTCTTTGGAGCGGACGGCGCCGTGGATCGAGGCCACCGGCAGGACCGTGGCGAAGGGGCCCCCGTCGGGCGCCTCGATCAGGGTGCGGTGGTACGCTTCCGGACGCCGGCGCATGACGCAGGCGAGGGCATGACGGACCGCTCGAATGTCCCAGCCGCCGATTCCCGCGCCGGAGTCGAGCTTGATCCCGAGAACCTGTCCGGGAGCCGCCAGTCGGACCTCCGCAATCCCGTCCAGGTCAAGGTCGACCAGCCCGCCGCCGTCGACCCGTCCTCCCTCGGCGCGCACGGCGTTATCGGCCAGGTCCTCGGCTGCGATGAGGTGCTCCGCGGTGGCCAGCCGAACGTGGGCGATGTAGACCCCACCGAACAGGCCGTGCCAGTAGCCATCATTCGATTGGCCCTGGTAGAGGTGGTCGATCGCGCGCCGGCGGATCAACGCCTTCTCGCCCGGATCAGAGCCGAGCGCCGCCACCTTGGCGCTCGTCCGGAGCATCTGCTTGTGGAGGTCGTTGATCTCGCGGTAGCGGACCTGGAAATTTCGCCAGAAGCCACCCCGCAGGTAGCGCGCCTCGGGGCTACCGGCCTTGATCGCCGCGTGCAGGATCCGGCTGAACTCACGGCTCTCGTCGGGGGGCAGCGCCCACTCGCCCATCTCGGCATAGGACGAGGTCGGAACGTAGATCCGGCCGATCGGCGGTTCGCGCGCCAGCCAGGACGAGGGACTGACGGTTGTGAGCCAGTCGCGGTTTGCCTCCAGCGCATCGAAGAAGCGATCGACCCAGCGCTGCGAGCCCCAGCACTGATCCCAGGTGGTTGGCCACGCCCCGAACTTCTCGCCGTCGTCGCCCATTATTCCGATCCGGGTTCCGTCCTCGGTCGCATGCTCGCGCAGGTAGGCGATCACGTCCTCCACCTGGCCGAACGGGATCCGGTAGCGCAACCCCTGCTCGGTTCCGAAGACCGTCAGGAGCTGGCCCTGGTCCTCCGTGACGTAGGCCCCCCACAGGTTCGCCTCGGGGATCGCTGCCGCCCGGAAGTGCGCGTCGTCGAGGATGGTCCAGGCGTAACCGGCTCGGGCCAGGGCGAGCGGCAGGTCCGGTTCCCAGACGCGTTCCGCCAGCCAGGCGCCGCGTGGTCGGATGCCGGCGATCGCCTCGAGCTCGTCAGCCATCCGGACCAGCTGGCCTATCCGGTCGGACTCGGGCAGCGATGCCAGGACCGGCTCGTAGTACCCCCCGCCGAGCAGCTCTACCCGTCCAGAGGCGACGAGGGCGCGCAGGCGCTCGAAGAAACCCGGCTGCTCGCGTCTGAACCAGTCGAGCAGCGGGCCGGAGTAATGGAGGGACAGGCTGAGCCCGGGGTGGCGCTCGATCGCCTCGAGCATTGGTTGGTAGGCCTGCTCGTAGACCTGGCCGATCACCCAGCCGAAGTTGCCGACCGGCTGATGGTTGTGGATCGCGAGCGCCAGGGCGATCCGGGGTGGCACGCGGGTCAGCCCGCTCCGAGGCTCGCCGGGCTGCGCTCGACCGCCTGGCCGTCGACCGCCTTGGGCTCGGCCGCCTTGCGTTCGGTCCGGTGGTCTATCGGCACGCCGGCGGCCGGCAGGTAGAGCTGCTCCGTGTATTCGTGGAGCATCCGCGTCGTCGAGAAACGCCAGATCGTCGAGGCGATCGAGCTCCGCATCCGCTCCGTCCAGCCGGTCGGGATGCCACTCGGGCCACGCTCGTAATAGCGCGGCACGATCTCATCCTCGAGGATCCGGTAGAGATCCAGGGCATCCGCCCAGTCCTGGGCACCTTCGTCGGGATTCTGCTCCCGGCTCCCGATCGCCCAGCCGTTGTCGCCGGTCCAGCCTTCGTCCCACCAGCCATCGAGGATCGACGCGTTGACCACGCCGTTCTGGGCCGCCTTCATCCCGCTGGTCCCGGAGGCCTCGAGCGGACGGCGCGGGTTGTTCAGCCAGACATCGACGCCCTGGACGAGGAAACGGGCGATGCGCATATCGTAGTCCTCGAGGATGAATACCCGGCCACGGAGGCCCGCCGACCGGGAGCGCTCGAAGATCTGCTGGATGACGCCCTGGCCCGGGCGATCGGCCGGATGAGCCTTGCCGGCGAAGACGATCTGCACCGGGCGCTCGGGGTGCCACAGGAGGCGGGCCAGCCGTTCGACATCGGTGAACAGCAGCCCAGCCCGCTTGTAGGTTGCAAAGCGTCGGGCGAAGCCGATTGTCAGGATCTCCGGGTCGAGCGCCTCCTCGAGCTGCTCGAGGACGCCGGGTGCCTCACCGTGTCGGGCGAACTGGCTGCGCAGCCGCTTGCGGGCGAACATCGCCAGCTCGCTCTTCTGGCGCTGGTGGGCGGCCCACAGGTCGCGCTCAGGGATGCGCGCGAGATGCTCCCAGAAGCGGCCTGCCTTCGTCTGGGGATCGAGGTCGTCGAGGTCCGCACCGAGGACATTGGCGTACAGCCCGTTCATCTCCGTCCCGACCCAGGTCGGGGCGTGAACGCCATTGGTGATGCCCAGGATCCGCCGCTCGCCGAGCATTGGTGCCCAGGTCGCATTGGCCGTGGCCGCGTGGAGCTGGCTGACCGCGTTCGCGGCACACGACAGGCGGAGCGACAGGGCGGTCATGTCGAATTGGCGAGGATCATCGTCCACCCCACGACCCAGCAGCAGCAGCCGCTCGATGTCGATCGAGCCAGCGGCCGACGGGTCATCAGTCCCGAGCAGCGGCCCGGCGACCCGCCGGACGAGGTCCGCGTCGAAGCGCTCGTTGCCGGCCGAGACAGGGGTGTGGATCGTGAACACGCTGCTCGAGCGGACCTGCTCGAACGCCCGGTCGAAGCTGGCTCCACCGGCCACCAGCTCGCGGGCGCGTTCCGCCAGCAGGAATGCACTGTGGCCCTCGTTCAGGTGCCAGGCCGCCGGACTGATCCCGAGCGCCCGGATCGCCCGGGTCCCGGCGACACCCAGGACCAGCTCCTGGTGGAGGCGCATCTCGCGGCCGCGGACATAGAGGATGTGACTGATCGGCCGATCGGCCTCATCGTTTTCATTGTTGTCCGTGTCGAGCAGAAGGGTCGGGACACGGCCGACCTGGGCGACCCAGACCGCCACGTGGAGCGTTCGACCGGGCAGCTCGATCGTGACCGTCAGCGGATCGCCGTAGCGATCGGCTGCCCGCAGGACCGGCAAGCGGGCCAGGTCGTAATCCGGGTAGGCATGCTCCTGGTGGCCGTCGGCGTCGATCGTCTGGCGGAAGTAGCCCTTGCGGTACATCAGCCCGACGCCGATGAACGGCAGGGCCATGTCAGAGGCGGTCTTGAGGTGGTCGCCGGCCAGCACGCCCAGGCCGCCCGAGTAGATCCCCAGGCTTTCGTAGAAGCCGTATTCGGCGCAGAAGTACGCTACCGGCCCCTCAAGCGACCGGGGGTACTGGCGATGGAACCAGTGGTTTCGGCCGTTCGCCACGTACGCGTCGAGATCGGCGATCACGGCCTGATACTCGACCAGGAAGTCCTGGTCCTCGAGCAGGGTCCGCCAGTCGACGGCGCCTTCCAGGACAGCCACGGGGTTGCGATAGCGGGTCCAGGCTGCCGCGTCGATCCGATTGAACAGGACCTTTGCCCGGGGATGCCAGGTCCACCACAGGTTGTAGGCGAGCGGCCGGAGACCCTCCAGCTGGGGTGGCAGGCGGAACGGCGCGCCGGGCATCGTCGGGACGCGAACCAGAGGATCCATGCGCGGCGAATGATAGGCGAGGGAACGGGCCATCGGCGCGACGCTCCCGTCCGACGCGCCCAGTCCGCCTCGACGGTACGGGCCCGCGCCGCCACAATGACCACCGGACTCGTCGACAATGGTGCCATGCATGTCGTCTCCGTGGCCGCTGAATGCGAACCGTGGGCGAAGGCCGGTGGACTGGGCGACGTGGTTGACGCCCTGGCGCGTGGCCTCGGCCGAACGGGCGCGCTCGACGGACCGGTGGATGTCTTCCTGCCGGCCTACCGCTCGGTCGCGCTGCCCGCCAACAGCCTTGTAGAGGAGGTCCGGGTGGACGTACCCGGACCCTACGGGCCGTCGACCCCGGCCCACCCCGACGGCGTCGGGACCGTGATCATCCGCTCGGTCGTGACCCGCGGCTACCGGCTCAGGCTGGTCGATTTCCCGCCTGCCTTCGACCGTGACGCGATCTACGGTCACCCGGACGATGCCTGGCGATTCGGCCTGCTGGGGCGGGCGGCGCTCGAGACACTGCGGGCCGAGGCTCGGCCGGTCGACCTCCTGCACGTCCACGACTGGCACGCCTCGACCGCGCTCGTCCTGCGCGATCGCTTCTACCCCGCCGATCCGATCGTGGGCCGGGGCCACCTCGCAGCGATCCTGACGATCCACAACCTTGCCTATCACGGCTGGGTCGAGCGGACGGAGCTGGCCACCCTCGGCCTGGTCGTTGGTGATCCGGTGGTCGGGCGCGGCGCCGCCGGCATCGACCTCCTCAGGGCGGGGATCGAGCGGGCCGATCTCGTGAACACGGTCAGTCCTACGTTTGCCGCGGAGGCGTTGACCGCCGAGCTCGGATTTGGGCTCGACCAGACCCTGCGCTGGAAGGCCGCACAGCCCGACCTGGCCGGCCAGCCGCGTTTCTTGGGGATCCTCAACGGAATCGACCCAGCCGTGTGGGATCCGTCGACCGATGGCGACCTGGCGGCGCCGTACTCCGCGGCGGATCGGGCCGGCAAGGCGAGCTGCCGAGCGGACCTGCTCGATCGAGTCGGCTTCGACCCGGGCGACGATGGACCAGTCCTGGGGATGATCGGCCGGCTCGATCCACAGAAGGGCTTCGACCTCCTGGCTGAGGCTGCAGCGCGGCTGCTGGCGGCCGGCGCTCGACTGGTCGTCCAGGGCAGCGGCGATCCGGCGCTGGCTGCGCCATTCCGGGCGCTCGCCAAACGGCGGCCGGACCGGATCGTCCTGAACGAGCGGTTCGACCGGGTGATGGCCCGCCGGATCTACGCCGGCTGCGACCTGTTGCTCATGCCCAGCCGGTTCGAACCGTGCGGTCAGGGCCAGATGATCGCCCTGCGCTATGGCACCCCGCCGATCGTTCACCGGACCGGTGGCCTGGCCGACACGGTGATTGACGAGCACCTCCACCCCGGCACCGGCACCGGCTTCGTCTTCGAGCATCCGACCGCTGAGGGGCTGGCCGGGGCGTGTGAGCAGGCGTTCGAGACGCGGGCCGACGCAGCCGCCTGGTCCGGCCTGGTGGAGCGCGGGATGGCCGTCGACAACGATTGGGCCTCGGGCCCGACTGCGGCCTACCTCGACGCCGATCGACGGGCGATCGCCCTCGCCCACGCGCCCGGAGCTGGGCAGAGCCGGCGTCGGGCGCCGAGACCGTAAGCAAGCGTTCTGACGCGGGCGTCCACCGGCGATCGCCTCGCCGTGTCAGAATCGACCGACCCAGATCAGCGGAGGTGTCCATGGCCCGCCAGTTCGTCGTCCAGCTCCCGAACCAGCCTGGTGCGCTCGCCGTCCTCGCCGAGGCGCTGGCGGAGCGTGGTGTCGACCTGCGGGCGATCGGCGGTGGCGGGATCGGTGACGTTGGCCACGTGATCATGACCACGGCCAACGACGACGGCGCGCGCGCGGTACTCGACGGCGGAGGCTATACGTTCGTTGAGGGCGAGTCGATCCTGGCCGAGGTCGGTGATCGACCGGGCGGAATGGCCGGCGTGGCCCGCGACCTGTCCGATGCCGGGGTGAATATCCTCGGCCACCTGTTCCTGGGTCGGTGGGGCGATCGGGCGATGTTCACGTTTGTCGTGGACGACCCGGACAAGGCACGGCCGATCCTCGAGCGCAAGCCCTAGGCCGCCTCAGCGCGGCCCGGCCCGGGCGCATCCGCGCAAACGCAGCCTCGAGGCATCGCCAATGCGGTTCGATCGAATGATCACGGCCGTGGACGCGCACGCGGCCGGTGAGCCCGGCCGGGTCATCACTGGCGGCGTCCTCGACGTCCCGGGCGCGACGATGCTCGAGAAGATGGCTCATCTGCGCGATCACGGCGATGACCTGCGCAAGCTGATGCTGCGTGAGCCGCGGGGCTACCCGGCGGCCAACTGCAACCTGATCCTGCCGCCGACCATCCCCGGCGCCGACGCCGGCTACGTGATCATGGAGCAGGTCGAATACCCCGCCATGTCAGGCTCCAACACGATCTGCGTTGCCACCGTCCTGATCGAGACCGGGATGGTCCCCGTTGTCGAGCCGGTGACGACCCTCCGGCTCGAGTCGCCGGCGGGCCTGATCGAGGTCAGGGCCGAGGTGCGCGGCGGGCGTGTCCTGAGCGTCACCTTCCGGAACGTACCGGCGTTCGCCGTTCATCTTGACGCGGTGGTCGAAGTGCCCCACCTGGGCTCGGTCACGGTCGATGTTGCCTGGGGCGGCATGTTCTACGTGATCGCCGACGCCGGGCGGTTCGGCCTCCGGATCACGCCCGACGAAGCGCGCGACATCGTCCGGATCGGCGAGATGGTCAAGCTGGCGACCCAGGAGCAGTTGCCGGTCCGCCATCCCGAGAACCCCGACCTGACAACCGGGGTGACGATCGCCCAGATCTCCGGGCCAGCCCACGCCGCGGGGTCGAGCCGGCGTAACGCGGTGATCGTGTCGACCGGCCAGGCCTCGTGGGATCGGCCGGAAAGCTGGACGGGCGCGATCGATCGGTCGCCGTGCGGGACAGGCACAAGCGCGAAGATGGCCTGCGAGCATGCCCGGGGCCGGCTGGCCCTCGATCAGTCGTTCGTCCACGAGGGGATCCTCGGGACCACGTTCACCGGCCGACTGGTCGCGACGACAACCGTCGGCGATCGCCCGGCGGTGATCCCCACGATCACCGGCCGAGCCTGGATCACCGGCTTCGCCCAGTACGTCCTGGCCGCGGACGACCCGTTCCCGACGGGCTACACGCTGACCGACATCTGGGCCACGGCCGACGGTGTCGCGAGCGAAACTGCGACGGAAGGAGAAGGCCGCGTCTAGAACTGGGGCTTGACCACCATGAAGAAGACGATCAGGACGAGCAGCACCGTCAGAAATATGCCGCCGTTCTGAGCCCGCTTGCCGAGCGCGAAGAACTCGGCCAGAGGTGGACCGGGTGGGGTCCCGGGCGTGGACGCCGGCATCGCCTCGACGACGTGGATCATCGACTCCACCGTCCGCGCCTGGATAAAGCTCGCAAACGTGATTGCGACGCGACCTGCGCCAGACGAATGTGAACGACCACCTTTGGCCCCGACCCTGTCGTTTTCCAGTGTCACAGGCCGAGAATCGGCCGAATCGGGTCCCACCGCGTCGTTTTCCTGCCCCAGGCGCCGGGAAACGACGCGCTCGTGAGATCTCGTCATTTACCTTCGTCTGACGCAGGTCCGACCTGGCGATGATCCGGGCGCCCCAGCCTGCCACGAAAGGTCAGGCCGGGTCGAAGCGCTCCGGGGCCGGCACCATGCGGAGGCGCTCGAACAGGTCGTCGAGCTCCTCGAGGGTGGTTGGGTCAAGGGTTGGCACCGGCCCCCGGGTGCGCTGCGTCGTAAAGATTCTGCGTCGTCGCAGAACCTCCTTGCGGATGGCCAAACCAACGAATTGCTGTGCTTCGAACTGGATCAGCGGCAGATACCGATCGAACATCAGGCCCGCGTCACGTAGGCTGCCTGCCTCGACCAGCTCCCGGACGCCGCGCAGGATCTCCGGGTAGGCGAAGCCGGTCATCGTGCCGCAGGCACCACGGCGCAACTCACCCAGCGCCGACACGCCACCGAGGCCGCCGAAGACGTCGAGATCGGGGGCCGCGCCCAGCAGCCGGGCGATCTTGGCCGGCGTCGGCGGATCCTCGATCTTCATCGTCCGGCTGCCGCTCGACGTAGCCGCGGCCAGCAGGATGCTGACCGGAATCAGGACGCCGGTTGCGTTCGGCTCGTCCTGAATCACGAGCGGCAGGCCACCCTCGGCCGCACCCTTGAAGTAGTAGGGCAACTGGTCGACGTTGCGGAGGAGTGGGGGAGCGGCCACCATTGCGGCACAGGCACCCAGCCCGCGGGCCTGGCTCACAAGCTCGAGAGTCGTCGTGATCGCGGCGGCGGAACAGCCGACCGCAATC
Source organism: Chloroflexota bacterium (assembly GCA_003152165.1). Taxonomy (GTDB): domain Bacteria; phylum Chloroflexota; class Limnocylindria; order Limnocylindrales; family CSP1-4; genus Palsa-1033. The sequence goes on from PLZO01000096.1 coordinate 33,417, forward strand.
GGCAGGCGGCCCGCCGCGGCATCGAAGACCGTCCGAAGGCTCGCCGCGCGTTCGTCAGCGCTGAGCGCCCCCGGTTCAGCCATGACGCCCATCACGGTCAGGCCATCTACTCCCCAGGCGACGGCCGCGTCGACGAGCCGGCCCAGGCTCGCGAGGTCGAGCCCGCCGTCCGCCGCGAACGGAGTCGGCACGATGTACCAGGTCCCGCGCAGTCTCATTGGTTTGAGCCAGCGCTTGGATCGCGCCGGGCGAGGTCCCAGGTCAACATCACGTGGCCGGACTCGGCCGTGGTTCCGGCGGTCCGGTACGTCGCCAGGGCTGCCTCGTTGTCGGCGTCGGTCAGGACCCACATGTCGTAGCAGGCTCGACTGCGCGCGATCGCCCGGAGCGCATCGACGAGGGCCTTGCCGATCCCGCGGCGCTGGAACGACTCGTCGACGGCCAGCTCGTAGAGGAACATCTCGATGCCCTTGTCGGGATGGGTCAGCTCGACGCCGCTGACGAAGCCCGCCGGGTTGCCGTCCTCGTACGCGATCAGCAGGTGATGGCCGGGCGTGGCTAGGAAACGGGTGGCCGTGGCCAGATCGGGCGGCGAATCAAAGAGGTGGCCCGCAGCCACGATCGCGGCCCCTTCGCCGGGCAGCATCGCCCGAATGAGCGTCGTCATCTCGGCCGTAGTCTGCCACGGCCCCACGGTCGGCTCGTCAGCCTTCCGAGACGATCCGGTCGGTGAAGGTGCCCGAGGCGGGGTCCTTCAGGATGAGCTTCGTTCGGCCGTCCGGCAGGAGCTCGCGCTTGATCACTGTCTGACCCTCGTAGGTCTCGGTCGTCCTGGCGATCCGCGCTGTCGACCCGCCCCGCCACTCGAATAGCTCGACCGGCGCCCATGCGCGAGATTTCGCCGAGCGGTAGGCGGCGTCCATGACCGCGTTCACGACGTAGCCGTCGTAGAACGTCTCGCGCGGCGCGCGGCCCGCCTCGATCGAGGCGAACATGTCCGAGAACATGTCGACGTAGCCGAGCTCGGACACCTCGTCGCCGACCGGGAACAGCCAGCCGGCTGCCGTCTCGGCCTTCTCGGCAACGTATCCGGCCCCTCCTCCGACGCTGAACATCTCGAACCCTGTCCGCAGGAAGTGGTTCAGCCAGATCGTGCCGTGCGTGCCGGCGACCTCGTCGCGCAGGTCCATCCCGCCCCGGAAGGTCCAGCTCACCTCGAACTGGCCGATCGCGCTCGACTCGAAGCGGATCAGGGCGATCGCGTTGTCCTCTTCGTCGATCGGGTGGACCAGGGTGTCGGTGGTGCACATCACCTCGATCGGCCGGTTGCCCTTGCCGACGAAATTCCGGATGATCTCGATGCAGTGGCAGCCGAGGTCGATGATCGCGCCGCCGCCGGTCAGGCGGCCGTCCCAGAACCAGGCACTGTGCGGCCCGGGATGGGCCTCCCGGGAGCGGACCCAGGTCACGTCGCCGAGCGCGCCGTTCTCGACCGACTTGACGGCCTTGAGCGTCTTCGGGGTGTAGCACAGGTCTTCGAGGTAGCCCCCGAAGACGCCGGCTCGTTCGACCGTCTCGAGCATCCGGCGCGCCTCCTCGGCCGTCCGGCCCAGCGGTTTCGTGCACAGGACCGCCTTGCCGGCCGCGGCCGCCAGCCCGACTGCCTCCTCGTGCAGGTAGTTCGGCAGGCCGATCACGACGACGTCGGTATCGGGGTGCTCGACCGCTACCCGCATATCGGTCGTGTGCTCGGGGATCGACCAGCGTGCCTGGAACGCCTTGCCTCGCTCCAGCGATCGGGAGAAGACGACGCGTACCCGGTCGCGGCCGCGCTGGCCATGGAGGGTCGCGCTATAGAAGTCACCGATGAGCCCGGTCCCGAGCATCGTGATCTCGTGAGCCTGCATCGCCTGGTCTCCTTCTTCGGTCGGTGACGGATCAGTGCCGGGTTGCGGACGGCGCGCCGCCGCGGACGAGGTCGCGGCCGGCAACAAGCGCCTGGAGCTTGGCCGTCGCAAGGTGCCGGGCGGTCTGGCTGAAGCCGCAGTCCGGGACCAGCGCCAGCCGCTCCGGCGGGACACCGGTTGCCAGGATTGCATCGATCCGGCCGGCGACTTCCGCGGCCGTCTCGACATGCGAGTTCTTGACGTCGATCACGCCGGCGGCGACATCGCGCCCGGCAGCGGCGATCTCGCCCAGGATCTCGAGCTCGGCCATCTCGCGGTTGGCGAACTCGAGGACGAGCTCATCGACGTTGAAGCCGAGCATCGCGGCGAGGATCGGGCGATAGCTGCGCGGCGCCAGTGGCCGGCCGAGGAAGTTTCCGAAGCACAGGTGGGCGCCGAGCCGGACCCGGCTACGCACAGGCTCGACCGCCGCGTTGAACAGGGCAGCGAAGTCGGCTGGGGCTTCAGGGTGGATCGCCGGCGAAGGCTCGTCGACCTGGATGATCGTGGCACCGGCGTCGGCGAGGCGGCCGAGCTCCGCCTGGAGGATCGGGACGAAGGCCTCCGCGGCCGCAACCCGGGTCGGGTAGAGCTCGCCCGGGCCGTAGGTCAGCCGGCCGGAGAGGGTGTATGGACCGGGCAGGGTGACCTTCAGCGGGTGAAGGGTTCGGGTGCGCGCGGCGAGGAACCCTTCGACCACGCCGAGGCCGTGCGGGGCCGCGATCGGCTCCCGGACGGCGAAGCGGTGCTGCTGGTCATGTGCGGCGACACCCAGCCGGCGGTTCGCCGGCAGCGCCTCGACGCCGGTGAGGTGGCGATAGAACTCCGCGGTGAAGAAGCCCGCCCGGCGCATCTCGCCGTCGCTGATCACGTCGATCCGGGCCGTCTCCTGGTCGCGGATCGCGAGGTCGACGGCGTCGTCGAGCATCTCGGCGAGGTCGGCCGGCCCGAACTCGCCTTTCTCAGCGGCGGCAATCCCAGCAACGAACCAGCCGGGGTGGGCGTGCGATCCGACAACACTGGTCAGGAGCGGCTGGGGGCTCATCGGTCGACCTCGGCAAACGCGAATGCCCGGCTGGGATTGTCGACGAACAGCCGTCGCCGGATCGACGCATCGAGGCCGCGCGCCTGCATGGCCGCGCTGAACTCGCCGAGCAGGTAGGGCAGGCCGGGCTGGCCGCCGAACGCCGCGTAGTAGCCCTGGCGCGCCGCGTCCATCCCGAGCATGACCTGGCCGAGGACGCCATCCTCGGCCATCCACTCAAGCAGCTGGAGCGTGCCGTTGTCGCGGTCGCGCCAGCGGAATGCCTGGTCGTACACGGCGAACGCGCCGGTTCCGAGCAGGTCCCGGTGATAGCCGCGGTCGACGACCTTGTCGACGTGGCTGAGCGTGATTCGGGACGCCGGGACGCCGGCATCGACGAGCAGGCGGACCTGCTCCAGCGCCCCGGTCCCGGCCTCGCAGTGGGTGTGCACGGGCACACCGGTGCGTTGGTGGGTGGCCGCCGCGGCCCGGAAGATCGGCCGGTCGCGATCGGAAGGGCCGCCTTCGCTGCCGCCGACCTTGACGATCCCGGCCCGGATCGCGGTCCGGCGGACGATCGGGCCGCCATAGTCGCGCTCATCGATGCCTTCGTCGATGTCGGCGACGAACAAGTCGGCAAGCTCATCCTCGGACGCGCGCAAGCTCCAGTGCCACGCCCCGTAGAACTTCACGTGGTGGAGCCCGGTTGCAGCCACAACGTGCACGCCGCTTCGGCGCGACAGCTCGGCCAGCTTTACCGGGTTGCGCCCGCAGTCCGCCGGCATCGCGTCGATCGCGGTCTGCAGCCCAACGGCTGCCGCGGCGCGAAGCTCGTCGGCAAGGCGGTCGACGTCGGCCAGCAGGAAGTCCGCCGACATCTCGACCGGCCGGCCGCCGTCGATGACCAGGTGCTCGTGGGCATAGGTAACGCCCATCGCTCCGGGATCGATGTCGCCCAGGACCGTCCGGACGAAGGTCATCGGGCAGGCTCCAGGGCAAGGTCCAGGATCGCGCCGCCGGCGAGGAGCCGGGCGCGGAGGGCGTCGATCGGGACGGCCCGGACTGTGCCTCCGGCCCCACTCGTCGTGGCCATCGCGGCAGCCGTCCCCGCTGCTTGGCCCATCGCCATGCACTGGGCCATCGAGCGGACCGAGGCCTGGGCGTCGTGGGTCGCTGAGAAGCAGCGCCCCGCAACAAGGACGTTGATCGCGTCGCGGACGACCAGGGTCCGGTACGGGATGCCCACGGCCGCACCCTCCGGCAGGTAGGCCCAACGAGTGTCGGCCCCCGCCCGGTGGTCTTCAATCGGCGCGCCGCACAGGCCGATCTGGTCGTCGAACTGGCGAGCGGTGAGCACGTCGTCACGGGTCAGCCGGGCATCGCCGTGGACCCGCCGCGTCTCGCGGATCCCGATCTGCGTCCCGAGCGCGACGAGGGACGAGCGTTCGTAGCCCGGCACCCGATCGACCAGGAACCGGGCGTACTCGAGCGCCTGGCGCCGGCCATCGATCTCGGCGGAGGTCAGGAAGTCGGGATCCGTGGTGTTGACGAGAGATCCGTCCGTGGGCAGGGCGTTCGGTTCGAGGCGGGTCATGATCGTCGCCGTCACGCCGTCGATCGGCGTGACGTGATCGGAGCCTTCGCGCCGCGGGAGGCCGTAGCCATCAGCCGCCGCCCTGGCCATGAGCGCATGGAGCTCCTCGCGGCCGATCGAGCGCCGTCGCTCACGATCGACGTTGGCCATCCGGAAGGTCGTGGTCAGGGTCTGGGCCGGGTCGATCTCCCCGGCCGTCTCGAACCCGAACCCGGCGAAGGCGCACAGGTCGGCGTCGCCGCTGGCGTCCACGAAGGCCTCGCTCACGATCCGTCGGAGACCGGCTTTGGTCGCGACGAGGACCGTTGTGACACGACTGTGATCGTCGCGGGCGACGTCCTGGAGCGTGGTGTGGAGCAGGATCCGGACGCCCGCGTCGGTGACGAGCTGCTCCCAGACGACCTTGAGGTGCTCGGCAAGGTAGGTCAGGCCGGTCCCGGCTCCGTAGGTGTTCGGCCGCTCGATGACCGGCCCGAGCACCCGGAGGCCGGCCACGACCTCCTCGGCGATCCCGGCCACGACCTTGCGTGGAGCCTGGCCCGGCGTCCAGAAGCCGTAGAACGTGTCGAGCACGGCAGTGCTGGTGCCACCCAGGAAGGGCAGCTTCTCGACCAGGACGACAGATGCTCCAGCGCGAGCGGCGGCAATTGCCGCCGTGGAACCGGCCGCTCCCGAGCCGATGATGCAGACGTCCGCCTCGGCGATCAGCGGGACCGCGGCGGCCCACGTGCCAATCATCGGCCCGCCTCAGGTGACGCTGAAGCTGACGCTGAGGCGACCGACCAGCCGCCGTCGACCTTGAGAAGCTGGCCGGTGATCGTCCGCGACTCGTCCGATAGCAGGAAGACCGCGGCCTGGGCAACCTCGTCGGGATCCATCATCTCGCCGGCCAGGGGCTGCTTCCGCGCCGCGTAGGCCCGGATCGCGCGATCGCCGGCGGCCCGCCCGGCCATCGGCGTGGCGGTCAGGCCCGGCGCAATGACGTTGACCCGGATCCGGTCAGGGAGGTAGGTCGCGGCCATGGTCGTCATCAGAGCGTTGATCGCGCCCTTGGCCGCCGCATAGGCGTGGGTAGCAAAGAATTCCGGTGCCGGGTCGGTCGCCGTGACGCTGCCCATCAGGAGGATTGAGCCGCGTGTCCCGGAGCTGTTTGGCGGCTGGGCCAGCATCCGCCCGACCACGGCCCGGCAGATGAGCGCCTGGGTGGTCAGGTTCAGCTCCAGGGTCCGGTCCCAGGCCTCGCGTCCGACCGTGTGGATCGGGCCATCGCCGAATCGCCGGCCGCTTCCACCGGCGACCGAGAATAGGCCGTCAATCCGGCCGAACAGGTCGACGCAGGCCTCCACAGCTGAGTCTGTCGCCGCTTCGTCGGCGAGGTCGGCGGCGACCCAGGCCGCCTCCCCGCCCGATCCGTTGATCGCGTCGGCGAGGGCTTGAGCATGGTCGGCCGTCCGCGACACGATGAAGACCCTGCCTCCCTCCGCCGCGAATCGGCGGGTAGCCGCCGCGGCCATCCCCGTCGAGCCGGTCACAAGACAGACCCGCTCGGCAAGTCGGTTCATCGCCTCGAACCCGGGGCGACCAGGGCGGGGCGGCGACGTGCGCCGGCGTTCGTCGACCGCGAGGCCGTGCCGAGGAGCGCGCCGGCCGTCGTGGCGTCCGTGACCAGAACGCTGATGACGCCCGTGGCGAGGGCGCCGCCGATTGCAGCCACCTTGGCCAGGCCGGCTGCAACGGCAACGACGTGCGGGATGCGCCGGAGCTGCTCGATTGAGATCGCGATCGCTCGGCCGGTCAGGTCCGGAGCCACGAACCTTCCATCGGCCGTGAAGGCGTGGACAAGCAGGTCGCCGACCGCGCCGAGCCCCGAGAGCTGCTTCAGGTCGGCGGCGTTGAGCGCCCCGGAGCGGAGGAGTGACGAGTTCGGTACGCCGCAGGACGTAATGAGCGCCCCGATCCCGACCAGCGCGACCGCAAGCGAATCGAACCGTTCGACCGTGGCGGCGATCTCCGGCTGGCGGACGAGGGCCGCGCGGAGCTCGGTCGACTCGACGAAGGCCGGGGCGTGGATCCGGTGATGGCGAGCCCCAAGGCGCTCGGCGAGGACCACGCGCAGATCGCCGGGATCCGTGCCCGCATCGAGGCTCGTCGAGCTGCCGGCCAGCTGGACGATGTCGATCGCGGGATCGTTGCGAGCCGTCATGGCCCGGACGACTCGTCCAACCGTCGATCCCCAGGCGATGCCGATCGCCTCGCCGGGACCAAGGAGTCCGTCAACAACCTCGGCCGCCAGTCGAGCCACAGCCGCGTCGTCGTCCGTCGCAGCCACCACGCAACGCTCGACGCCGAAGCGCTCCTCGATCGCCCGGCCGGAGGCGCGATCCTGGGCAGGCGCATCGCGGAACTCGATCCTTACGACGCCGTCGGCCAGGGCCTGGTCCAGCAGCCGGGCAACGCGGAAGCGGGAGATCCGGAGTCGGGCGGCGATCTCGACCTTCGTCAACTGGCCCTCGAAGAAGAGCCGGGCGACCTGGCCGACGAGATCAGCGGCCGGACCTTCGTTAACTCCGGGTGTCTCCCGGGCAGTCGTCATCGCTTCTGCCGCACGCTCGCAACGAGGGCGATTCGCTCGTCGGCGCTCATCCGTCCAAGGGCTGACCCGATGCCGACGGCCACGGCACCCGCTGCCAGGAACGCGGCCGCGTTCGCGCGCTCGACTCCGCCGGTCACGATGATCTCGATCTCCGGCAGGGGACCGCGCAGCTCACGAACGTGGCTCGGCCCCAGGGACGATCCCGGGAAGAGCTTGACGAACGTTGCGCCGGCCCGCCACGCCCGGTCGGCTTCGGTGGGCGTGTAGGCACCAGGGGTGAATGGCAGCCCTGCGGCGAGCGCGGCTTCGAGGATCTCCTGGTCGAGGACTGGGCTCACCCCGAACTCTGCGCCGGCGTCCAGTGCGGCACGGAGCTGCTCCAGCGAGCGGATCGTCCCCGCGCCGACCCGTGCGTCGACGCTGTTGCCATCGCCTGGGCGGGATGCGAGACGGGCTCGGACTGCCGTCAGGTCGCCCGCCGCATCTATGCCATCGAACGTGATCTCGAAGATCCGGATGCCAGCGGCGGCCAGGTCGTCGATCAGCGCGAAGAGTCGAGCACGTGGCTCGATCCGGCGCAGGACGGCGATCAGCCGCGCCTCGCGGATGGCGACTGCGACTGCTCCGGAGCGAAGGTCCAGCGGATCGATCGGCACGGTCCGAGCCTAGGGAACGCACGTATGTGCGTCAAGTGCTCAAATGAGCACTAGCTCGGCAGGCTCTGGCTGGGAGCACGAACCGGATCGTTAGGCTGGGCTGGGCTATGATGCCGGCCCGGGCGGGAGTAGCTCAGTTGGCAGAGCGTCAGCCTTCCAAGCTGAATGTCGCGAGTTCGAACCTCGTCTCCCGCTCCATCCTCCGATTCGGGTTCAGGGCGAGACACTAACCTTCGGGATCATGGACGACGCCCTCCTGGCCAACCGCGAGCTCTGGGATGCCTGGACGAAGATCCACGTCGGATCGGCCTTCTACGACCTTGCCTCGTTCCGGAACGGCGAACGCGCGATCCGGCTGGCGGACTACGAACTCGACGAGATCGGCAATGTCGAGGGTAAGTCCCTCCTTCACCTCCAGTGCCATTTCGGCCTGGACACGCTCTCCTGGGCGCGTCTCGGCGCGACTGTCACCGGGGTGGACTTCAGCCCCGAGGGGATCGCGACCGCGACGGCTTTGGCCGCCGAGCTCCACATCCCGGCGACGTTCGTCGAGGCGAACCTGTACGACCTCCCGAACGAGCTCGATGGGCAGTTCGACGTCGTCTACACGTCCAGAGGAGTCCTGGGCTGGCTAGCTGACATCGTCGGCTGGGCAACCACGGTCGCACACTTCGTCAAGCCCGCTGGCTTCTTCTACGTGACCGAGATCCATCCTGTCGCGCAGGTCTTCGAGAACGAGGGCGTCACGGCGGGCGAGCTGCGCCTGAGCTATCCGTACTGGTCGCACCCCGCGCCGCTGCGGTTCGAGGTGCACGGTTCCTACGCCGACCCGACCGCTCCGACCGAAGGGCTCGTCGAGCACGGCTGGGACCACTCACTCGGCGAGATCGTCAGTGCCCTGATCGACGCCGGCCTGCGGATCGACTTCCTTCATGAGTTCGACTTCGTCGAGTGGCCAGTCGACTTCCTGGTGGAGAGTCCCGATGGCCGCTGGCGCCTGCCAGCCGGTACGCCCGGGCAGCTGCCCCTCTTCTTCTCGCTCAAGGCGACCAAGCCCCTGGCCGGGGCCTGATCGATCAGGGCCTCCAGGGGTTCACCGCTGCGCGGCCAGCGGGGGAGCACTCCCGCTTGCCACGGCCCCCGCGCAGCCAACGTGTCGCTGCGACGTGCGATCTGTTGCGTCAGAAAGACCAATCGCCGACATGCCGCCGGGCGAAGACGTGCCCTGGCTGAGGCGTCTCCCTCGCCCGCGCCACCCGCGGCTACGATGCCTGGCGGAGTCGGGGCTACAAGGCCTGGCGGCGACGGATCTCGGCGCTCACGGCGGGGACGACCGTGTGGAGGTCCCCGATCACGGCGTACGCGGCGCGCGACATGATCGGCGCTTCGCGGTCCGTATTGATCACGAGGATCGCCTTAGCCGCTTTGCAGCCCACGATGTGCTGGATCGCGCCGCTGATGCCGCAGGCGATGTAGATGTCGGGCGCGATCCGGGTGCCGGTCTGGCCGACCTGCTGGCTGTGCGGTCGCCAGCCGGCGCTGGTCACGACCCGCGACACGCCGACCGCTCCGTGGAGCAGTCCCGCCAGCTCCTCGAGCTCGCTGAAGGCTTCGGCCCCGCCAACCCCGCGGCCGCCGCCAACGACGACCCGCGCGTCTGCCAGCGAAACCTTGCCCGGCTCAGGGGCAACGCGCCCGATCACCCGGACCCGCAGGTCTGCCTCGGACAGCGTCGGCGTGAAACGGCTGATGCTGACCGTGGTCGGCACGGCCGCCTCTTCGGGCTGGGTCACGTGCTCGGCAACGGTCAGCAACCGGACGGGACCATCGAGCCGAGCCTTTTCAAGTAAACTGCCGCCCCAGCGCTGGCGGGTCACTTCGAATGGCTCACCCGGCCGAACGTCGATGCAATTGGCGGCCATCGGCGCATCGAGCATAGCGGCCGCATAGGCGAGGACCTCCTGGCCACGGTCCGTTCCGGCCGCGAGGACGACCGTCGGCGGCGACGCCCCAACGAGCTGAGCCACGCTGCGGCCCCACACGGCGGGCGCATAGGCGTCCAGGCCAGCGGGCTCGACCAGGTGCGCCTCGACGACGCCGTATGCGCCGAGCACGGCCGCCGCGACCTCGGCCGCCGGCCCGAAAAGCACGGCGCCGAGCGGGACGCCCTGGGCTGCGGCCAGCCGTCGAGCAAAGGTCAGGGCCTCGAGCGACGAGCGGTCAGGTCGCCCGGCGGCCTGCTCCACGAAGGTGAGGATCATCGGGCGACCATCATCAGGCCAGGACCCCGATCCGCTCGAGCAGGTCGACGACGGCCGGAGCCGCATCGGCGCCTGTGCCTAGGATCTCCGCCCGACCTTCGGACTCGGCCGGGAGGCTCAACCGGATCTTCTCGGGACCCGCGGCCCCGGCCTGCCGGGCAACCGGCACGGACCGCTCGATCTCCTTCTTCTTCGCCCGCAGACGCCCGGGAACTGACGGGTAGCGGGGCAGGTTGATGCCCTCGCGAACGGCGACGATCGCCGGCAACGGCACCTGGAAGACCTCCCAGCCTCCGCCGGCCTCGCGTCGCGCGGTCGCCACGCCGTCCTTGATCTCAAGCGACTTCACGCCGTTGATGCAGGGCAGGCCGAGGGCGATCGCGACTCGGATCCCGACCTGGAAGTCGCCCGAATCGGCAGCCTCGTTGCCAAACAGCAGGAGGTCGTACTGGACGCCCGCGGCGGCTTCGGCCCGGATCGCATCGACGATCGCGGCGGCCGTGGCAACGGGATCCCAGTCCTGGCCGTCGGTCTCCAGCAGGATCGCCCGATCGATCCCGATCGCCATCGCCGCACGGAGTTGATCCGCGGCGGCTTCCGGCCCCAGGGTGAGGACCGTGGAGCTGCCTCCGTTCGCCTCGACCAGCCGGACTGCCTCTTCGGTCGCGCACTCCTCGTGCGGGCTGACCGTAAAGCCCAGGTAGCGAGTGTCGATCTCGCGGGCGTCGGCACTGAGGGTCACCCGGCCGCCGGTCTCGGGGACCCGCTTGACACAGACCAGGATGTTCACGCCCGGATCCTGGTGTTCTCCGGGTCGAAGATCGGCCTGCTTCCGACGATCGCGACCGTGACCGGATAGCGCTCACCGAAGTACTCCACAGCCAGCTTTGTGCCTTCGATCGCGTACTCGGGGGGCAGGTAGGACATCAGCACGTGCTTGCCGATGGAGGGCGCTGAGCCGGCGCTGGTTGCGTACGACCGGCGGCCCCTGCTATTGACCAGGAATCCGCCATCCGGCGTCGTGATCGGCTCGCGACCAAGCATGTAGCGGCGAACCCCGCTGGCCGACGTCGGGTCATCGATCGTCAAGGTGCACAGGATCGCCGCCGGCGCTGACGCGCGCTGCACGAGGTAGGCCGCCTTGCCCACGAAGTCGGCGTCCTTGACGCTCGGTCGGGCCATCCCGGCTTCGACCAGGTTGAAGTCGAGCTCGAGCTCGTTGCCGTGGGCGCGGTAGCCCTTTTCCAGGCGGCCGGTGACGGCGTACACGCCGATCCCCACGGCCACCACGCCGAGGGGCTGCCCGGCCGCCCACAGGACATCCCACAGCTTGAGGCCCTGCTCCATTGGGGCGTAGATCTCCCAGCCGAGCTCGCCGACATACGAGATCCGCGACATCAGCGTGCGCACCCCGCTGATGTCCACCGTCCGCGCGGTCCCGAACGGAAAAGCGGCATTCGACAGGTCGGCCGAGGTCACCGACTGGACGAGGTCGCGCGCTCGCGGCCCCCACACTCCGATCGTGTACAGGGCGGAGGTCAAGTCGTGAACCTGGACCGAACCGTCGGCCGGCAGGTGGTCGATGAACCACTTCTTGTCGCGCATGCCCATCCCGCCGCCGGTCACGACCCGGTAGTGGTCCCGACCGAGGCGAATAATCGTGAGGTCGGCAACGATCCCGCCGGCCGCGTTGAGCAGCGGCGTATAGATCACCCGGCCGACCTTGACGTCCACCTGGTTGACCACCAGGCCCTGGAGGTACTCGGTCGCGCCCGGGCCCGTGGCGTCGAAGATCGCGAAAGCGGCCAGGTCCACCATGCCTACCCGGTCGCGCATGGCCAGATGCTCGGCGTTGATGATCGGCGACCACCAGCGTGACTCCCATTCGGCCGCTCGGGGCATCACCCGCTCGCCGTACTCCGCCAGCAGGGACTCGTTCGTGCCGTACCAGAACGGTCGCTCCCAGCCCGCGGCCTCGAAGAAGACCGCACCCAGCTCGCGTTGGCGGGTGTTGATTGGGCTCAGTCGAACGTTCCGATTGGAGTTCCACTGCTCCATCGGATGGACGATCCCGTAGGTCTTGTTGAAACCCTCCGCGCTCCGGGCATCGATGTGAGCGGCCACCCGGTGGTGATCGTAGAAGCGGGCGATATCCGACGAGTGCGGATCGATGTCGGGCGTGCCGTGGGTCATCCACTCGGCCACCGTTCGGGCGATCCCCGGTGCCTCCTTGATCCAGACCGCCGCAACCGACCATAGCCCGCGGACCTCGGGCGTCTCGCCCAGGATCGGCATCCCGTCCGGAGTGAGCGACAGGAGTCCGTTGATCGCGTAACGCACTCCGACTCGCTCGTCGCGCAGGATCTCGGGCACAAGCTCCAGGGCCTGCTCCATCTGGACGTCGAAGTCGTCGTCGGTGAAGGGCAGCTCAGTCGGTGATTGGGCCGATTCGGCGATCGAAGGGATCTCGTCGGGCGACATCAGGATCGCCCGGTGAGCATACGAGCCGACCTCGAGGTCGCCGCCGTGCTGGCGCTCGTACATGTTCGTATCCATGTCGCGGACGATCGGAAAGGTGATCTCACCAACCGTATCGGCAAAGGCCGGCACGGGGCCGACGCTGATCATCTGATGGACGGCCGGGGTGAGCGGGATCGAGGCCCCCGCCATCCGGGCGATCCGGGGGCTCCAGATCCCGCAGGCGATCACCACGGTTTCGGTCTGGATGTCGCCTCGATCGGTCCGAACTGCCGTAACCCGGCCGTCGACCACGTCGATCCCGGTGGTCTCGGTCATCGCCGAGACGGTCAAGGCGCCCATTTCGACGGCCGCTTCACGCATGAGCGTGCCGGCTCGAAGCGAGTCGACGACGCCCACGCCGGGGGTGTAGAAGCCGCCGAGGAGGATCGACTCCTCGATATACGGCACGAGTTCCTTGATCCTGGCGGGACTGATCAGCTCGGCCTCGATTCCCCAGGCGTGGGCGGAGGCAAGCCGGCGCTTGAACTCCTCCATCCGCTCAGGGGTGCGGGCGACCTCGATCCCGCCGCTCTGGGTGAACACTCCGAGGTCCTTGTACTGGCGGACGCTGTCCAGCGTGAACGCCGTCATCTCCTTGGAATGATCCGTGGTGAAGATGAAGTTCGAGGCATGACCGGTGGAACCGCCCGGGTTGGGTAGAGCGCCCTTATCGATCAGCACGATGTCCCGCCAGCCCTGCCTGGCCAGGTGATAGGCCATGCTGTTGCCGACGATTCCGGCGCCGATCACCACGACCCTCGCCCGATCAGGTAGCCCACTCATGCGTGCGTTCGAGCCTCCCGGGCTCAGGCCGACGGGGCCTTTGGCTTCTTCGGTTTCGGTGGTCGCTTCGGCGTCTTGTCACCCATGGTGGACCTCCGCTCTGCCTTCAGATTCGACGCCGGGTGGCGCCTGCAATCAGGAGGACACGATACCGCGGCGGGCGACGGCCGGGAGGGCGACCCGCGGGGCGGGACGTCAGAACGACCGGTTTTCTCAGGTACCTCTCAGAATCAGGGCGTACAACTGGCCCAGGCGTCGGCGAGATTCGCGGGCGCGGCACCTACAGGCGGGCCGATGCACCTCCTCGTCGTCGAAGATGATCAGCGCCTGCGGCGGCTCCTGAAGCGGCTCCTCGAAGAGGACCGTCACGTGGTCGAGCTTGCCTCCGATGGGCTGTCTGCCGTGGCCCTCGCAACCGGGACTCCGGGGGTCGAAGCGGTGATCCTGGACGTGGGACTGCCCGACATCAGCGGCCTCGAGGTGGCTCGCCGAATCCGGGCCACGGGCGCTGACATCTCGATCCTGATGCTCACCGCTCGGGACACCGTTGGTGACCGGGTCGGCGGGCTCGACGCCGGGGCGGACGACTACCTGGTCAAGCCGTTCGCGTTCGAGGAGCTGTCCGCCCGCCTGCGAGCCCTCTCTCGCCGTGGGGCGGCCGGCGCCCGGCGCGCTGAACCGAAGCTGGTTGCCGGTGCGATCGAGCTCGACGAGACGGCCCGCCAGGTTACCGTGGCGGGCTACTCAATCGACCTGAGCCCGCGCGAGTTCTCGCTGCTCGAGTGTCTCCTCCGCCACGTTGGCCAGACTCTCAGCCGCGATCAGCTCCTCGACCAGGCCTGGCCGTTCAGCGTGGCGGTCACGCCGAATGCGGTTGATGCCTACGTTCACTATCTGCGGGCCAAGCTCGGTGCGGCCAGCGCTCAGCTCGAGACGGTTCGCGGAATTGGCTACCGTCTGGCCAATGGCTGAGCAATCGGAGCCCGGCGCCAGCGGCGACCGCGTCGAGCAGCAGGCCCTCCAGGGCGACGCTCGCCTGGTCCGGGGCGTTGGCTGGCGGCTTGTCCTGTTCAGTGGTGGGACGACCCTGCTGATTCTGCTCGCGCTCGGGGCCCTGCTCTACGTCCGGGTGGCCAGCTCGCTCGAGACGACGGGGATTGCTCAGCTCGATGCCCGAGCCGACTCGCTCAAGCAGTTTCTGGGAGGCGCCGATAATCCAGGCGACGGACCGCCTACAGGCCTGGTCTTCGGTGGCGGATCGTCGGGCACGTTTGCGGTGCTGGTGACCGCCGATGGGACCCGGATCGGCGACCTTAACGGCGGGGTGCCGACAGGATTGCCCAACCAGGCGTCCGTCGCCGCGGCCTGGCAGACGGGCCGGGACATCCGTGACACGGTTCTTGCCAGTGTGCCGGTCCGGATCCTGAGCGTCACGGCCTCGAGCCGCGTCGGCACCATCGTGATCCAGGTGGTCCAGGATCGGACCGACGAGCAGAAGACGCTCGACGTGATCGTCGACGTGCTGATCGTCGGCGGTCTCCTTGCGCTCGTTGTCGCGGGCGGCTTCGGCGCGCTGTACGCGCGGCGGGCGCTCGCCCCGATCCGGGCCTCGCTGGCGAACCAGCGCCTCGCTCTGCGGCGCCAGCGAGAGTTCGCGGCCGATGCGAGCCATGAGCTGCGGACGCCGCTCACGGTGATCCGCAGCTCAGTCGAGTACCTCGCTCGGCATGGATCCGAGCCGGTCGCGACCGTCGGTGACGCCCTCGAAGACATCACCGCCGAGGTCCGCCAGTTGTCCACGCTGGTCGATGACCTGCTCCTGCTGGCCCGATCCGACTCGGGCGCCATCGAGCTCGATCGTCTGCCCCTCGACCTGGGCGACGTGGCGGGCGAGGCGGCATCGACGCTGGTCCAGCCTGCCGCCGACCGGAATGTCCGGATCGTCGTCGATCCCGAGCCGGCCGCCGTGATCGGCGACCCAGTCCGGCTACGGCAGCTTGTGGCCATCCTGGTCGACAACGCGATCCGCCACAGCCCGCCCGGTGGCGAGGTCAAGGTGGCGGTGCGTGGCGATGGCCGAACGGCGATCCTGTCGGTAGAGGATCAAGGCACGGGCATTCGGCCGGAGGATCTGCCCCGGGTCTTCGATCGCTTCTGGCGCGCGCCTGGGGCACCGGCCGGAGGAACCGGGCTGGGCCTGGCGATCGCCCAGTGGATCGTCGAACGGCACGGCGGTCGGATCTCTGTCGTGAATCGCGCCGAGGCCGGGGCCCGCTTCAATGTCCAGCTGCCGTCCAGCAACGCCCAGGCCACCCGTGCCTGAGGCCGACGCATCCCGTGCCCGCCGGGCGTTATTTCAGGCGCCTCTCATGGTGGCCTCGCAGGCTAGGAGTCGATGGCCACGATGACCGGCACACGCCGAGCTGTACCGTTGCCGCGACGATGGTCGCTGGACACGCGCGACATCGTCGCTGTCCTGGTGGGCAACGGGCTGCTGATCGGGGCCATGTGGTTGCGTCACGGTGGGCTCGACCTGTTGACCTCGCCAAGTGGCTGGTTCATCGCGGCTGGCGAGCTGACGGCCCTGCTCGGCGGCTACCTCGCCCTGATCCAGCTGGTCCTGATGTCGCGCAGTCCGTGGCTCGAGCAGGTCGTTGGGATGGACGGTCTGACCGCCGCTCACCGCTGGGTCGGCTTCGCGTGCGTCTGGTTCATCGTCGGCCACGTCCTGCTCACAACGCTCGGCTTTGCCCTGGCCGACGGTTCCAATGTCATCGTCGAAGCGTGGTCGCTGCTTACGACGTACCAGTTCATGCTGATGGCCGGTGTTTCGCTCGTCTTGTTTGTGACCGTGGCCGTCAGCTCGGTCCGGATCGCCCGGCGCCACCTCTCCTACGAAACGTGGCACGGGATTCACTTCTACGCCTACCTGGCGATCGCGCTGGGTCTCGGGCACCAGCTGGTGACGGGCGCCGACTTCGCCCACGACCCGATCGCCTGGGCATACTGGGTCGCCCTGTATGTGATTGCCGCGGCGACGATCCTGGTGTTCCGGTTCCTCCAGCCGCTGGCCCTCTCGCTGCGCCACCAGTTCCGGGTCGCCAACGTCGAGCGCGAGGGCCCCGGGGTGGTCTCGATCTACCTGAGCGGGCGGGATCTCGACCAGTTCGCGATCCGGGCGGGCCAGTTCGTCATCGTCCGGTTCCTCGTCTGGGGCAGTTGGTGGCGTGGTCATCCATTCTCGATCTCGGCGGCTCCGAACGGGCGCTGGATCCGCCTGACGGTCAAGGACCTGGGCCACGACACGATGTCGATGGCAGCTTTGGCGATCGGGACGCGGGTGTATCTCGAGGGACCATACGGCCTGCTGACGGGTGCCCGGCGCAAGCGGCGGCGAGTCTTGCTGATCGCCGCCGGAATCGGCATCACACCGCTCCGGGCGCTCTTCGAGGAGCTGCCGGCGGACCCCGGCGACCTGACCTTGCTGTATCGGGCGAGTCGGCCCAAGGACATCGTCTTTCGCGAGGAGCTCGACCACCTGGCCACGGCCCGCGGAGCTGCCGTCCACTACCTCATCGGCGCGCGCGGATCGCGGGCGATGCCGGTCGATCCACTCGCTCCCGGTGCGCTCCGACGACTCGTGCCCGACGTGCGCGAGCGCGAAGTCTACCTGTGCGGCCCCACGCCGATGATGGAGGCGGTCCGCGACGGCCTGCAGCTCCTCGGCATCCCACGCGGCCACATCCACTTCGAACGATTCGCATTCTGATCCGGAGATTCTGATGCCGAAACGCGCCGTCGCCGCCTGTGTCACAACCGCCCTTGCACTGGTCCTGCTGTTCAGCTTCAAGACGCCAGCCACGCCGGTATCGGCGCTGGGCGGCCCGGGTCAGGTCGCGGTCATCCCGGGTCCGTCGACCAACCCGGCTCCGACAACCGACGCCGGCACGGGCACTGGTGTCAGCGGGCCACTGACGTCCACGCCGCCAGCTGCGGAGCCAAGCCATCGTCATCGTCTGCCGGGCGTACTTGGCGCGACGCCCGCGCCGCCAGCTGCGGGCGCGACGCCCGCGCCGCCAGCTGCGGGCGCGACGCCCGCGCCGACGAACGCCGCGTCAAAGGGTAGTGGCACGTTCACCGGGGCGGCCGTCCAATACCCATACGGTCAGGTCCAGGTCCAGATCACCCTTGTTGCCGGCAAGATCACCGACGTAGTCGCGCAGATGCCCGACCAGGGCCGGTCTGGGTTTATCTCCCAGAGCGTCGCCCCGATCCTCCAGAGTGAGGTCTTGTCTGCCCAGAGCGCCAACATCAATACGGTGTCAGGCGCTACCTACACCAGCGAGGCCTACGCCCAGTCGCTCCAGAGTGCGATCGACCAGGCCCATGGTTGAGCAGCTCGGCGCACTGGCGGCGGCGGTCGAGGCGCCCCGGAATCGGCCGCGCCGGATCGTCGCAACGATGGGCACCGTCATCGGGATCGACGTCCGTGATCGGGACGTGCCCGAGTCCGCGCTGGACGACGCCATCGCCTGGCTCGTCGATGTCGATGCACGGTTCAGCCCGTACCGGGCCGGCAGTGAGATCAGTCGCCTCGCGCGGGCGGAGATCGTGGCTGAGGACTGCTCTGCGGACGTGCGTTTCGTCCTGACTCGCTGCGAGGCGCTCCGCCAGGAGAGCGAGGGGTTCTTCGATATCCGAGGGCCGGGCCTGCTCGGCGGCCTGGACCCGTCCGGCTACGTCAAGGGCTGGGCGGTGGAGGAAGCCGCCTTCATCCTCGAGGCGGCGGGGGCGCGCAACTAC
Source organism: Chloroflexota bacterium (assembly GCA_003152165.1). Classification (GTDB taxonomy): domain Bacteria; phylum Chloroflexota; class Limnocylindria; order Limnocylindrales; family CSP1-4; genus Palsa-1033. Next base: position 51,597 of record PLZO01000096.1, read on the forward strand.
GCGATCAATGCCGGCGGCGACGTGATCCTGCGCGGTTCGCCCGAACCAGGGCGGTCGTGGATCGTGGGCATCCGTCATCCGGTCGAGGCCGACCAGATCGTGGCCCGTCTATCGTTCGGCGCGGCCGTGGGTCGCTGGGCGGTTGCCACGTCAGGCCTGTACGAGCGGGGCAAGCACATCGTGAATCCGCGGACCGGCCGTTCACCGGACGAGCTGCTGAGCATGACCGTCGGCGGTCCGAGCCTGGCCGTTGCAGATGCCTACGCGACGACGGCCTTCGCGATGGGCCGGGACGGCCTGGCCTGGCTGGCGACTCGTCCCGGTTACGGCGGCTACGCGATCGACCGTGATCTCCGGCCGAGCTGGAATGAGGCGGTCGAGCCGCTCCTCGCCGCCGCCAGGGAAACGCTGGGACCGGCCGCCTAGCCTCAGGCGTGGTGCTTGTAGCGCCGCCGTCGGGCCCGGATCTGGAGGTCGTTGCCGTCGGTCGGCACGATGCTCAGCGAACCATCCTGCTCGAGAACGGCCAGCTTCATCTCCTTGATCGAATCGAGGCCGTGCTCGCGCAGGGCCGCCCCCAGGTCGTCCTCGTCCAGCCCCTCCTTGTCCAGGGCCTCGGGCAGCCAGGCCCCGTTTCGACCGATGACCGTCGGCTGGAACTCGAGCAATCGCCGGACGAACGGAACGCGCCGACGGAGCGCAGACACGAGTCCATTCAGGACGAAGATCGTGACGATGATGATCGCGGCGCCCGGGATCGACTGGTCCGGCCCGGTGATCGCGGGCTGGAGGGCATTTGCCGCGAGCAGGACAAGGGCCAGGTCGAACAGGGTGAACTGGCCGATCTCGCGTTTCCCGAAGATCCGCAGGGCCGCCAGAAAAATGGCGTAGACGATGACCGACCGGGCGACGATCTCGAGCGGCGGGAGGCCGAGCTGCCACATCGGCGGATCGTCGCACATCGACCGAGCAAGAGTGCCGCCGGGCGGGAGTGCCACCGAGACGAGTGCCCGCCCCGCTGGCGAGCCTAGTACCCTGCGGCCATGCCAACCGTTGAGCGCGCCGGCGTCCGCGAGCTGAAGCAGCGCGAGGACGAGCGTTTCGTGGCCGAGCATCCCCGCTCGCTGGCCCTGCTCGAGCGTGGTCGAAAGGTGATGCCCAACGGCGTGCCGATGGCCTGGCACGTGAGCAGCTACCACCACCCACCACTGTGGGCGGCCGAGGGCCATGGGGCCCGGTTCACCGATGTCGACGGCCACACCTACTCCGACTTCAACATCGCTGACATGTCGATGTTCTGCGGCTACGCCCCCGAGCCGCTGGTCCGGGCGGTCAGCGAGCGCCTCGCCAGAGGCCACCAGTTCCTGCTGCCGGTCGAGGACGCGATCGTCGTCTCCGAGGAGCTCGGCCGGCGCTATGGCCTGCCGAAGTGGCAGTACACCCTGTCGGCCAGCCAGGCCAACACCGAGGCGATCCGGGTCGCCCGGGTCGCAACCGGTCGGGACAAGGTCCTGATGTTCGACGGGAAGTACCTCGGCCACCTGGCCGAGGCGCTGGTTGAGCTCGATCCGGAGGGCGTTCTCGTCCCCGAAGAGCGGGGTGTTGCCCGTGATGTCGTGAACGGCACGATCCTCGTACCCCTGAACGATCTGGCTGCGCTCGCCGCCGCCCTCGAGCGGCGCGACATCGCGGTCGTCCTGACCGAGCCGGCGTTGACCAACAACTTCGGGATGATCCTGCCCGACCCGGGCTTCCATGCCGAGCTCCGCCGACTCACCCGGGAGGCGGGCACGCTGCTCGCGATCGACGAGACCCACACCCAGGTCGTCGGGCCGGGCGGATTGACGGCCGCCTGGGGCCTCGATCCCGACTTCGTGACCTGCGGCAAGTCGATCGCCGGTGGGGTTCCGTTCGGTGCATGGGGGATGACCGACGAGATTGCCACGGTCCTGATCCAGGCCAAGGGCGCCGACGGCGAGCGTTCCGACCTGGTCGCGATCGGCGGGACGCTCTTCGGCAACGCCCTGTCGCTGGCCGCCGCGCGGGCCACGATGCTCGAGATCCTGACCCCAGCCGCCTACGCGAGCACCCAGCGGCTGGGCGGTCGCCTGGCCGATGGGATGCGCGCGGCGGTTGCCCGGGTCGGGCTGCCCTGGCACATCTATCAGCTCGGACCGCGGGCCGGCTACACGTTCGGCCCGGATCCACTCCGCAATGCCGACGAGGCGCGCGCCTGCCAGGACGACCTCCTCACCCGCCTGATCCGGATCTGGCTCGCCAACCGCGGAGTCTGGGAGGCAATCGTCGGGGCCGGACCGGTCGCCTCGGTCCCGGCGACAGACGAGGACATTGATGCCTATCTGTCCGCCTGGAATGAGCTCCTCGACGCCCTCGGACGCTGAGCGGGGCTCGGGCCAACGCAGCCGCCTCGCCCGGTCGCCGGTCGAAGCATGGTTGCTCCTCGGAGCGGGCGCCGCGCTGCTCCTCGAGGTGGCCCTGCGCCAGGGTGATCCACTCGAAGGCTTCACGTTCGGAGGGGCACTGGCCGGGATCGTGAGCCAGTTGCCCGTGACCTTCCCGGCGGCGGTCGCGGTCTCGATCGCCGCCACGCTGAACGTGCTGGCCGGTGCCGTGGTCCTGCGGCGGGTCCGTCGAACGGCGTACCGCTCATGGTCGGACCTCGTCCTGGCCGGCTTCGGGGGCGCGGTCCTGCTCGATGCCCTGCTCGTCTTCGTGCTTGGCGGAGTCGGCCTGTTCCGACCGGTCGTTCTGGCGGCGGTCCTGCTCGTCGTCTGCTTGGCCGGGCTCGGCGCCCGTCCCCTGGTCGCGCTGTCATTCGGGGTCGACCGGTCCAACTTCGCGCGCGGGCTGCTCGTTGCGTTGGTATGGTGCGGGCCGCTGCTTGTCGCATTGGCGTCGCCGGTCGTCCCGGCGGCGGACGTCCTGCCCAACCACGTCGCGCCGGCCGAGCACCTGCGCGTCTTCGGGAGCATCGCGTCGCTGGCCACCTATCCCTCGCCGATCTACGGCGCGTCGCGCCTCTTCCTGGGCTACTCGGCGCTGATGGGCACCCTGGCAACCCTCACCGGATTGCCGGCTGCCCTGGCCGTCGCCGCGTTCACGGGTCCGCTACTCGTGATCTCGGCGGTCGCCGCGCGACGCCTGGCCGGTGCCGCGTTCGGGCGAGAGGCCGGGTTCTGGGCGCTTCTCGCGTTCCCGTTGGCGTTCACCTTTGTGCGCCTGCCGGACGTTCGCGACAGCGTAGTCGCCCTGCCGCTCGCGGCTCTCACCTTCGCGCTCCTCTTGGTTCCGGATCGGGTCCATTCCGAGATCGAGCGCGCGGGCCGGCCGGATTGGCTGTTGGCCGCTGCCCTGACCGCGGCGACCCTCGTCCATCCGCTGGTCGGAGTCCTCACTGCGGGGAGCGTCGCCATCCTGACCATGGCTGATCCCGCCCGGTTGGCCCGGCGGGCGATCCCCGCGCTGCTGGCCACGGCGGTGGCCGTCTTGCCCCAGCTGGCCGTGATGATCGGACTCGAACCGGCGCCGCTGCTGGGGCTGGTGGCCTTCGTGGCAGCGGTCTTCGTCGCTCTCGTGGCGGCCGCGTCCGCAGATCGAGTCGCCTGGTCGCGGATCGAGGCGCGCTGGGCGACTGGGGTGACGATCGTTGCCGGCGGGCTGGTCGTGCTCGCGATCGTCGTCGGCGTCCCGGATGCGCTCGGCCAGGCCTCGCAATCGCTCAACCCGGCGTTCCCGGTGCTGTTCGCAGCGGCCGTGCTTGCCGCCGTCGGGCTCGCCCCAACCTCGCGCGGCGGCCGCCGGCTGCTCTTTGCATCGCTGGCCGCGGGCGGCGGGGCGCTCCTGCTCGTGGCTGCGGTACCGGACTCGTTGCTGGTCGGGCAGTCACTACGCTACGAGGTTCCCAAGGCCGTCGGCTACTGGCTGCCGTGGGCCTGCGTTCCGGCGGCCGCTGGCCTGGTGGCGGCGGTGGCTCGCGGACGGGGCCCGGCGTTCGTTCGCCCGGCGCTCGTGGGCGCCTTCCTGGCCGTCGTCCTGCTGTCGCTCGGGTCGCCCGCACCCGACTCCGCCCAGGCGTCGCACGCCGTCGCCGACGGCCTGGCCCACGACCTGCGGACGGCCGAGCTGGGCTACTGGCAGGGGTATCCGGACGTCCGCCTGGTCGTCGACGCGTCCGGTCGCCAGGTCCTGGCGTTCCTCCGTCAGGAGGTCAGCGGCGGACGACTCGGCGCCGACTCGCAGCTCCTCCACGTCGCCGCGAGCTACCAGGGGTCGACGAGCCTGCCGATCGCAGACTTCACCGGCATCGAGGAGACCATGGTGTGCGCTGATGCCACGACAAACATCTTTACGGCCGGCGGCCGGATCTATCCGGTCGCCGGCCTGGCCGCCGAGCTCCACGATGGGTTCGCCTACGTCGTCCTGGAGCCTGCCGACCTGCCGCGCGCGGTGCGGGCGGCAATCATCGCCGCCGGCTATCGGTCCGTCTTCGCGAACACGTCGGCCGAGGTCTTCGTGGCGCCGGCATAATGCGCGACGAATCGCGCTGGCGGGTCGTCGAAACCCCGATCCGGCGTTGCAATTGGTGCTTCCAGAGCGACAAACGACACGAAAACGTGCCCAACCCGCCCTATGCGCGGACTCTTCGCCTTGATTTCATCCCGAGCTGAGCGTGCGCCTGGATGAACGAGCGAGCCCGAAAAGGTCCAGTGACCTCCTCGGGCTCGACATGTGCCGGTTTGTCGCGTGGGGAGCACCAACGGGTCCGAGGGCAGGGGCGAGCCGCGGGAACGCCCAGGCGAGGAGTCGCCGGAACGCCCAGGCCGCGCGCCGAGCCGGAACGCCCAGGCGACGAGCTGCGGGAACGCCCAGGCCGGCGCGCCGAGCCCCGGGGCCTAGCCGACCTTGGGCAGGCCGGCCAGGGCAGCCTCGTCGGGGACGTACTCGTAGTCCTCGAGCGAGCCGCTGAGGTACCGCTCATACGCCGCCAGGTCGAAGTGACCGTGGCCGGACAGGTTGAACAGGATGACCTTCTTCTCGCCGGAGGCCTTGGCGGCGATGGCTTCGTCCATGGCCACCCGGATCGCATGGGCAGACTCCGGTGCCGGCAGGATGCCCTCGGCCCGGGCGAAGGCAACTGCCGCGGCGAAGGCCGGCCCCTGGTGGACCGCCCGCGCCTCGATGTCGCCGTGGTCCTTGAGCAGGCTGACCAGCGGGGACATCCCGTGATAGCGCAGGCCGCCGGCGTGGATTGGCTCGGGGATGAAGTCGGAGCCGAGGGTGAACATCTTGACCAGCGGGGTCATCTTGCCGGTGTCGCCGAAGTCGTAGGCGTACACGCCCCGGGTCAGCGACGGTGCAGCCTCGGGCTCGACCGCGATTACCCGGTATTTGCGCCCGCCCCGGAAGGTGAGACCAAGGAACGGGAAGGCCAACCCGGCGAAGTTCGAGCCGCCGCCGGCGCAGGCGATGATCAGGTCCGGCTCCTCGCCGGCCATCGCCATCTGCTCGATCGCCTCGAGCCCCACCACGCTCTGGTGGATGAGAACGTGATTGAGGACGGAGCCCAGGCTGTACTTGGTGTCGTCGCGAGTGGCAGCGTCCTCGACGGCCTCGCTGATCGCCATGCCCAACGAGCCGGGGCTGTCGGGGTGCTCGGCCAGGACGCCCCGACCGTAGTTCGTGGTCGGGCTGGGGCTGGCGACGACCTCGGCGCCATACGTCTCCATCAGGATCCGCCGGTACGGCTTCTGGTCGTAGCTGGCCCGGACCATGTAGACCTTGACCTCGAGGTTGAACATGGCGCCGGCAAACGCAAGCGCGCTGCCCCACTGGCCCGCCCCGGTCTCGGTCGCGATCCGCTTCGTGCCCTCCTGCTGGTTGTAGAAGGCCTGGGCGATCGCCGTATTCGGCTTGTGGCTGCCGGCCGGGCTGCCGCCCTCGTACTTGTAGTAGATGTGAGCAGGCGTATCGAGGACCTGCTCGAGCCGACGGGCCCGGAAGAGGGGACTGGGCCGATACAGCCGATAGGCCTCGCGGACCGGTTCGGGGATCTCGATCTCGCGCTCGGTGCTGACCTCCTGGCCGATCAGGGCCATCGGGAAGAGCGGGGCGAGGTCGGCCGGGCCGATCGGCTGGCCGGTGCCCGGATGAAGGACCGGCGCCGGCGGGATCGGCAGATCTGCGGCGATGTTGTACCAGGCCCGCGGGATCTGGTCTTCCGAGAGCAGGAACTTCGTGGTCCGGTCGTCGCCGCGCGAGTCGCTCATCTCGATCTCTCCATCTCTGTGGTCAGCCTGTGGCGGCAATCCTGGGGATCTTTGATCCGGCCAAGCGCTCCTCGAAGCGCCGGGCCGTCGCCTCCAACTTGTCGAGGTGCTCCACCAGCCGGCGGCGGGCCTCCTCCGCCGCTTCATTCAGGTTGCCCAGGTCGAAGATCCGCCAGTGGCGGAGGATCGGCATGAGAACTTCATCCCGGTGGACGCGGACATCGTAAATCCCCGCCCGGGCCATTTGGGCCGCCTTGCGCACGAACTGCGGAATTCCGGCCCCGGGCATCTGGAACGAGAGGACCTCGTCAACGATCGCGCACACGGCAGCCGACGGCTCGAGGACGATGGCGGCCGACATGATGTCGCGGTAGAAGACCATGTGCAGGTTCTCGTCGGCAGCGATCCGGATCATGATCCGGTCGGCCACCGGGTCGTCCGAATAGCGACCGGTATTGCGGTGCGAGATGCGCGTCGCGAGCTCCTGGAAGGCGACGTAGGCCAGGCCGTGGAGGGTATCGGGCGAGGCGATGTCGTAGCCCTTCTCGAGCTGGCTCATCCGGCCGCGTTCGAGCAGGATCGGATCGATGTTCCTCGTGACCATCAGGTAGTCGCGGAGCACGATCGCATGGCGGCCTTCCTCGGCGGTCCAGCGGCCGATCCAGTTGATCCACGCCCCGTCGCCATCGCCGAACATCCCGTGGATCAACCGGTGGTACGAGGGCAGGTTGTCCTCGGTCAGGAGGTTGATCTCAAAGGCCGTCTGGGCGACGCCGGTCAGGCGCGGCTGATCCGGTGTCCAGGGCTCCTTGTCGAAGTCACGGCCGAGCCGGTAGGGAATGTAGTCGTGGGGGAACCATTCCTGGGCGACTTTGAGGTGGCGGTCGTAGAGGCGTCCGGCCTCGGGCTCGAGCTCGATCAGCAGGCCGCGCTCGTTGTAGTCGGGGGACATCACGGTCACCGATCCGGGCGGGACGGGAGGCACGCGAAGGCCGCGTGTCGAACGATCCGCCCCACAAGCCTAGCGGCTGCGCCCGCGTCGGACCGGGCGAACAGGTGCGGACCTGCATCGACCGCGGCAGCCGAAGACCTGCTGCGCCGAGCCGAACCGGGTTGGATCGGCGATCATTTGGCTCGTGAAGCCGTGGTCGACCCCACTCCGCGGACGGCTCGAGGAGCACCTCTTCGAGAGCGCCGCATTGCGCGGCAATCCCCTGGGCGACCCCGCCGAGCGACCGCTCTGGGCCTACCTGCCGCGGGCCTACGACGCCGAGCCGGGGCGGCGCCTGCCATCGATCTACCTGATCCAGGGGATGACCGGCCAGGTCGACATGTGGCGCAACCGGTCCGCCTTTCGGCCGACCGTCCTGGAGCTGATCGACGAGCTGTTCAGCGGTGCTGGCGCTGCCCCGCCGACGATCATCGTGTTCGTCGATTGTTGGACGTCGTACGGCGGCAGCCAGTTCATCGACTCACCGGGAACGGGCCGCTACGGAACGTACCTGGCCGACGAGGTGGTCGACTGGGTGGACGCCCACTACCGGACACTGGCCCGGCCGGCCCATCGGGGGATCAGTGGCAAGTCGAGCGGGGGCTACGGGGCAATGATCAACGGCCTCCTCCGGCCAGACCGATTCGGTGCCCTGGCGACCCACGCCGGCGACGCCCTGTTCGAGATCTGCTACCAGGGCGACTTCGGGCCGGCGGCGCGTGCGCTGCGCGACGGCTTCGACGGTTCGATCGAACGTTGGTGGGCCGACTTCCACAGCCGGCCAGCGTTCTCGAAGGGCGTCGACGAGGTACTGATCAACAGCTATGCGATGGCCGCCTGCTACTCGGCCGATCCGGACGGCACGGTTCGGCTGCCCTTCGATCCGAGCACCGGCGAGCTGATTCCGGAGGTCTGGGCGCGATGGCTGGCCTGGGATCCGGTCCGGATTGCCCGCACCGAACAGGGGATCGCGGCGCTGCGCGGCCTGCGTGCGATCTACATCGATGCCGGCACCCGCGATGAATACCACCTCGATCTGGGCGCCGAGGCCTTCCGCCAGGCATGCGTCGCGGCCGGCTCGGTACCACCGTTCTTCGAGCTCTTCGAGGCGGGTCACGGCGGCATCGAGTACCGCTATCCGATCGCCCTGCGCTACCTTGCGGAGCGACTCGTCTAGGTTCCCGGTCCAAGGAATGCCGCGACTCGATCAAGGACGTCGGGCAGGACGGCCAGCAGACCGTGACCGACCCGGGGATAGGTCACCAGCTCGGCATTGGGCAGGCGATCGAGCGCCGCTCGCAGGAGATCGATCCTGGCGAACGGGTCGGACTCGCCCGAGAGCAGCAGAACCGGGCACGCGATCAGCGGCCAGTGCGCCGTGCGGGCGTCCCAGGTCTCCGGTGCGCCCGGCCGATGGAGCGGGTACGAAAAGCAGACCAGCGCCCTGACCTCGGCCGGGCGCTCAGCGGCAACAAGGCTGGCCACCCGACCGCCGAACGACTGCCCGCCAACGACGAGGCCTGTGCGGCCGCCGTCGGCTGCCTCGGCTCGGCTCGCACCAAGCGCCTCCGCCGCGCTCCAGAAGCCCGCCACCGCGTCCTCGGCCCTACCTCGCCGCAGGTCGATCGCGTCGGCGGTCAGTCCTCGCGCTCGCAAGCCGTCGACGTAGGGAGACATGCTGGCCGCGGTTCCTGACGCCCCGTGGCCCAGGACGATCCCGAAGCCTTCGCGCCTTCCACCGCTCATTCCGGCGGGACCGGATGGAGCCGCGTGTCGACCAGTTCGGACGGGTCGACCAGCTCGATGTAGAGCCGGCCGGCGAGGTGGTCCATCTCGTGTTGGAAGGCCCGGGCCAGCAGCCCGCTGGCGCGATGGCGGATGCGGCGGCCCTCGATGTCATCGGCCACGATCACAATCTCCGCAGCCCGGCGCACCTGGGCCACCCGCTCCGGGATCGACAGGCAGCCCTCCCAGTCGACGGCCGGAAAACCGGTCTTCACCAGCGCCGGATTGCCGATGACCAGGAGCAGGCCCCCGACCTCGACTACGGCCAGCCGGAGTGGCTCGCCGATCTGGGGTGCGGCCAGACCGATGCCACCGGCCCTGCGCATCGTGACCACCATGTCATCGATCAGCCGGCGGAGCCCCCTGTCGGGCAGCCGGACGGCGCGCGTCGGAGCGCTCAGGCGCGGTTCAGGGTGGACCAGGATCCGGCGGGGCGTGCCCATTGACCGCAGTGTGCCACCGAGCGTGGCGGCAGCCGCGGCCATGGAGGAATCCGTGGCTGAGGCCCGGGCTCCTCGGTCAGTTGGTGCTGGCGTTCCCGG
>PLZO01000091.1 GCA_003152165.1 Chloroflexota bacterium
GTCTGACGCCCCTGGCCAAGGGTCGACACAGGTGGCCGTTGCAGGGCGCCGCCAACCTCGGCGCCCTGACCCCTGGGCAGTACCTCGGCGCCGTGATCGATCAGGTACCCATCCGGCCCCCGACGGGCGTCGCCATCCTCACCCAGGTCGTCGGGTTCGTCGTCTGCCCAGCCTGCCGCCCGAAGACCGCGCCCTGATTCTCGACGCTGCCGTGCTCGGCCAAAGCTTCACCCCGGCCGCCCTCGCCGCCGTCACCGGCCAGGACGAGGCGGCGATCGAGCCCCAGATACAGGCGCTCATCAAGCGCGAGCTGCTCGCCGTCGTGAGGTAATAGTGGCAACGGGCGGTCATCCGCCCGGCGAATGGTCCGTGGCCGCTGGGTCCGTGGCCGCTGGGTCCGTGGCCGCTGGGTCCGTGGCCGCCGCGTCCGTTGGCGCTGGGACGACAGGCTCCGCCGGCAAGCCCTGATCGGCCCACGGTTCGGCGGTCGGTCGGGCCGCGCCCTCGGCTGGCGCGCCCTCGGCTGGCTGGCCCTCGACTGGCGCGCCCTCGACTGGCTGGCCCGCCGCCTGGTTCGATCGGCGCAGGTCGGTCGCCCAATCGCGACCCTTGGCGGCAACTTTCTCGCCGAGGTCGGCGGTGGCCCCGGCGGCCCGATGGGCGGCCGGACCGGCGGCCTCGCCGACCTTTGCGACGAGCTCCGAGGCCCGAGCGGCCGCGTCGCGGACGACCGGAGTCGCCTTGTCGACGAGAACCGTGACCCGTTCACTGAGTTCCCCGGCGATCGCCGAGATCGTGCCGGCCAGGTCGCGCCCGGCAGGCTCATCATCCAGAGGATTGGGATTGACTGGTTCGGTCATTGGCTTGTACCTCCAGGGTGAATCATGCGCCGGATCGCCGGCACGTGGCGAGCCACGCGGTCAGCGATGGTGCCAGACGACGGCGAAGCCCGCTCCGTCCTTCATCAGAGAACCTGGCCGCGCCTTGACCAACCCAGTCCGCGACTCCAGGTCGAGTCGGACACGGCTCCAGCGAGCGTCCCCGATCGGCCCGGTCTGGCCGGCCAGGATCGCCCGGTCCGCGCTGAACGAAACCGTTCCGAAGGCCGCCAGGGAGGCGACCTGGCAGTCGCTCGGGCAGTCGACCGTCGGCGCTTCGACGACCCATTCAGCCGTCAGCCGCCGGCCGTTTGGCGAAGGCTGAAGGGTGTCGTCGACGCCGCCGGTCGTCAGGTTCTGGATGACCAGGTGATAGGAGCGACCGACGAGAGCGATGGAGGCGGCGATCCGGTCGCCCGAGTTGACCTCCAGCCGGAATTCCTGCTCGAACCGGTCGCGCGGCAGGATCTCGAACCAGGCGAACGTCCGGGCGCGGCCGTCCAGGCAGTCGGTGTTGGTTCCAATCTGTTCGAGGGTCGTCCGGCTCGAACCTGTCTCACCATCGAAGCCGATCCAGATCGCGACCGACGCGTTGCCACTCACGGGGCAGGTCAGGGTCGGCTGGGTCCATCTGCCCTGGATGCAGCTGAAGGCCCTGCTCGCGCGGGCCACGTAGCCCGACCAGTTTGCAGTGGCAACGTAGAGGGCCCGCTGACCGGTTGACGCCCGATCGTTCACCTTGGTCGCCGGGCAGCCGGCGTGGAGGGCAGCCGGCGTGGCTTCCGGCGAGCTCGCCGGTGGCGCCGTGGTCGGCAGCGAACCAGTCCCGCCCGAAGCGGGCAGGGCCGGGGAACTGGGCGGGAACGAGGCGGTCGCAGTGGCGATCGGCCCGGGGGGGACGGGGGCGCAGCCGGCGAGGAGCACGCCAACGCCGAGCCACGCGGTCAGCGCGACCGATCGCAGGCGACGCGAACGAGGCCCGGGACGACGTCGATCAATGTCGGAAATGGCGCACCCCTGTAAGGATCATCGTAGCGCCCACGCCGTCGGCAGCAGCGATGACCTGCGGGTCGCGCAGGGAGCCGCCCGGCTGGATGAACGCGCTCACCCCGGCCGCCAGGCAAGCCTCAACTCCGTCCGGAAACGGGAAGTAGGCATCGGAGGCGCAGGCAGCCCCCATGGTGGATGTGGTCCCTGAGATCGCCTGCGCCTTGCTCACCGCCTGGCGGGCGGCATCGACCCGGCTGGTCTGGCCCGAACCGAGGCCGATCAGGCGGCGATCGCGGACCAGCACGATTGCATTGCTGGTCGCGCCCCGGACAAGCCGCCAGGCGAGGTCCAGGTCCAGCCTCTCTGCGGTCGTCGGGGAGCGCCTGGTTGCCACTCGCCAGCCGGCGGGGTCGTCGGGCGCGTCGTCGCGGCTGGTGACCAGGACCGCGCCCCCGACCGCCCGGAGCGAGCCGAGCGGATCGGGCGCCGGTGGCTCCCCGGCAGGCCCGGGCCCCGGGTCGACGATGAGTCGGAGGTTCGGTTTGCGGGCCAGAACCTCGAGCGCCGCGGGCTCGAAACCGGGGGCCACGATCAGCTCGAGGAAGATCGCCGCGAGCGCCTCGGCCACGGCCCGATCAACCCGCTGGGTTAGTGCTACCACCCCGCCAAAGGCCGACACCGGGTCGCCCGCGAGCGCCGCGTGCCAAGCTTCGAGGAGCGAGTCGCGTTCGGCGGCCCCGCATGGGTTGGTGTGCTTGACGATCACGCAACCCGGTCCGCGCAGGCTCCGGGCGAGGGCCGCCGCGGCCGATCCGTCGAGCACGTTGTTGTAGCTCAGGGCCTTGCCCTGGAGCGGAGCCGCCCTGCCCGCGAACGGTCCGGCGGCCGCTGTTGCACCGGCCAGCCGGTAGCGCGCGGCCGGTTGATGTGGGTTCTCGCCATAGCGGAGCGTCTCGACCTTGTCGAGCCCGATCGTGATCGTCGCTGGATAGGGATCGGACGCCCCGGGCAGGCCCGGCTCGTCCGGCAGCTCGATTCCGGCCGCGACCATCCGCTCGGGCAAGGTCGCCGCGATCCGGGCGTCGTAGGCGGCCGTGTGCCGGAACACCTCGATGGCCAGCGCGGCCCGCAGGCCCGCGGACGGGCCCTCGGCCGAAGCGAGCGCCGCAAGGATCGCGGGATAACGCTCGGGCGAGGTCACCACCGTGACCGAGGCGTGGTTCTTGGCGGCGGCCCGGATCAGCGTCGGCCCGCCGATGTCGATCTCCTCGACCAGTGCATCAAAGGAGGTGCCGGGACGCTCGGCGGCGGCCGCGAACGGATAGAGGTTGACCACGACCAGCTCGAACGGGGCGATCCCGCTGGCCACGAGCTGGCGGCGCTGTTCCAGCCGACGCCGGTCGGCCAGGATGCCGGCGTGGACCCGCGGGTGGAGCGTCTTCACCCGCCCATCGAGCATCTCCGGGAAGCCGGTCAGGGCGGCCACGTCGGTGACCGGCAGGCCGGCCGAGCGCAGAGCCCGGGCGCTGCCGCCGGTCGACACGAGCTCGAACCCGAGGGCCACCAGGCCCCGACCCAGTGACTCCAGCCCGGTCTTGTCGGACACTGACAGGAGGGCCCGGCGAGGAATCGGCAGGTTGGCCTCGGCTCGCTCGACATTGATCGTCAGCCGACCGGCGTGCACCTCGACGGCGCCGGCCAGGAGCAGGCCGACTGCTCGTGGCAGGAGACGCTGCTCGACTGCCCGGATTCGATCGTGGAGGGCCGCCGGGTCGTCGCCCGGGACCAGCGCAACCGCTTCCTGCAGGACGATCGGGCCGCCGTCCAGGGTGGCATCAACAAGATGGATCGTCACCCCGGTCATTGTCACCCCACGCTCGACTGCGTCGGGGACGGCGTGGGCCCCTGGAAAGGCCGGCGCGAGGGCGGGGTGCGTATTCACGATCCGGTCGGGAAACGCCACAAGGACGGCCGGCCCTAGCACCCGCATGAAGCCGGCGAGCACCACCACGTCCGGCCGGACCGCCGCTAGCGTCTCGGCCAGGGTCCGGTCCCAGGCCGCCCGGCCGACGTCGTCGGAGAGGATCGGGGCGGGCACGATCGCCGTGTCGAAGCCCTGCTCAACTGCCCAGTCCAGGGCGGGGCACGGGCGGTCGGCGAAGACCAGCACGATCGATCCGCCCAGCTCGGCCCGGCTGGCGGCGGCGGCAATGGCCCGCAGGTTCGATCCCGCGCCGGATACGCCGACGGCGATCCGCCCGGTCATCGCCGCCCGGTGAGGGACGACAGAGAACCCTCCGTGTAGCGCTGGCCACCCAGGTCGGCGGTCTCAACGACCTCGCCGACAACCAGGCTCTCGATCCCGGATCGGGCTAGCGCCGCGAGTGCGCTGGGCCGTGCGGCCGGCTCGACGATCGCGAGCATCCCGAGGCCGCCATTGAACGTCGCCCGCAGCTCATCGTCCTCAAGGCCGCCCAGCGCACCGAACAGGCGCATGACCGAGGGCATCGGCCAGCGATCCGGATCCAGCCGGACCCCCAGCGAGGCCGGCAGCATCCGGGCGGCATTGCCGGGCAGGCCCCCGCCGGTGATATGGGCCACCCCGCGCAGCTCGAATCCGGCCTCATCGAGGGCGGTCCTCAGGTCGAGGATCGCCGCGGCGTAGATCCGGGTCGGGGTCAGGAGGACCTCCCCGAGGGTCATCAACGCCTCGGCTGGCGCGGCCTGGAGGGCCTCGCTGGTTGGCGCTTCGCCAAGCGTCAGGAGCAGGCGCTCCTGGTACGGCTGGGCCAGGTTAAGGTCGTGTTCGGCGAGAAGCGACCGGACCAGCGAATAACCGTTGGAATGGAGTCCGCTAGCGAGCAACCCCAGGACCGCATCCCCGGACCGTGCCAGGGACTCGTCGATCAACCGATCGCGCTCCACGATTCCGGTGCAGCAGCCGGCCAGGTCGAAGACCCCGGGCTCCATCAGCCCGGGGTGCTCCGCTGTCTCGCCGCCGAGCAGGGCGCAGCGGGCCTCGCGGCAGCCCTCGGCAACAGAGGCCACGAGCTCGGCGACGCTGGCCGGGTCGAGCCGGCCGACGGCGATGTAGTCGAGGAAGAAGAGCGGCGCGGCGCCACTGCACACGACGTCGTCGGCGCACATCGCGACCAGGTCGCGTCCAATCGTGTCGTAGCGGCCGAGAGCCGCGGCGATCGCAGCCTTTGTACCCACGCCATCGGTCGAGCTCACGAGGACCGGCTCGCGGTAGCCGGCCGGGATCGCGATCGCCCCGCCGAAACCGCCCAGGCCGCCGATGACCGCCGGTCCATGGGTCGCTTCGACGGCCGCCCGCATCAACGCCACGGCTCGCTCGCCGGCCTCGACATCAACGCCGGCCTGGGCATAGGCCGTTCGGGGTCCTGCTTCCTTGGCCACGGTCAGATGGCGCTCAGCCTCGGACAACCGGCAGGACCAGCCCACTGGCCGCCTCGAGTGGATCTTCCTCGAGCATGAACTTGCGACTCGCGGCATCGTACGGGACGGGCTCCGGGTAGCGCCCGTCGAAGCAGGCAAAGCAGAACTGCTCGTACGGCAGCTCGAGTGCGGCCAGCACGCCCGAGATCGAGAGGTAACCGAGCGAGTCGGCCCCGATAAACGAGCGGATCTCCTCGAGCGAATGAGTTGCGGCGATCAGCTCGGTTTCGATCTGGGTGTCGATCCCGTAGAAGCAGGGATGGTAGATCGGCGGGGCGCTGATCCGGACGTGGATCTCGGTCGCGCCGGCCTTGCGCAGGATGCTCACGATCTGCTTGGTGGTCGTGCCCCGCACGATCGAGTCATCGACGACCGTCAGGCGCCGGCCGCGGACGACCTCGCGGAGCGGGTTGAGCTTGATCGTGACCCCCCGCTGGCGCATCGTCTGGGAGGGCTGGATAAATGTTCGCCCGCTGTAACGGTTGCGGACGAGGCCCTCCCGGTAGGGAATCCCCGATGCCTCGGCGTAGCCGGCTGCGGCCGGCGCGCCCGTGTCGGGCACCGGCATCACCAGGTCCGTCTCGATCGGGTGCTCGAGCGCGAGCTGCATCCCCATCTTGCGCCGGACCTCGTACAGGTTGCGGCCCTCCATGTACGAATCCGGCCGGGCGAAGTAGATCAGCTCGAAGACGCACAGAGCCGGCTGCGGCACGGCATAGCGCACCGAACGCGGGGCGTGGCCCTGTTCGAGGACGACGATCTCGCCAGGTGCCACGTCCCGCACGAACTCCGCCCCCACGATGTCCAGCGCGGCCGTTTCCGAGGCGAGGACCCAGCCGACCCGCTCGTCATCGCCCCACAGGCCCGGCACCAGGTTGTCGCCCGACTCCGGCAGCGGCAGGCGGCCGAGGACAAGCGGGCGGAAGCCATGGGGATCCCGGACGCCGACGACCCGGCGCTCGTCGAGGATGACCAGGCTGAAGGCACCGCGCACGCGGGGCAGGACATGGAGCAGGGCGTCGACCGTGTCGGCGGCCGGTTCGTCTGCGATCAGCGCCGTCAGCAGCTCCGTGTCGGTTGAGGCGGACAGCCGCGATCGACCGCCCCGCAGCTGGCCGAGGAGCTCCCGGGTATTGACCAGGTTGCCGTTGTGTCCGAGGGAGATCGCCCGGCGCGGACCCAGCCGGAGGGTGGGCTGGGAGTTCTCCCAGACGGTCGATCCCGTCGTGGAGTAGCGGCAGTGGGCGATCGCCAGGCGACCGCGCAGGCTGGGCAGGCGGCGCTCGTCGAGGACCGAGCTGATCATTCCCAGATCCTTGTAGACCATCAGCTGCTCGCCGTCGCTGACCGCCACCCCGGCCGATTCCTGGCCGCGGTGCTGGAGGGCGAACAGGCCCAGGGCGGCAACGGCCGCCGCCTCGGTCTCCGAACCGACGGGGACAACCGCGCCGAACACGCCGCACATCTAGCCGGTGCCTCGGGCGGAATCCGGGGGCTCTACGCCATCACCCGGATGTGCCGGCGGATCCTCGCCGAGGGCCCGTTGCAGACCGTAGTCCCAGGCGTGGCGGAGGTCGGCGATGGTGACCTCGAGGGCATCGGAGACCTGCGCGCCGCGACCTTCCGCGTCGCCGATTGCACCGCGGCCGCCGAGCTCGATCACCAGGCGGTCGCCACCGACCGTGCCGATCTCGCTTGCCGGGAGGCCCTGCTCGGCGGCCAGTAGGAGGAGCACAGGTGCATCGCCCGGCCGGGTCGTCAGGACGAGCCGGGACGGGCTCTCGCCGAACAGGTCGACGGCCGGTGTGCCGTTGATGAGCAGGCGGACCTGTGCCCCGCGGTCCCCCCAGATCGCTCCCTCGGCCAGGGCGACGGCCAGACCGCCCCCGGACACATCCTGGGCCGAAGCCACGAGCCCGCGCCCGATCGCTTCGCGGACGAAGCGCTGGACGGCCGCCTCCCGGGCCAGGTCGATGCCGGGGGGTCCGTCCTCGGGCGCCACCCCGGCTAGCTCAGCATAGACACTGCCAGCCAGGCCCGGCGTTGTCTCGCCCACGAGGATCAGCGCGTCGCCGTCGGCCACGAACTCTGGCCCGACGAGTTGGGCGATGTCGTCGAGCAGGCCGACGACTCCGATCTCGGGTGTCGGCGCGATCGGCCCGGCGGGCGACTCGTTGTAGAGCGAGACGTTGCCGCCGGTAACTGGAACATCGAGTGCCCGGCAGGCGTCGGCCAGGCCCCGGACGCCTTCCTTGAGCTGCCAGAATGCCTCCGGTCGGGTGGGGTCAGCGTAGTTCAGGCAATTTGTGACGCCGAGCGGTCGGGCGCCGGTGATCGACACGTTGCGGGTCGCCTCGGCCACGCTCAACGCCGCACCGAGCCACGGGTCGATTGCCCCGATCGCCTGGTTGCCGTCGGTCGAGGCGACCAGCGCCTTCGACGTGCCCTTGACCCGCAGGACTGCGGCCCCATGGCCGGGCCCGACGACGGTGTTCACCTGGACGGTCGAATCGTACTGCTCAAAGACAAAGCGCCGGCTAGCCAGGTTCGGGCTGCCGATCAGGCCAAGCAGGATCGCGCCCGGATCCATCCCTCGTTCCGGCAGCAGGTCATTCCGCTCAAGCGGAACCCCGGGTGCCGGCGCGGCGCGCCGCCGCGACGGGGGCGTGGACGGTCGGTCATGGACGATCGCGGCTGAGGTCAACGCCGCGGCCGGGATCCGGGCCAGCTCGACCGAGTCGGGATTCGGCCGGCCGTTAGCGTTGAGGCCACCCCCGACGATCGTGATGTCGCCGTCGGCGGTCACCCGGCCGATCGTCGCGACCGGCAGGTTCCAGTGGGCGCAGATCGCCCGCACCGCCGGCTCGCGCTCGGGCCGCACGATCGCCAGCATCCGCTCTTGCGACTCGCTGATCATCACCTCGAATGGGGCCATCCCCGGCTCACGGCAGGGAATCGCGTCGAGATCAACGAGGATCCCGGTGCCCGCCCGGTCGGCCGTCTCGGAGGTCGCACAACTGATCCCGCCGGCGCCAAGGTCCTGCAGGCCCTCGACCAGCCCGGCCTCGATCAGCTCCAGGCAGGCCTCGATCAGGAGCTTCTCGGCGAACGGGTCGCCAACCTGGACGGTCGGCCGTTTCGATGGGTCGTCGTCGGCGAAGGTGGCACTGGCCAGCACGGACGCGCCACCGATCCCGTCGCGGCCGGTCGTCGAGCCGAACAGGATCGCCAGGTTGCCGGGGCCGGGCGCCTGGGCCAGGGTCAGTCGGCCCGCCGGCAGGAGGCCGATCGCCATCACATTGACCAGGGGGTTGCCCGCATACGACGGGTCGAAGACGAGCTCGCCGCCGACCGTCGGCACGCCGACGCAGTTGCCGTACCCGCCGACCCCGGCGACGACCCCGCGCAGCAGATGGCGGGTCCGGGCGTCGGCGGGATCGCCGAAGCGCAGCGCATCGAGGACGGCGATCGGCCGGGCACCCATCGTGAAGATGTCGCGCAGGATCCCGCCGACCCCGGTGGCCGCGCCCTGGTAGGGCTCGACCGCCGAGGGGTGGTTGTGCGATTCGATCTTGAATGCGACCGCCAGACCATCGCCGATCGAGATCACCCCAGCGTTCTCGCCCGGTCCGGCGACCACGTCGGCGCCGCCAGTCGGCAGCGTCCGGAGGAGTGGCCGGGAGCTCTTGTACGAGCAGTGCTCGCTCCACATCACGCTGAAGATCGCCAGCTCGAGGTCGTTCGGCGACCGGCCAAGCTTGGCCTCGATTGCCGCGAGCTCGAGGTCGGTCAAGCCCAGGCGGCGATGGAGTGGAGCGAGCTCGGGTGCCGACGCGACGGCCGTCATCCGGTCGTCCCAACGAGGGCTGGGCCGGCCGCCATTTCGCGCTCCGCGGCCGCCTCGACCAACGAGCAGATGATCACGAGGCCAGCGTCGTTGCCCAGGACGGACTCGGCTGCCCGCTCCGGATGGGGCATCAGGCCGGCCACGTTGCCGGCTGGGTTGAGCACGCCGGCGATGGCCCGCAGCGATCCGTTCGGGTTCGAGCGCTCGTCGCCCGCGGCAGCCCGACCGCCGTCCTGATCGGCGTAGCGGAAGAGGACCTGGCCGTCGCGCTCCAGGCCGTCGAGGGTTGCCTCATCGGCGAAGTAGCAGCCCTCGCCGTGGGCGATCGGTATCCGCAGCGGGCCGCGACCGGTGATCGCCCTGGTAAATGGCGTATCGAGCCGCTCGGGGACGATCAGGACATCGCGGCCGAGGAAGCGCAGGGCGCGATTGCGCAGGAGCGCACCGGGCACGAGCCCGGCTTCGGCCAGGACCTGGAAGCCATTGCAGATCCCCAGGACGAAACCGCCCCCGGCGGCGAACGCAGCCACGGCTCGCATTACTGGGCTGAACCGGGCGATCACCCCGGCCCGCAGGTAGTCGCCATAGGCAAAGCCACCGGGCAGGATCACCGCAGCGACCCCGTCCAGAGTCGCCGACTCGTGCCACAGCGGCACGGGCTCCGCGCCGGCCAGCTCGATCGCATGGAGCGCATCCGCGTCGCCGTTGGAACCGGGAAAGATGACCACCCCGATCCGGGTCATCGGGGCGCTTCGGCCACGAGGCTGGAGGCGGCCCCGAGCGGCTCGACGTGGTACACCTCGATCAGCGGGTTGCTCAGGAGCTCGCCGGCCAGCCGCTCGACGACCGCCCGGGCGGCAGCGACGTCGGCCGCCTCGACCGTCAGCTCAATCCGCCGGCCGACCCGAATGGCGGACACGCCGCTGACCCCCAGATGGGGCAGGCTGTGCTCCACGGCGCGGCCCTGCGGATCGAGGATCCCCGCTTTCGGCGCGACGTTGACGGCGTAGCGAAATGACGCGCTCATCGGGCGATCAGGTCCTCTTGCAGGTAGCGCGCGAAGCTCGCGCCGGTAATCCGTTCAAAGGCCTCGACGTAACGCTCGCGTGTCCCGGCCACGATCTCCGCGGGCAGCTCGGGCCCCGGTGCGGTCTTGTTCCAGGGCTGCGCTTCGAGCCAATCGCGTACGAACTGCTTGTCGTAGCTCGCCTGGGGCCGACCCGGCTCGTACGCCTCGGCCTGCCAGAAGCGCGACGAGTCGGGCGTCATCACCTCGTCGATCAGGAGCAGCTCGCCGCCGGCCGACAGCCCGAACTCGAACTTCGTATCGGCCAGCAGGATGCCCGCCCGGGCCACGATCGCCGCGCCGTAGCCGTACAGGGCCAGCGCGATCGAGCGGACCCGCTCGGCCAGCGCGCCGGCCATCTCCAGATCGTCGGCGATCGGGACGAGTCCGTCGACCATCTCGTCAAACGTGATGTTCTGATCGTGAGTGCCCAGCTCGGCCTTGGTTGAGGGCGTGAACAGGGGTGCCGGCAGCCGATCGCTCTGGCGCAGGCCAGCGGGCAGGCTGATCCCGGACACGGCACCGGTCCGCCGGTAGTCCTGCCAACCCGATCCCGCGAGGTATCCCCTGACGATGACCTCGACCGGCAGGACCCGGGCCCGCCGGCAGATCATCATCCGGCCGGGCAGGTCGGCCGTCTCGGCGGGGATGGCGTCGCGGCTCACCAGGCCTGACTTCAGGTCGAGTGATTCGGTGACGATCGAGCCATCGGGCAGGTCTGCCGGCGAGGTCGAGCGGAGATGGTTCGGCACGATCCCAGCGGTCTCGGCGAACCAGAATCGCGACAGTCCAGTGAGCACCCGGCCTTTGTCCGGGATGGCCGTTGGCAGCACGACGTCGAAGGCCGACAGCCGGTCGGATGCCACCAGGAGCAAGGTGTCGGCATCGATGTCGTACAGGTCGCGGACCTTGCCCGATCGCACGAACGACTCAGCGAGGGGCATCGACCACCTCCGGCTCCGGTGGCAGCGCTTGATCCGACGCGTAGCCGTCTGGCTGGGCACTCGTCCTGGCGGCGCCCCGGACGAGCAGCTCGGCCTCGATCCGATCGAGACGGCCGATGCCGACCGAGGCGTAGCGCAGGAACGTCGCATCGTCGAAGCAGGCATCGAGCCGACTGAGACTGAGCCGGGCCGCCACGGTCGGCTCCATCGCCAGCAGCTCGCGCAGGGGCCGACGCTCGTCGGCTGCGCGCAGGGCGGCGCCCTGGACGATCGCGTAGGCATCCTCCCGGGCGAGCCCGCCATCCTCAACAAGGGCCACAAGGACCCGACTGCTGGCATGCAGGCCGAACCCCCGCTCGATGTTCTCGCGCATCCGCTCCGGCCGGACGACGAGTCCGCCCACCAGCCCGGTCATCTTCACGAGCATGTAATCAAGCAGGATCGTGGCGTCGGGCAGGAGGACCCGCTCAGCGCTGGAGTGGCTGATGTCGCGCTCATGCCACAACGGCTGGTTCTCGAGCGCCGCCCCGGCGTAGCCGCGCAACAGGCGGGCCAGCCCGGCCATCCGCTCGGCCAGGATCGGGTTGCGCTTGTGGGGCATGGCCGAGCTCCCCTTCTGGCCGGCTCGGAACGGCTCCAGGAGCTCCCCGATCTCGGTGTGCTGGAGGTTGCGGACTTCGGTGGCGAAGCGCTCAAGCGAGCCGCCCGTGATCGCGATCGCTGCGAGGAGCGCCGCGTGCCGGTCGCGCTGAACGATCTGGCTGCTGACCGGATCGACATGGAGGCCCAGGCTGGCCAGGACCTCGGCTTCGAGATCGGGATCGAGATGGCTATACGTGCCGACCGGGCCGGAGATCTTGCCCGTCCCGATCTCGTCCACGGCGCTGGCCAGGCGAACCCGATCGCGGGCCAGCTCGAACGCCCAACCGGCAAGCTTCAGGCCGAGCGTGGTCGGCTCCGCGTGAACCGAATGGGTTCTGCCCATCATCACGGTGTCGGCCTCGGCCCGGGCCCGGGCGACGAGTGCGACAAGGAGGCGGTCGGCATCGACGAGGAGACGCTCGCCGGCCGACCGGAGCTGCAGGGCGAGGGCCGTATCGACGACGTCGCTGCTGGTCAGTCCGAGGTGGAGATAGCGGCCGTCCGGTCCAACGCTCTCGGCGACCTGGCTCACGAAGGCGATGACATCGTGGTCGGTCGCCTGCTCGATCTCGGTGATCCGGCCAATGTCCACGCGCGCCCGTGACTCGATCGTGGCGAAGGCCCCCTTCGGGATCAGGCCGCGGGCGGCCTGGACACGGGCCACGGCTAGCTCGACCCGGAGCATCTCCTCGAAGTGGGCGGCATCCGACCAGATCGCGCCCATCTCGGCCAGGGTGTAGCGCCGGATCACGCCGGAACTCCGGCCGGGATCGACCTGGACGACCCGACCGGCTGGGCCGGCAGGTCGCGGGCGATGTCGCGCCGGCGCTGGACGCCGTCGAAGTCGATTGCGTCGGCGAGGCGCTCGGCCGCCCCGCGAGCCGACTCCAGGTCCGCGCCCCGGCCGACCGCAGTCAGCACGCGGCCGCCGTTGGTCCGGACCAGTCCGTCGGGATCGACGGTTGTACCCGAGTGGAAGACGAGACCGGGCGGCTCGCCGGAAACCACGTCCGCGCCGGCACCTGGCGCAAGGCCGCGGATCGCGTCACCCCACCGCGCTCGCTCGGGGTAGCCGGCGCTGGCGAGGACGAAACCGACTGCCGCTCCGGGCAGGACCGGGATGAGCGTGGACGGCTCGCGCTCTGGCCGGCCTGAGCCACCCAGACCAAGGGCGGCCGCCGCAGCGGCCAGCTCGCGCCGAGCGGCGGCTCGCAGGAGCGGCCCGAGCGGCACGGCCAGGCGGGGCAAGGTCACCTGCGTCTCCGGATCGCCGAAGCGGGCGTTGCACTCAAGCAGGACTGGCCCGTTGGCGGTCAGGATCAGGCCCGCGTAGAGGGCACCCCGGAACGGGCTACCCTGCCGGGCCAGCTCAGCCAGGAGGGGCCGATGCACGCTGGCAACGATCTCCTGGACGGCCTGGTCGGGCAGGTCGGGCAGGGGGCTGTACGCACCCATCCCGCCGGTGTTCGGTCCGCGGTCGCCGTCGGCCAGCCGCTTGAAATCGCGCGCGGGCGGGAGGGCCAGGGCATCGCGGCCGTCGCACAGCGCGATCACGCTGGCTTCGAGGCCGAACAGGCGTTCTTCGATCACGACCCTGGCCAGCTCGTTCTGTCCGGATCCCCCACTCCCGTCGGCTGCCTCGCCGCCCGGCTCACCGCTGGAAACGGCCGCCCCGAAGATCGCCTCGAGCGCGGCCTCGGCCTCACGCAGTGAAGCGCATATGGTCACGCCCTTGCCGGCCGCCAGGCCGTCGGCCTTGACGACCAGGCCGTCACCGCCCGCGGCAAGCTCGGCGGCGAAGACCCGGGCCGGAGCCAGCCGGCTGAATGATCGGGAGTGGGCCATCCGCACCCCTGCCGCCGCAGCGACAGCGTGGCAAAACGACTTGCTCGTCTCGATCCGGGCGGCGGATCGTGATGGTCCAAAGACCGGGATCCCAGCCGCCGTGCAGGCATCGGCCACGCCGGCCGCGAGCGACGCCTCGGGCCCGATCACGACAAGCTCGGCCGCTGCCGCCCCCGCCGCCGCGACGACTGCGGCAGGGTCAAGCGGATCGACTTCGGGCAGGCAGCTGACGCGCGGCTCGTTGCCGATAGCGAATCCACCGGGTGCCACGAACACCTCGTTCACCCCAGGCTCGCCTGCGAGCTTCCAGGCGAGGGCGTGCTCCC
>PLZO01000025.1 GCA_003152165.1 Chloroflexota bacterium
TGCTGGAGACCGATAAGGACAGCGTCCTTCGCCTGGCAAACGCGATCGCCGAGGTGAAAGACCGCATCCGGCTCTGCGAGCGGTGTTTCAATGTCGCCGAGAACGAGCTCTGCACGATCTGCTCCGATCCGCGCCGGGACGCCGCGGTCATATGCGTCGTCGAGGACCCGCGAGACATCGTCGCCGTCGAGCGGACTCGCGAGTTCCACGGCACCTACCACGTGCTCGGAGGGGCGCTCAGCCCGATCGACGGCGTCGGCCCGGAGCAGCTTCGCGTGCGGCCGCTCCTCGTGAGACTCGGAGCCGCCGGTGTCGCCGAGGTGATCTTGTGCACCAACCCCAACCTCGAAGGCGAGGCAACGGCAATGTACCTCGCCAGGTTGCTGCTGCCTCTCGGGGTGAAGGTCACGAGGATTGCTAGCGGACTGCCGGTCGGCGGCGATCTCGAGTATGCCGACGAGCTGACGCTCGGGCGCGCGATCGAGGGGCGTCGGGAGGTCAGTGGCTGAGCTGGCCTGGGCTGTGTTCCCGGCCGGCGAGCTGAGCCGCAAGCGCCTCCGGGTCCGGCGTGAGATAAGACAGCCGTCCCGTCGCCTCGTCGGCCCGGAGAAACTGTTCATGGATCTTCAGAGCCCGAAGGGATGCTTGTGTCGCGTTGACACCGCCACTTCCCGGCTACGACACTTGCATCGCTAGGCGACGGTGCGCAGGACCGCAGCGTCGCCCTGGCCGCCACCGCCGCAGAGTCCGACCGCACCGACGCCGCCACCACGGCGGCGCAGCTCGTAGAGGATGGAAATGGCCAACCGCGTGCCCGACATGCCGATCGGGTGGCCGAGGGCGATCGCACCCCCGTTCACGTTGACGATGGCATCGGACACTCCGAGGTCGTCGATGGATGCGGCGCTCACCACGGCAAAGGCTTCGCTTATCTCGAACAGGTCGACCTCTGAGATCTCGAGCCCGGCCTTGGCGACGGCCTCTCGAATTGCCCGGGAGGGCTGAGTGAGCAAAGAAGTGTCAGGCCCTGCCACCTGGCCGTAGCCGATGATCTCGCCTAGGGGAGCAATTCCGAGCTCGTCGGCGCGTTCGGGCGACATCACAACGACAGCCGCGCCCCCGTCGGAGATCTGGCTCGCGTTGCCGGCGGTGACCGTTCCCTCCTGGTCGAAGGCGGGTCGTAAGGCGGCGAGCGTCGCGACGGTCGTNNTCTTCTGCGAGTCGGCCCTCTTTGATCGCCGTGGAAGCGCGCTCGTGCGAAGCGGCAGCGATGGTGTCCTGGCGCTCGCGCGAGACCCCCGCGGCGCGGCCGTAGGCGTCGGCGCTCAAGCCCATTGCCACGCGATCGAACGCGCAGAAAAGTCCGTCGTGCATCATCGAGTCGACGACGCGTTGGTCACCGAACCGGTAGCCGTCCCTGGCGCCGGGCAACAGGTAGGGCGCCCGGCTCATCGACTCCATGCCTCCGGCGACAACGATGGCTGCCTCGCCTGCGCGGATCATGAGATCGGCTAGGTGGATGGAGTTGAGGCCCGAGAGGCAGACTTTGTTGACTGTCGTCGCAGGCGTCACCATCGGTATGCCGGCGTGCACAGCGGCCTGCCGGGCGGTGACCTGGCCTTGCCCTGCCCCGAGCACCTGGCCCATCACCACATAGTCGACGTCCTCGGGCTTGAGACCCGCCCGCTCGAGTGCCGCCTTGATCGCCAAGCCGCCGAGCTCCATGGCTGAGCAGCCCGACAGCGATCCAGCCAGCTTGCCGATCGGCGTACGGGCACCTGAGACGATCAGCGAACCGGCCATCTTGACCTCCGCGATGTCGGGGGCGGAAAAGCGCCGCCTTTGCCTGATATAGCAGATTACGGGCCGTTCAATTGCTCCCGGGGCGCAGCGGAGAGTTGCTGCGGTGACGAGCGGTCAGCTGTCGGGGCTCCAACGGTGACCGGGATCGANNCGATGGCCTGGTACGAGGCGACGCTCGGCGCGTCGCGGGACGACGGTGGCCTTTGTCCATCTGTGCAGCAGCTTCGGCACGCCGATCGAGCTGGTCCAGGCCTCGGCGGCGCTCCTGGCCAGGCCTGGTCCGGACCCGAGCGCGTCAGTTCGCCCGGAAGTCCCGGTAGAGATCCATAAGGCCCTGGCGGGTCTCGGGTGCCAGGTCCTCGGGCTGGACGTTCCCGAGGATCTCGATCGTCGCCCGGATCTGTCGGATGTACTCATCGCAGCCGTCGCAGTTAGCGAGGTGCGCCTCGAAGCGTTTGGCGTCGCGGCGCGCCATCCTGCCCTCGAGGTAGTCGGTCACGAGCTCAACCGCCTCCCGGCACACGAGGTCACGCCGGAGTGTGAGGAACCTCATCGCCGCGCCACCTCGTCTTCGAAGATGGCCCTTAAACGGCTCCGTCCGCGGTGTAACAGAACCCGTTGGTTGGCTTCGCTGATCTCGAGCACGTCACATACATCCTTGCTGGACAGTCCATCAAGATCCCGAAGTGTTACGACGGCGCGCTGGCTGTCGGGGAGCTGCGAGACGGCATCTTGGATCTTGGCGAGGAAGGCCCCACTCGAAAGCTTCTCCACGATTTCGTCCGACCAATGCGCCGGCGGAGCCGACCAGGCGCCCC